>JAILFZ010000134.1 GCA_024697295.1 Treponema sp.
TTCTTTTGTAAATGCCTTGATTGCACAGGCAATTGCAAAAACAACGCCCGGTGTGGTGACTATCCATCTTCTGTCCACATTAAAGTTGTGTTCACGTTTTTGCCAGTTAATTACACTGTCGTAAAACTCTTTACCTGGAACCGAGTAGCCAAAGATTCCGTGGTCAACTCTTGCACGAAGTGCGTCAGTGATACATGGGGCGGTAGGAAAATCCATGTCGGCAACCCACAGACTCAACACGTCGGCCGGTTTACCCCGTTGAACGGCTAGGTCGTATTTTATTGAATTTGTACCGTGGCGGTCTGTGATTTTGTTAAAGTCGAATTTCATGGACTTCCTCCTGGAATACGTCGAGTCAAGGCACGCATACGCTTAAAGCCTTGACTTCGCCGTTTTTAGGGTTTGTAATAAACCCTAAATGAAAATATGTGTGCAGTTTTTTTTGCTGCACACATTATATATAAATGCTGATTAGATTACATAGTTTCCTTCTGGTTCCATCATACCGTTTTCTATGAGGATTTCTTCAAGGCGTTCCTGGGTAATTGGAGTAGGTATTGTAAAGTTTGTGTTTTCATCGATAGCCTGAGCCAAATCGCGATAAACCTGCGCCTGTGAACTATCCGGGGCGTATTCAATTACAGTCTTCTTGCGGATTTCGGCCTGCTGAACGATGTTGTTTCGTGGAACAAAGTAAATAAGTTGAGTGTTAAGTTCTTTTGTAAATGCGCGTAAAAGGTCCAGCTCTCTGTCAACATTTCGGCTGTTACAGATGATTCCGCCCAGTCGCACATCTCCACGCTCAGCATAGCGGGCAATACCCTTACAGATATTGTTTGCGGCATAAAGAGCCATCATTTCGCCAGAAGCTACAATGTAGATTTCCTGTGCTTTACCTTCGCGTATTGGCATGGCAAAACCACCACATACAACGTCACCAAGTACGTCATAGAATACATAATCCAAATCTTCGGTATATGCCCCGAGGTTTTCGAGCATGGAAATAGAAGTGATAATACCACGGCCTGCACATCCGACACCTGGTTCTGGACCGCCTGATTCTACACAACGTACTCCCTTGAATCCGGTTTTCTGCAAATCTTCCAGTTTAATTTCTGTTTTGTTGTCGCGGATTGTGTCCAAAACTGTTTTCTGATGCAAACCGCCAAGCAAAAGCCGTGTTGAGTCTGCCTTTGGGTCACATCCTACTACAAGGACTTTTTTTCCAAGTTCAAGAAGACCAGCGGTTAAATTTTGAGTGGTGGTGGATTTTCCGATACCACCCTTTCCATAAATAGCTATCTGTCTAAGTCGTTTTGCCATTTTGTACCTCAATATTGTTATTTTAATTCTACCTACTAATGCGATAGGTAAAGGTATTATTGCGAGAATAACCTACTGTGTCAATAGGTTATATATTTTTTATATACCCTATTGACGGGGAAGGGCAATGACTATTATTATCGTTTTTGTTATAACCTACTAAAACGATAGGTAAAAGATAAATCCTTCATATTCATGCAGAGGTACACGTAATGGCAGTTGATGAAGAGACAATTTATCGTGAGCATCCATGTTTTGGTCCGCACAAACACAATAAGGGACGGATCCATTTGCCGGTCGCGCCTGGATGCAATATCGAATGTCGCTTTTGTGACCGTAAAATTAATGAAAATGAAAACAGGCCGGGAGTCACAAGCACTGTAATCAAGCCGGAAGAGTCCCTGGAGTATATCCGCCGGGCTTTAGAGCGATGTCCTGAGATTACTGTCGTTGGAATCGCAGGCCCTGGCGACACGCTGGCAACTCCTTACGCCCTTGAAACATTCCGCCTCGTCAAAAAAGAATTTCCCCAGCTTATTCGCTGTATGAGCACCAACGGACTTCTTTTGCCCGAAAAAGCCGATGAACTGATTGAAGTTGGAATCGACACGCTTACGGTTACGGTAAATGCCGTTCAGCCGGAGATTGAAGCCCAGCTTAACAATAAAATCATTTATCACGGAAAGATTTACACAGGCATTGAGGCGGCAGAAATCCTTATTCATAACCAGATTGAGGGAATCAAAAAAGTCGCTGATTCTGGAATGCTGATTAAAGTAAACACTGTCCTTTGCCCTGGAATCAACGACGCTCATATTGAAGAAATTGCATACACCGTAAAGGATGCCGGGGCGCATATTTACAATATCATTCCGCTGATTCCGCAAAATGAATTGCGTGATCTTCATGCGCCCACATTCACGGAATTGGATAATGCCAGGAAAGCGGCTTATCCCTACATCAACATTTTCACTCACTGTGCCCACTGCCGGGCTGACGCAATCGGAGTTCCAGGGGAATACGATATCGGAAGTGAAATCTACATGGGTCGTGTGAACACGAAGGAGACTTTTTCCCATGGCTGATAAATACAAAGTAGCGGTCGCCACAAGCGACGGAAAAACAGTGGATTCTCACTTTGGTCATGTTTCGAATTTCCTGATTTTTGAGGTAGATGAAGAGTCTGGCAAATTCGAGGATGTGGAAGAGAGGGATGTTCAGGCGGCCTGCTCAGGCGGCTCTTGCGGAGGGGCCCAGAAAGGAAGCGATTCTCCCTGCGGCGGTCACAATGGGGCAGGCGAGGCTTCTTCTCCAATGGACGAAATTGCGAAAGCCCTCTCTGATGTGGATTATGTTCTTGTGGCGCGCATAGGCCCCCACGCAATCAGGGCACTGGCAAAATACGATGTGACCGCCTACGACATAGTTCTACCGATTGACGAGGCAATCTCAAAAATCAATGAATTCAGAAAAAAAATAAAAGAAAGGAAACAAAAGAGGTATTAAAAAAAATATTCGGAAGTGGAAACTTCCTCACATTTTTTTATAGAGGTATTTTATGGCGAAAATTCTTGACCAGCCGCGTTACAAGTGTGCGCTGGCTGCAATGCAGACCGTTCAGTCGATTACCGGGGCGATTCCTGTCCTTCATTCGGGACCTGGATGCGCTTCAAAACTGAACGACAACAACGGAACCAGCGGGCGCTACAGCCCAAACATCTTCCCTTGTACTTCGATTTCGGAGAAGGAAGTTGTATTTGGCGGTGCGGAAAAGTTGCGCTCTACGATTCACAACGCGCTCCGGGTAATCGACGCTGACTTGTTCGTGGTGCTTTCAGGCTGTACGGGTGAAATCATCGGAGACGACATTAAGGAAGTTGCTAAGGAATTTGAAGACGAAGAAAAGCCTGTAATTTGGGCGAAAACTCCCGGCTTCAAGGGCAACAACTATGTGGGTCACGACTGGATTTTAAAGTCAATCTTTGAGCAGTACCTGAACCGCCCTGAAATCCGGGACGAGCGGGAAGAAGCCGGCAGAACGATTAAAGGCCTGGTCAACATTTTTGCAGGCCCGCCTCAGCAGGATCCTTACTGGCTTGGAAATTTGCGTGAAATCGAAAATCTAATTTCTGCCATCGGGTTAAAGCCAAACACAATCTTCGGCTTTGGCCGTGGAATCGAAAACATAAAGAATGCCGCCCGCGCTGAATTCACAATTTTGATTTCGCCATGGGTCGGTTTGGAAAGCGCAAAATATCTTGAGACAAAATTCAAGATTCCGCTTTTGCATTACCCGATTCTTCCGATTGGAGCGAGCGAAACAACGAAATTTCTTCGGGCTGTGCAGGAATTCACCGGTGCTGACAAAGATTTAGTTGAGAAGGTCATCAACGAGAAGGAAGCGGAATTCTACTATTATATCGAGCGATTCGCAGATACTCTTCTTGAAACCCGAATCTTGGGAAAACGCTTTACTGTTGTCAGCGACAGCCAGTACACCATGGCGGTTACGAAATTCCTTGTAAACGACATGGGACTTTTCCCAGAGAAAGTCTTTATCACTGACGATGCGCCGGAAGCCTTCCGCACACAGATTGCCAATGAGATTTCAAACCTCAACTACGGAATTCAGGCAGAAGTTCAGTTCACGACAGACGGACACGACATTCATGAGCAAATCAGAAAGACTGACTTTGCGGGCACTCCGCTCATAATCGGCTCTAACTGGGAGAAAAAACTTGCCGCTGAAATCGGGGCGCACTACGTGAACGTAAGCTACCCGATGCTTGAAAAACTGGTAATCAACGACCACATTGCCGGCTATTCGGGAGGTTTGCACCTCCTTGAACAGATTTTCTCAGCCGCAATGAGCAAATTGAAGCTTTAGGAGGCGTGATAAAAAGTACTTACGCCACTTCGTGTCGTTTGCATATAGGAAATTATAAAACTTTGTGCTTGCGCACAGGAGCATCCGTGTACTTTTTATCACAAGCAGATTTTGCCGTTGGCAAAACTGCGATTCGTGCCATCCATGGCACGCCGCTAACGCGGAGTTTATAAGGAGATAACCATGCCATATAATTTTAAAAACGCAAATCTTGCAGTCCGTGAAAACCGTCTTGGCTCAATCACGGGCTTTACCGGAGACCTTCAGACTCTTGTTTACCGCTCGGAATGCGGCTCACTCAAAAACCGTGAGCGATGCTTTTCCCAGTCAAGCTCCTGCCTTTCAGGCTGTGCCTTGAACGCCCTTGCCGCAATCAGAAACGTGGCCGTTGTTTACCACGCACCTGCAGGCTGTACCGCAATGGCCTCAAACGACAACGTAAAATTCGGGCAGATTGCGGCCAGAATCAACAAAACCACGAACTCTGTATTTGTCTGCACGGACTTGAACGAAAAGGACACGGTTTTCGGTGCCATGAACGACCTGCGAAAAATCGTTCAGCACACTTATGACACTTACAAGCCCGACGCGATTTTTATTTCTACTTCCTGCGTTTCTGGCGTTATCGGTGAGGATGTTGACGGTCTTGCGGACGAAATCAACGAGGAGCTGCCGATTCCGGTAATCCCGGTTCACTGCGAAGGCTTCAAGAGCCGAATCTGGGCATCGGGATTTGACATTTCTGACCACGCGGTTTTGCAGGGAATCGTTAAGCCGCCTAAAGAAAAACGACGAATCATCAACATCAAGAACTTTTACGAGAGCGCCCGCCCTCAGATTACAAAGATTTTCAAGGAAGTCTTTGATGCCGAGCCTCAGTTACTCTACTGTAACTCGACGATTGAAGAACTTTCGCACTTAAGTGAGGCTCTGGCAACTGTTTGTATCTGCGGAACCCTGGGAACTTATCTTGGAAACGCCCTTGAAGAAACTTACGGAGTGCCTTATGTGCGCACAATCAACCATTCGGGAGTCACCGGCTTTGAAACCTGGCTCCGGGGAATCGGGGACGCAATCGGTCGCCGCGACCAGGTTGAAGCCTACATCAAAAAGCAGCGGGAGATTTTTATTCCTCAGATTGAAGAAGCAATCAAGCCGCTCCGTGGCCTTCGCGCCGTAATCGGAATGGGACCGGGCTTTACTTACGAGATTGCACGTGTCCTGCAGGAATTCGGCATGACAATCGAATACGCCCTTGCATGGCACTACGACTACAAGTACGACAACGGTCAGGTTCCGCCGGCCCTTGAGCATCTTTTGAAAAACAGTCCGAAAGACATGAAGGTTGCCGTAGCCGACCAGCAGAACTACGAGGTTTTGAATATCTTGAACCGCTACAAGCCTGACGTTTACTTTAGCCGCCACCCGGGAACTACTGTCTGGGCAATCAAGCAGGGGTATGCGGCGGTCTTCGTTGCAGATGAATACACGGTCTTTGGCTACGAGGGAACTTTGAGCTTTGCAAAACTGATTCGAGACACGGTAACGAACCGCTCATTCGAGAAAAACCTTGCCGCCAGAATCAAGCTTCCATACACAAAATGGTGGTACGAGCAGAGCAACGAAAAATTCATCAATCCCGAAAGTAAAAAATAGGTAGGGAGCGTTAAAAAAACAGTCCAGTGGACTGTTTTTAGCGAGTCTCGGTGAAGGCTGTGCCTGAACCGCGGAAAAGTAAAAGAGGTACTAAAATGGCAAAAATATATGAATCATTGACTGAGCTTGTGGGACATACGCCGCTTGTGAGGCTGCATGGATACGAAAAACTTTACGGCTTAAAGGCACATTTGCTTGCCAAAGTCGAATATTTTAATCCAATCGGCTCAATCAAAGACAGGATTGTCCTTCGTATTATCGAGGACGCTGAAAAAGAAGGAAAAATCAGTCCCGAAAAAACAACCCTCATCGAATACACCAGCGGCAACACTGGAATCGCCGTCAGTGCAATTGGAGCCATGAAGGGCTACAAGGTGCAGATTTATCTTCAGGATGGAACAAGTCATGAACGCGCCCAGATGATGAGAGCGTTCGGCGCTAAAGTTACCCGTATCAGTAATGTTCCAGAGATTCAAGAGCAGCTTAAGGCTACAAATAATGACTTTGTTGCAGCGACAAATGTATTAAAACAGCATTTACGGGACGCTCAGAAAGCAGGAGAAGGAATTTTCTTTGTTGATCAGATGCTCAATCCACTTAATGCGCAGGCACATCACGACACCACGGGAAAGGAAATCTGGGAAGACACTGACGG
>JAILFZ010000140.1 GCA_024697295.1 Treponema sp.
GCCTTGTGAGCAAAAGCACTTCCGCCGACATAAGGCATTCCAGGATTTAGGGCAATATTAGTAATTTCCGCTACACGTTTACAGATTGGAGTGAGCAGTTTCATATTTTCATCAGGAATACAGCTGTAACCGAGTTTTAACTGTAAGTCTGCGATAATTGTCGAAAGATTTGCGTTTCCCGTGCGCTCGCCAAAACCGAGCAATACTCCCTGAACATGAGTAGCACCGGCTTCTACAGCCAGAAGAGAGTTGGCAACGGCAAGGCCACAGTCATTATGAGTATGAATACCGATTGAACAAATATTGCCAAACTTTTTGCATACATCGGCAACGGCGTTTTTACATTCAGAAGGCATTGCGCCACCCTTAGTTTCGCAGAGACAGAGACACTCTGCCCCGCCTTCGACTGCGGCTTCAAGGGCTTTTAATGCGTATTCGGGGTTTTCTTTATAACCTGTAAAAAAGTGTTCTGCGTCAAAAATTACGTTACGGCCGTTTGACTTAAGGAAAGCACAGGTATCCTTAATCATTTCGAGGTTTTCTTCGAGTGTTGCGTGGAGAATGTCAGTTACCTGAAAGTCCCATGTTTTTCCGAAAATACAAACATACTTTGTTTCTGCAAACAAAAGGCTTTTAAGATTTGAATCTTTATCGCAGGTAATGTCCTTACGGCGTGTTGAACCAAAGGCAACAAGATTTGAATTTTTAAGTTCTAATTTTTTTGCTTCAACAAAAAATTCCATGTCTTTCGGGTTACTGCCCGGGTTTCCGGCTTCAATAAAAGTAACGCCAAGTTCGTCCAGGGCTTTTGCAATATTAATTTTATCCTGAACAGAATAGCTTATACCTTCACCTTGTGAACCATCTCTTAATGTTGAATCAAAGACTGCAATTTTTTTGTTTTCCATAAAGGTGATTATGCAAAGAATAGAAAAAACTGTCAATCAAAGAGCATAAAAAATGCCGGTTATAAAAACCGGCATATATGCTTATTTTACAGCTGCACTGATGCGTTCAAGAACCTTCTTGCGGTCAAGAGGTTTAACGATGTAGTTTTTAGCTCCGAGAAGAAGAGACTTTTTAACAAGTTCTTCCTTACCAAGAGCACTTACCATTACAACTTTTGCATTCTTATCAAAAGCCATAATCTGTTCAAGAGCTGTAATACCATCCATTCGTGGCATTGTAATATCCATTGTAACGAGGTCAACGTTTGGACAAAGTTCCTTGTATTTATCAACACCGTCTTTACCATCAACTGCAGTTGCTACAACTTCATAGCCTTCACTGGTCAAAATCTGACCAAGCTGTTTAGCAACGAAGATTGAGTCGTCTACGATAAGTACGCGGATTTTTGTTCCATCAACGCGTACTCCCTCAGGTGGACGCTCGTTAATTGAAGGGAAATCCTGTTTAGTTTTCATAAATATTTCCTCCTGATCCTACATACGCTCGCGAACTGCGACGTTAACTTCGATTTTTCCACATTCTGTAATCAGCGGAACGATAAGTGCTTCAACACTGTCTGACTGATTACCGAGGGCTGCAATTTCCATCTTTTCACCTGCAAAAAGTGCCGGTGGTGTAAGGTCGAATTTGAAACCGAGTTCATGCAATTTTGTTACAGCCTGAGCTGTAATAAGATTAGCAAGTTCACTTATTGTTGCTTTGGCGAGATCGTCAAACTGTGTAAGTGTTTCGCCATTCATCTTAGACGCAATATTTAAAGCTGTTTCAAATGACATGTCAAAAAGAACACGGCCTTCTACGTCTCCGGCAAGACCAACAAGTGCTGCAACTCCCATTACCGGCATTGCTGTCGATTTTAAATACAGGTCTCCGCGCTTTACGTCTGCCCCACCGAGAACTTCTTTAAGTATCTGGAAAGAGGTTTCTACGAACGGGTTAATGTACTCAACTCTCATAATTTACTCCCAAATAATATTATTCTTTTGTATAGGTCGCAACGGATCCATCTTTATGATGAATCCATTTTGTATTACCTTCCAAACTTTCATTCTGTCCCAAGAACAGAACACCGTTGCCTTTTAATTTTTCTTCAAAGTCATTAGCCAATCCACGCTGTGCATCAGCAGACAAGAATGAAATCAAATCACGGGCAAAGATTATATCCACTACCGGCAACGCGTTTGTATTTGCGCAGTCGTGATACTCAAACATTATACTATTTTTTATTTCAGTTGTAAAAGTATAATCATTATTTGCTTTTTTAGTTACATACGGAGCATACCAGTCATTGGCAACTGCATCCGGAACTGACAAAAGCGGTGCATTGGAAACGTTCAACAAATCAACATCGTGAGCATAGATGCGGATTTTTGCTTCCGGATATCTTTTCTTGAGAAGACATGCCAGGGAGAATGTTTCCATACCCTTTCCACAACCTGGGTTCCATGCGACGATTTGTTTTGCGGTATTATCCGGCAAAAGTTTATAAATCTGGTCGGCATATTCTTTTGTCCACCATGTTGCATTACAAGGTGAATAAAATTCTTTTAAGAACAAATCTGCATCTTCTGTACTTGCCAGCTGGGTCTTGTCTTTTCCACGCTGTTTAGTCCATGCTTCAAATCTTTCCTTGAACCATTTTTCATTGAATTCAGAGACTGTAAACCTGCGCATCTGTGCAAGAGATTCTTTTACAAATGTCATGTCTACATTGTTGTCTACAACCGGAGCCTTTGGTGTTTCTTCAGCTTTGGCAGTCTTTGCAGCCTTACCACCCTTCTTGGTTTGTTTAACTTCAACAGTGCCAACAGCAGCGCGGGCCATCATGTTACGCTGAGTTTCTTCAACACGGGACTGAGCTTCTATTTTTGAACCGAAGATTCGTTCAATGTCGAGAAGAATATAAAGGCGGTTGTTTACTTCAACAACACCCTGAATATACTTAATGTTAATATCGCCAAAAAGCGGATGAGGAGGCTGGATTGTGGATTTCTGGATTCCGACAACCTTATCGATAAAATCAACTACAATGCCAAAAGTCTGTTCTCCGATTGAAACGATAAGCATGTTTTCCAGATTGCCGTTTGTACGTTCCTCAACTTCAATGTTAAAGAAGAGACGCAGGTCAACAATCGGAATAATTTCGCCACGGAGGTTGTATACACCGAGAACGAACGGCAAAGTATTTGGAACGTAAGTAAAACGGCCGGCCTTTGCGATTTCCTTTACCTTCATGATGTCGATGGCATAATCTTTGCCTGCAAGCGAAAAGGTAACCATTTTATAGTCAATCTGAGCTAATTTATCATTTTTTTCAGCAACTGAATTATCCTGCATATAAGAGCCAAGATTTTCGGCCAGTGCTGTGTTGATGTTTTTTACTTCTTCCTTGTTCTGAATATCTTCCATAGTTTACTCCGTTGCTCCATATTCAGAGCGGGCTTCTATCTCCTGGCGTACACCAAGTTCAAGGAGCTGGCTAACATCAATGATAAGTGAAACAGAACCGTCACCGAGAATAGATGCTCCGGCAATACCAGGGGACTGAGTAAACTGATCTCTCAATGGTTTAATAACTACGTCCTCTTCTCCGATAAGGGCATCTACCATAATGCCGATCTTTTTATCCTGTGTACCAACAATTACGATAAAGCAATATTCACCGTCTTCTGCGTTGTGGATGTTGAACAGTCTGCTCAGGCGCAATACAGAAATAACTTCGTTACGAACATTGAGTACTTCGTAGTTGTCGATAGTATTGATTTCTTCTTTCTTGATACGGTGGCTTTCGATAACCGATGCGATAGGAATTGAATAAACTTCCTGTCCAACCCGAACCAAAAGTCCCTGGATGATGGCAAGTGTAAGCGGAAGACGGATAGAGAACTTAGAGCCCTTACCCTTTTCTGTCGTTACATTAACTGTACCGTTGAGTTTGTCAATCATTGTCTTGACAACGTCGAGACCAACACCGCGTCCTGAAACGTTTGTAATCTTTTCTGCCGTAGAGAATCCAGGCATAAAGATGAGGTTTGCAGCTTCCTGCTCGGTAAGAACCTTATTCGGGTGAATAAGACCTTTTTCAATAGCCTTTGCGCGAACCTTTTCTGTATCAATACCGCCACCGTCATCAACGATGTCGATTATAATCATGTTACCTTCATTTGCAGCCTTCAGAAGAACAGTACCTGTTTCTTCCTTACCGGCAGCCTTGCGTTCTTCCGGAGACTCGATACCGTGGTCAACCGAGTTTCGTACACAGTGCATGATCGGATCCATCAGGTCATCGATTACAGTCTTATCAAGTTCTGTCTCTTCACCTTCAATAAGGAGGTTAACTTTTTTGCCGAGATCCTTCTGCAAGTCGCGGACTACACGAGGGAAGCGGTCAAAAATCTGACTGATCGGAACCATTCGTATCTTCATTACACCTTCCTGGAGTTCACCGGCGATGCGGCCCAGGTTCTGTGTTGCTGAATGAAACTTGGTATTCAAATCCTTAAAGCGTGCTTCAAATACATCGAAGTAATTTGAAATATCACCGTATTCTGAAAGGATGTTATTCTTAATATCTTTTATAGACACACCGTTCTGGATCTCTTCAAGATACTGTGGAAGCTGTTCAAACATCTTTCGAACTTTTTCCTTGTATGAAGAATCGAGAGTCTGGAACTGAATGAGCATGTCTGCCTGCTGCTGTGCACTCTGGTTGAACGATGCCTTTGTAATAACCGTTTCTGAAACAAGGTTGAGAAGGTAGTCGATGCGTTTTGAATCAACACGCAGTATAGAACTCTGCTGAACGTGACCTGAGGCAGGTTTTGGTGCGGCAGCTTTAGGCTGTTCTGCAGGAGCGGATGCTGCTGAAGCTGGAGCTGGAGCTGAAGGCGCAGGAGCAGTTTCTGCTTTTGGAGCCGGGGCCGGAGCGGCTGCCGGTTCAGGAGCAGGACTGTCTGAAGCAACAGCATTATCGAGGCACTGAGCATCAACGCTCAATGTAACGTCATCGAGAAAAGCCATATCTTCCAGCTGGTCGCCTGTGCTTGTAGAAGCTACATAGTAAACAACTTCCTTGTGGAATTCATCTTCATATAAAGCATCAAAATCCGGAACAGTTTTAAGAACGGTACCTGCTGCCTTCAATGCGGCAAATACCTGGATTCCTCCAACAGTGTTCATCGGATTGCTTTCATCAAATACAACGCTGATTGACCAAAGTTTCTGTCCGTTTTCGCAGCTCTGTTTGAGTTCAAGAAGTTCAAATTCAGACATTTCAACCTTGGAAGCAGTCTTAGGAGCTGCCGCTTTAGGAGCTGGAGCTGCCGCCGGAGCTGCAGGAGCTGCGGCTTTAGGAGCGGCTTTTTTAGAAGCTTTACCGGCACCTGCAGGAATAAGACCCTGTATTCTCTGAGTGATTTCTTCTACACTCTCCTGATATACTGATCCATTCTGGCGCGACTCAAGCATGGCCTTAATAACATCAAGCGCAGTAAGCAGCGTATCAACTACATCTTCAGTAACCTGAACTCTGTCTGAACGAACTTCGTCCAGCAGGTCTTCCATTATATGTGCAAAATGAGAAATCTCAGTAAATTCTACAGTAGCAGAGTTTCCTTTAAGAGTATGTGCTGCACGGAAAATTTCATCGATAGCGTCATGGTTGGTCGGATCATTTTCGATTGCAAGAATATTGCTTTCGAGGTTTTCCAGCATGAGCTCAGCTTCGGAGAAATAGTCTTTTAACAGTTCTTCGTTATTTGCGTCAAGATAATCACTCATATAAATATATTTTAACCGTTCATTTCGCAAAGTCAAGGGAATAAAAAAAAAATTAAAAAAAAATTCGTTTTAGTACAAATCATTAAAGTTGACAGTCTTTTCTGCCGATGATACAAGTGTATAATTGTATTCGGAGGCAATGCTTATGAAATTAACTAAAAAACTGTCCATAGCAACTGCACTTTTTTCAATATTATCCGCAAATTTATTTTCGGCAGCGTTCAGCGGCTACGCAGGAATTAAAGGAGACATTACTTCCAACGAAGCATCAGAAAATTTTGACCCGGTAATGAATATGAAGGCATATTTTGCGGGCGAACTTGATTTTAGCCCCCAGTTTCTTGTCCGCGCCGAATTCAGCATTCAAACAGCTGACGTTCTTGATACAGGACTTTTTGAAGAAACTGACGCAGTATTCTGTATTGATGAATTTTCAGCCACTTACATAAAACCTTTTTTGGGAATCACACAGTACATCAGTGCATTTATTGGAACTTTTGAACCGATCGGAACCGATGTATTCCTGCAGCGGCATTTTGGCATTCAGCCGATTACTTCCATGATTACAGAAAGCTGGCTTGGCCTAAAAGGTTCAACAGTTTATCCGTTCTACGGAATCGGCGGTTCCTACGTTGTTCATATAAACAGCCGCCCGATCGCTACAGGTTTGTACATTTACAAAAATGAAGAAAATGATGAAGACATCAACCAGTTGAACATTGACCTTCGTTTTGCAGCTGTTACAGAACCACTTTCCATTGATATTGCAGCAGGTATCGGAGCCCCGCTTGATTCAAAAAACGGAACGGAAGACGTAATCCTCCTTGTAGACAAACTCTACCTCCACACAGGAATCGATCTTCTGCTCGGAAACCGCTACACACAGTCAATGTTTATCCAGGCGGGATTTGACAATCTTCCCGTTAAGGCGGGGGACGAAAAGACAGAAATCCGCTCAGACGATATTTATCTTATTGTTGAACCAAGATTGTACACAAAGAATTTCCGTGCGCATCTGACATTGTTCAGTGTTCCGGAAGAATCAGCCGAAAAGTTCATTTTTATCGATGATACATTTGGTGTTAATCTGACGATTTTTACAGACAGGCTTTATATCAAGAATACCGACTTTACATTCGGCTTTCACACTACTCTCTCCTTCCCGGACAGAGACTTTTATGATTTGAAACGAATTAAAGAATTGAAGGACGACGACTACACAGTTAAGGTAAGTCCGTTCCTTTCAGTGCCGATTATGACCGGAACATTAAAAACAATGCTCCAGGTCAAAATCAACAAGTTCAGCAAGAGCCGATGGCAGGACCAGTTTAAGTTAAGCATCGGCTACAAGTCACAGATTTAACCTTTTTTACAGCTGGAATTTTGAAAGGCGGGCGCAGGCTTCTTCGATGTCTGCGCGGTGTCCGAATGAACTGAAGCGGATAAAGCTTTCGCCGGCAGGACCAAAGCCTGAACCTGGTGTTGTTACAACGTTGCATTCCCTCAGGATTTTATCAAAAACGTCCCAGCTTGTTTTTCCAGGGAATTTTGCCCACACGTATGGACCGTTTCCTGTAAAGTAAACTTCTACACCGTGTTTTTTAAAGTTTTCTCCGTCGAGGGTTGTTTTGATGATACGGCCGTTTTCAAGATAGTAGTCAACCTGGGCTGTCATATCTTTGATTCCCTGTTCATCGAGGGCAGCAAGTGCACCGGCCTGGGCTATGTTTGAAGCACCGTTGAACAAAGTAGTCATGATACGGTTCCAGTCTTTGTTTACAAGAGAACCATCGGCAAATTTAAGATCATTCGGGACAACTGTCCATCCAACACGAACTCCTGTAAATCCGGCAGGTTTTGAGAAAGAGTTTACTTCGATTGCGCAGGTGCGTGCACCGGGAATCTCAAAAATTGTTTTTGGAAGATTTTCGTCGCGGATAAATGCAAAGTAAGCGGCATCATAAATGATAATACATCCGTTTTTGTTTGCAAAATCAACGAGAGCTTTAAGTTCATCGCGGCTTGCAGTTGCACCTGTCGGGTTGTTTGGTGAACAGAAATAAATAAGGGTATTTTTCTTTACTTTTGAAAGATCCGGGAAAAAGTTATTTTCCGGTGTACAGGGAAGGTATGTAACTCCTTTGTAGCCCTTACCGCCGTTCTTTCCTGCAGCTCCAATTACTACAGAACCGTCAACATATACAGGATAAGCCGGGTCCTGAACAGCAATTTTTGCTTTTGAACCAAACAAAGTCTGGATGCGTGCGATATCACATTTTGCACCGTCCGAAATAAAAATTTCATCGGCACTTGCCATATTTTTATAGAATGTTTCGGTGATTTTGGCACGAAGCTCAGAGTTTCCCTGCTCGTCTCCATATCCTGAATATCCTTCAGGAGTTGCAAGACCGAGGGCGTAATCACTCATAGCCTTTGCAATGTGTTTTGAAAGAGGTTCAGTTGTGTTACCGATACCAAGACTGATAATTTTTGCATCAGGATGTGATGCAGCGTATTCACGCCGACGGCGGGCAATTTCAGGAAAAAGATAGCCCGCGGTGAGATTGGCCAAGCCAGAATTTCGTTTAATCATAATGGGGTGATTTTAGCGGAACTTCAGTGTAAATTCAACCCAGTTGATGCCGTCACTGTCACAAGTCAGGGAACCTCCGTTCAGTTTGACAATGGAGGCTGCAATGGAAAGTCCCAGTCCGTAACCGTTATTCGGGCCTGTGCGCGAAAAATCTTCGCGGAAGAAACGGTCAAATACGCGCTCCAGGTTTTCTTTTTTGATTGAAGAGCCCGTGTTGTAAACTTTTACGATTTTCTTTGAACCGTCGGTAAAGACGTTTACTTTTATGTGACCGCCCTTATTTGAATATTTAATCGCGTTGTCCACAAGAATTATCACAGTCTGTTTTACCGCGCTTTCATCCGCATACGCCCTTACATTCTTCTGGATATTCAATTCAAGTTTTTTGCCTGCTTCAAAAATTACGGATTCAAAAGGAAGAACCGCATGAGAAACTGTTTCTGAAAGATTTATGTCGGCAAAATGGTAGCGCTGGCGGTTCTGGTCATTACGGGTAAGATAAAGCAGGTCGGTAACGAGTTTACCCATACGCTGGTTTTCTTCCTGAATATATTTGAGCCACTTGTTATCCGGATGTTCGCTGAGTAAAACTGCAAGATTGGCATCGATAACCGAAATCGGCGTTCTAAGTTCATGACCTGAATCTGAAATAAACCGTTTCTGTCGTTCAAAGGACTGTTCAATCGGCTTTGTAATAAGTTTTGAAAAGAACAAAGCAAGCAGGAGCGCAACGACAACGCTTCCGCAGTAAACCAGGAAAGAAAGCAAATACAGCTGTTTGAGGGACTGCATTTCGGAAAAGCGGTTCATTACACAGACGAGGATATTTCCGTCATTTTCCGGATAGACGCAGTAGAAAAACCCGTCTTCGTGCTGGCGGCGTATCCCCTTTCTGGCCACTTCCTGAATCTGTTCGATTATTTCTTCTTCAATCGAATTTTTATCCCCGTTCTGGATTTTCAATACTTCATAATCTTTATCGAGTCTGACGGAAAAGGCACTTCTAAATCCGAGGTTCATTTCCGGACGAATCATGAGGAACTGATGAATGTCCATTCTATCACCCTTATCATGATCCGGAGGCACATTTTTTGGTTTGGGTCTGGAATTTAAGTCGCCGTCCCTGGCAGCAAATTTATCATTGTGTTCCGGTGGAGGTCCGTCTGGAATTCTAAACGGCTTGTTTACACCGCCGTTTTTTGCCATGAGTTCAAGATGCTCGTACGCCTGGTTATAGAGGCGTACGGTCATGGACATGTTGAGAACAAGCAGAATGAAGGCAAGAATACCTGCCATAATGCCTGTTACAAGAAAAATAATAAAAACCCGGAGTCTTTTTATTTCGTTCATTTAACTATCTGGTAGAATCTTCCAATGAGTATCCGATGCCGCGTGCAGTACGAATACGTGTTGTTACGCCAAGATTTTCGATCTTTTTGCGTATAAACGAAATATACACCTCTACATTATTGTATTCAATATTGCTGTCGCCGCCCCAGATTTTGTCAATCAGCTGCTCTTTTGTAATAATCTGATGAGGATTGTCAAAAAGCAGGTCAAGAATCTGATATTCTTTGAGTGACAGTTTGATGGCCTTTCCGTCCTGGCTCTGAAGTTCGCAGTTTTTGGAAGAAAGGATGAGATCCCCAAACTGACGGCTGTCATCGCGGAGTTCTCCCTTTCGGCGGGTAAGAGCGCGGACACGGGCAAGGAGTTCTTCTGTAGAGAACGGCTTTGTCATGTAGTCGTCGGCTCCGCAGTCCAGACCAGCAACTTTGTCCGAAACGTCGTCCTTGGCAGTCAAAAGCATTACAGGAACGTTGTTTCTGTTGGCGCGGATATTGCGCAAAACAGTAAGACCGTCCATTCCCGGAAGCATGAGGTCAAGAATAATTGCGTCATAACTGCCGTTTTCTGAATAAGACAGGCCGTCTATACCGTTGTAGACAGCATCAACTCCAATCTGATGATTCTTAAAAATTTCTACGAGAGCGGCTGATAGCCTCTGCTCATCTTCAACAAGTAATATTCTCATGATTATGATTATACACAGTGACTTTTAGGAATTCTTAAATTAGCGTTGATTTAAACTTAAAGTCCATGAATTTTCTGTTATTGGGTTTAATCAGGCATCTGTTGTATAATAAAAACATGAATATCGAAAGCATTTTAGTCGGTGCCAGTTCTTTTCTGATAATAGGACTTTTTCATCCGGTTGTAATAAAGGCTGAATATTATTTTTCCTACAAAATATGGCCGCTTTTTCTGCTGGCGGGCTCTGGATTTTTAGCCGGGGCGCTTTTTACAAAAGGCTCTCTTTCATTAATTTTGTCCCTGACAGGTTTCTGCTGCCTCTGGAGCATTATCGAACTGTTTCATCAGAAAAAGCGCGTTGAAAAAGGCTGGTTCCCGAAGAATCCAAAAAGAAAGGATTAACAGCGCTTCTTTGCACGTTATGCTGAATGTGTTATTCTTACAGACATGACTTTGCATGAATTAAAAATTGGTCAGAGCGCCGTGATTGAATCGGTAGGCGGTAAAGGTGCTCTCCGTCAACATTTTCTGGATATGGGTGTAATTCCCGGGGCAGAAGTAACACTTGTCCGCTACGCACCTATGGGCGACCCGATGGAACTTCGAATCCACGGCTATGAACTTACACTCCGTCTTTCAGATGCAAAAGAAATTAACGTCACTCCAGTTGAATTCAATTCGTCTTTGAATTCAATAAATGATAATCTTAAAAATGAACTCAAGAAGGCGGTCCCGCACCCGTCTATCGGCGAACCTGGCATTCATCACCAGAAAACCGATGGTCATCCTCTTCCTAAAAACGAAAAACTCACATTTGCACTTGTGGGAAATCAGAATGCGGGCAAAACTACACTGTTCAACAAACTGACAGGTTCAAACCAGCATGTAGGTAATTTTCCCGGCGTTACAGTTGACAGAAAAGACGGCATGATTCTTGGAAAAAAGAACACTTCTATTACCGACCTTCCGGGGATTTATTCAATGTCTCCGTATTCAAATGAAGAAATCGTTTCACGTGATTTTGTCCTTAAAAACAAGCCCCGGGGAATCATCAACATCGTAGATGCCAGCAACATCGAGCGAAACCTCTGCCTCACAATGCAGCTTCTGGAAATGAGAAAACCGATGGTTATTGCCCTCAACATGATGGACGAAGTAAGCAAAAACGGCGGATTCATCGATGTAAACAAAATGGAAGAGCTTTTAGGCGTTCCTGTGATTCCAATTTCTGCCGTAAAAAATCAGGGTATTGATGAACTTGTATCGCACGCCCTTCACGTTGCACAAAACCAGGAAAGGCCTCAGGTTCAGGATTTTTGTATGGCTGACGATAACGGCGGAGCTGTTCACCGATGCATTCATGCGGTAGAAAGCCTTATCGAAGATCATGCAAATCGTGTAAGAATTCCGCTCAGATTTGCAGCAACAAAGGCAATCGAAGGTGATAAACTCATTATTAATCAGCTCGAACTCGACCAGAACGAAAAAGAAACTCTTGAACACATCACTTTGCAGATGGAAAAAGAGCGGGGGTTGGACAGGAGCGCGGCGATTGCAGACATGCGATTTGCCTTTATCAAACGGGTTTGCAGTACCTGCGTAAACAAACCATCTGAAAGTATAGAACATCAGAGAAGCCAGAAAATCGACAGGATTTTTACAGGAAAATACACTGCGATTCCTGTGTTTGTGGCAATCATGGCCCTCGTTTTTTACCTCACATTCAACGTGATTGGTGCAAAACTTCAGGAACTTCTTGAAATTGGAATCGATTCTTTTATAGGCTTTGCGGATGCCGCGATGACAGAGGCCGGCGTAAACAAAGTTTTGCACAGCCTTATTTCCGATGGAATTTTACAGGGGGTCGGCAGTGTTTTAAGTTTTCTTCCGATTGTTGTAACCATGTTCTTTTTCCTTTCATTCCTTGAAGACAGCGGTTATATCGCACGCGTTGCATTCTTTATGGATAAACTTCTCCGAAAAATCGGTCTTTCCGGACGCAGCATCGTGCCCCTTTTAATCGGATTCGGCTGTTCTGTTCCGGCGGTCATGGCGACAAGGACAATTCCAAGCGACCGCGACAGAAAAATGACAATTCTTCTTACTCCTTTTATGAGCTGTACTGCAAAACTTCCGATTTA
>JAILFZ010000168.1 GCA_024697295.1 Treponema sp.
TTGCCGCCCATATCTGTTATCGAGTTTTTAAGCGACAGGGTAGTGCGGTTGAGCGAGGCGCCGCTTTTTGTGTCGTAGCGGTCCTTTGTTTTTGCTCCGTCCAAAGCCCAGGTAAGTTTATTGTTCTGGACGTTCTTTCCGCTCAGGTCGTATGTAAAGTCGAGTTTTAATGTCTGTGCAAAAAGTGATGAGGCACAAAAAAATGCACACAAAAGCAAACAAAGTTTTTTCATAAATTGAATATATCACGGACCAGAAAAAAAATTAAGATACAGATGAATCGTGCATGAAAAAAAATCCCTTCCGCGTGGAAGGGATTAATGTGGCCGCTGTGTGTTGTCATTCTGAACGGACACAGCGGGGACCCTGCGCAGGCAGGGACAAGTGTTATTCTCCAAGAAGAATTTCATTCAATTTGTTTGCGGCCATTTTTCTAAGAATGGTTTCGATGCTAAAACCATCTTTCAGGTCTGTTACAGATTCATATGAAGTATATGATTTTGTCAAAGGCATTGTTGTATCTGAATATGGGTCCCACGAGTTACAGATATAAATCAAATTCCATACACTTTTTTTCAAAGTAGTTGTGTCGTTTGAACTTGAATCTTCTGAACCAAAAGAGATTGCTGCTCCTTCTTCAAAAGTTTTAACGACGAATGGTGTTTTGCCACTCGTTACTGTACCGAAAATGTCGCTTGTATTAGTTGCGTTAGAGTTTCCGCAAAGAATAACATTAAGGCCTTTTTTGAGTGTAACTGTAGATTTCTGATTTGATGAATCTGAACCTAAAACAACATCTTTGTCAGCTGTGGCGTAATAACAGTAAACATCGACATCTTTTGCGGTTCCTGTTTCAGAATCTGAGTTGAAACTAAATGTTTTCATACACCATTTATTTGTTGGTCCGAGAAGTTCCTCGGCAACATCATCACAGCCTGTGAACATTACACCTGCAAGCAGTACTGCCAGACATGTCATGATTCCAAAAAGTTTTTTCATAAATAAATCTCCTTAATTAAAAGCACGGCGGTTGCCTGTTTGCAGCCGCAACTTTTATAAAACATATTCAATTATAGAACGCAAAATAGCGGAATTCAAGCAGGATTTTTCGTTGTACAGAAAATTATTTCAGAAAACATGCACAGCTCATAAACTTATTGAATTTTTCGGGCATTTATTTATGGTTCAACTTTGTTCTTGTTTATAAGGCTCTTTTTTACTATAATGGATTATTCTAAAATCGCTTAATAAAATGAGGTTTTTATGCTAACGTTAAAATTCGGTGGTACATCAATGGGCTCTGCCCGACGAATTCTTGATTCTGTAGAAATTATGACTGAACGCGCTAAAAGCGGTCGTATCAGTGTTGTAGTTTCTGCCGTTGCAGGAGTTTCAAACAGTCTTCAGGCCGCAATCGACGGCTGTGTGGAAGGAAAGCAGCCTTCTGTCTTTATTGATTCCATCCGAAAAACCCACGCCGACATCTGTGCCGAACTCCACTCTGTGGTTAAGGGCTTTGACGCTGCAAAGGTAATGCAGTCACTTCAGGGAGAATTTGAAGAACTTGAACGTCTCCTTGCCGGTGTTACCTCATTTGGTGAGTGTCCAAAATCAATTCACTGCCGTATCATGGGAAAGGGGGAACTTTTATGTGTTCCCATCGTAAATGCGGTTCTTCTTGCTAAAAAACAGCGCGTCCTCCTCCTGGACAGCCGCAAATTCATTTTTACAACAGGCGACCAGAAAGAAGGCGATCCTGATTATGCACGCACTGCAGCAGCCCTTGCAAGCTACCGTGACGGTGCAGAACCTGATCAGGCTCAGATACTTCTCTTCCCGGGCTTTGTATGTTCATGGATTAAAAACAGCGAGAGCGAACCTGTAATGGGGCTTATGGGACGCAACGGTTCAGATTTCAGTGCCGCAATAATCGGTTCGGCCCTTGGTTCAGAAAAAGTTGAATTCTGGACGGATGTTGACGGAATCTACACTGCTGACCCGCGCATCGTTCCTGACGCAATTCTCGTAGACGACATGAC
>JAILFZ010000169.1 GCA_024697295.1 Treponema sp.
TTATATCAGATTATGCCGCTTAAATTAACCAGTGATTTTATTGTAAAAAATTAAAAAAAAATCTCCACAAAAATAAGTTTTTGTTATATAATTTAGTCATATAAAAATAACATTGGAGAAAGAGTATGAAAATTAAAAACCGCCTGATGATAAGTTATGTAATCATCTCAGCTGTTGCTGTTACTATACTTGCTGTTCCTACCATTATCCTGCAGCAGAAAAATCTTAAAAACAAAATTGTCGAACTTTCAGCGCTCCAGGTAGAAAATGTTCACAACAAAATCGACAAATTCCTGGATGTTCCGCAGAACACAATCAACATGCTCGCAAATTATATGGCAAATCTTGAAAACTACCCGAGGGACGAAATTGAATTTGTTCTCGAAAACGAATCCCGCGGCTTCAGACAGTATTCGATGGTATATATTTCAAGTGCAGTTCCTACATGCCGCGGAGGTTTTACATATTCAAACATCCACTGGAATGCTCCTGCTGATTTTGATGAAACCAGCCGGACCTGGTTCATCAAGGCTAAAGAAAATCAGGGAACAATCGTTTTTTCTGACCCGTATGTTGATGAACAGTCCAAGGGAATCGTTGTTACACTTTCGCGTTCCTTTACCAACCGCCAGGGTGAATTTGCAGGAGTTATCGGAATTGACCTTCTGCTTGATGACGTTGTTGAACTCGTTCAAAAAGTTAAACTCAGCCCGAACGGACAGCCGTTCATGATTAACTCAATAGGAAACTATGTTACAAATCCGGATCCTTCCAAAGTTGCAAACGCAAACTTCTTTACTGAATTCAATTTTAACGGTCTGGTTTCAAATATTCAGGAAGATGAACCTTACATCAACCTGGATTATGAAGGCCACTATTTTGCAGCACGCAAAATGCCTTCTTTGTGCGGCTGGACATTGCTCTGTATCGGACCTTCCGGTGAACTTTACAGCGAAATACGCCAGAGCATTATTCTCACAATTATTGTAAGTGTTGTAGCAATTATTCTTGCTCTCTTGGTAGCATTCATCGTTTCGCTTTCAATCACAAGCGGTCTCAAATATGTTACAAACGCCCTCAAGGAAATCTCAAGCGGACGCGGTGATTTAACCCGCCGTATCGAATACAAGGCTGATGATGAAATCGGTGAAATTACCACAAGCTTTAACAGCTTTAACGAAAAACTTTCAGAAATCGTCCGGGAAATTTCAAATTCACGCGAAGCTTTGTCAAATGCCGGTGTAAACATGACCGACAGTTCTGATCAGACAGCCGACGCAATCAGTTCAATTATCCAGCACATCACCGCAGTTAACAACCAGATTATCGATCAGGGAAGCGTTGTATCTGACACTGCAAGTGCCGTAGACCAGATTGCCCGCAATATCGAATCCCTTGAATCCATGATTAACCGTCAGGCACAGGGCGTAAGTCAGGCATCAAATGCAGTAGAAGAAATGATTTCAAGTACGAATTCAGTAAGTTCAAATGTAGAAAAAATGGCCCAGTCATTCGACCTGCTCCAGACAAACGTACAGACAGGTTCTGTAAAACAGCAGGCCGTAAACGAATGTATTGAACAGATTGATACACAGTCACAGCTTTTGCACGAAGCAAACTCGGCAATTTCTGCAATTGCGGAACAGACCAACCTCCTCGCAATGAACGCCGCTATTGAAGCTGCCCACGCAGGCGAAGCCGGAAAGGGATTCAGCGTTGTTGCAGATGAAATCCGAAAACTTTCAGAAACTTCAAGCAACCAGTCAAAATCGATCGGAAACCAGCTTTTAAAGATTCGTGAATCAATAGAAGAAGTTGTAAATGCAAGCCAGGAATCAAGCGATGCCTTTGAACAGGTTTCCCAGCAGATTAAAGACACAAACCAGGTAGTTCAGCAGATCCGGAATTCAATGATTGAACAGAGCGAAGGAAGCAAACAGGTAATCAGCGCACTCAACGACATGAACGATGCAACAAGCCAGGTAAAGCAGGCTTCAAAAGAAATGAACAGCGGAGACGAGATGATTTTGAATCAGGTTAAAATCCTCAAAGACTCTGCAGAACAGATGAATATAAGCATGGACAAGATGGGAGACGAAGCCCAGAGAATCAGCCAGACCCGAAAGGCCCTGACTGATATCACCGCCCGGGTAAAAGAATCAATCGATTCAATCGGCGAACAGATTGATAAGTTTACCGTTTAATTAGAGGCTAAAAACAACGCCCGCACCAGGTATAACATCAGTAAGGGGAAAACCAGTTATTTCAACAGCTTTAACCGTAAATCCGTTTGAATGCATTCCGAGATTATAACGCATACAGGGGTTATTTTAAGATTGCGTCAGAGATTGAATGAATTAAATTGCTTGCTAATTTTTATTTTAGTTTTGAAATCGAATTTGAACACAAGGTGTTCAAGGAGACATGATATAATGAAAAAACTAATCGTTGTACTTACTGTAGCTGCTCTCTGTGCTACCGGTGCATTTGCACTCGACCTTGGAAGCGTAAAAGGAACATGGCAGGACTCAAAATGGGATGCCAACTGGACTTTCGGAGCCGCAGGCACAATCGAACTGACACTTGCATCCCGGGCTCTTGCGGAATTGAAAGGTGTTGCAAAAACAATACCGAATTAACGCATTTTACTTAACACTCTTTTTCTTCAAGAAGCTAAGGATAGTTCCGAGGTCGAAAACATCGTAACGACTCAGGATGAAGTGTATCAGGCTGATTTAGATATGGTAGAGACCATCACAAAAGCAGCTCAAAAGGAAGTTCTGCGTTACAGACAGGCAATACCCCATCAGTTAATTGCCAAATACAGGCAGGTAGGGAACAATTATAACATCATTTTTTTCGACTATATAAGGACTTGTAAAGGCCAGATCCTGCAATATTTTATCAGCATCTAAGATAATTTCCTTGCCGTCGCGCTCAATGTACATTCCCTTTAAGTCTGAAAAAAGAGTGAAATATTTTTTTATTCTCCGAATTAGGGAGGCATAATCCTCTCCGACATAAAAAGTTATTTTTATTCGATAAATAGAACTATTCTCCGCGTCATTGGCATTCGGATCATAGTGCATTGCCAGGGGATTTTTTATGATGCCTTTCAATTCTACAAAAGGCTGCCATTCGCTCCAGTCGGCAATATAAACTTTGTCACGGTCACAAAGCACGAAATTCGATTTTATGTCGTTTTCCGTCAGATACTGGATTTTTTCAAGGGGATTGTTTTCATCAGAAAGGCGGACAAGGCGAATTTGTGACAAATTTGCCGTCTTTTTTACACCGTTCGCATAAGATTCAATCAGTTCCTTTAAATTCTCCTTTTGAAGCAATTCGTATGTACCCTCTCTTTCAACAGCTCCAAAAACGGAGACCTTTCGCTCCACCCGTCCGATTTCTATTTTATCACTCGGTCTAAGATAAGGATCCTGTGAGAAATCCCCGTAGCGAGTGGCTGCATACAAATCAAAAGTTTTCTTTTTGCCATTTGCAGAAACAACCGTCACTTTACGAATTGACGAATATTCCGTCATGCTCGATGAAATAAAAGCTGAAAGACGGGTCAAAGCCCATGCCTTTCGCTCCACAGAAGACTTAACTTCACCGACAATGCTTACGAGAAAAATGGCCGGATTAGTAAGCACAAATTGGGGGGCTGCAAAAGGATAATTCTTAGAAACAAGATATTCTACCTGTGCCTTAAGCTGATTATAAGTCAGCCCCGCACATGTTATAACACCAAGATTTGCGACACGAATTTTATAACTTGTATCGACGGGAATAGTATAATGGACGGGAGTTGAACCGGCCGCAAAAGCAAGGGAATACACATCGCCAGCAGTGACAGGATAATTTGGCACGGACATAGCGAGAGTAGCATCTGCCAAAAGCTGTACCGACTCAGCGACAGTCTCCGATTTGCCATTTTCTTCAATCGTGACAGAAGCAACAGGAGACTCCATAACTTGAGCAAAAAGCTGGGCGGAAATAAGAATGAAAACCAGCTGAAAAAGAAATTTAACTGAAATTTTTATACGGGAAGCTCCATTCATAATCACATCCACACCTCTAAAAATATTTTTTTAGTAGTTTATAATATCTTTTGTAGTTTTTCAATGATAAGAATTATACCATTGTAATAAAATATCCTATGGGATTTTGGGCAACTGTAGAAAAAGAGAGGGAATATCAAGAAATCTCACGAAAAGAATTGGCTTTTAGGGCGAATATCGCATACCAAGGAATAAGCCTAGGTTTAGAGCGCGACAGTATGCCAGGCGATGATACAGCACTTAAAATTTCAAAAGTTTTGAATGTGCCCATTGAATACCTTTTGGGTGAAAGAGCAACAGAAGTCCGCTGTAAGGACGGCACAATAAAAGACTCTTCCAGCGACTCGGACATAAAAATTCACAATATAGAGTAGAAAGCAAAGTTTTTTTATGCAAAAATTTCTTTTTTGTGAATCCGCCCCAGCTCATGCGCCGCTTCCAGAATTGAAAAATCTCTGTGTTCTTTTTTGAAATTATTCAAATCGATGGAAAACCGGTTCATGGAAAAGTGCTGGAAGACAAAAACCTTCATCCAAGCCTGACTTTCGCCGTAAGATTTTTTCAGCTCGTCCCTGTATTCAAGGAAAAGCCCCTTTCCTTTAAGCTCGGCATAACCTACAAGCCATACTTCCGGATCGATTCCGCCTTCACTTGCAACGACACACAAATATTTGTGGAGCTGAGCCGTTTTTTGAGCCATGTAAATCTGACTTTCCGAGATGATTCATGCGATTTTCTGGCCGCCATTTTTCAGAAGATATTTTAGATGATTCGTCTTTGCCGTGTGAAGCGGAGTCTTGTTCAGTATAATGGCAATTTTTCGGAAATCAGTGTTGAATTCTGGATTTTTAAGAAAGAAGCCGACGGCAATCTTCCCGCTCTGCCCCACGAGGTATTTTTGATTGTAAGAGTGTTGCTCGTCTTTTCCGGGGTTGTCGCCGACTACTACAGACTGATTCAGCGTGTCAGGGATAATGCTCCTGATAATGAAAGGGATTTGGAACTAACAAGGCAGACTGCATCTAAGTATCTTGATGAATTAGTTGATCATAACTTGCTTGAGAAATTGCGTATTGGAAACAGCAATTATTATATAAATCATCAACTAGTAGATTTGTTCATTAATCAGGCTGATTTGTATAAATGAAATGTATAAAAATTTGGAATTTTTATACATTTCATCAGAACTATGTTAAAAAATTTGGCTTTTTTTAACATATCTAAAAAGGATTGTAGACTTAGATTTAATGAAAAATTTTGCAGGCTTTATATATCATTACAATTCCCTTTCTCTAAAACTTTTTCCCGCAGGAAAGCGTAATGCTCCTTCTGACAGCTGACACGATAATCAAAGTAAAACAACTTCTCCCACTTCCCCGCCGCGGCGTGAGCTGACCGGGGAGACGCGGATTAGACTGTAGCAGATTGCAGACCTTTTAACTTGGAGATTAACAAAAGATAAAGAAGACCGCAACGGAAAAGAACACTCTGAGAAAAACGGACAGTTTGTAAAGCAGAACGGAAGCGGAAAAAGTAAGACGGCTGCACAGCGAAAGTTTGAGCAGACACATAAGCAGACAAAAAGCGGGAACCGTTCTGCAAAAAACAACACTCCTATGAGGAAAACAAAAGTAGCTGTAAACAAAGATATTCCTGTAACAAAAAGTGGCAAAGCTGGTGATAAACCGGTCGGAATTTTACTTAAAGGACAGGAGATAACAAACCGCACTTCTATAGCGCGCGGTGAAGGAATCTACTGTGTAGACCGGCTGAAAAAGACATACGATAAGGAAAACACCGACCTAAGGTTAAAAGACGAAGGAAACGGTATAGTGCTGATAAAAGGCCAGCCGTTTAATATGGGATTGCATTTTTACAGTTATGATGAAAGTGAAATCTTTGAGCCAAAGCATCATAAAACAAAGAGGAGGTAGCAAAATGAAAGCAAAAGACTTTGTAGAAAAAGAAGTAAATTATAAAGTTAAATGTATTGAAGATGCGGAATTTGATACAACAAAAAATACAATTTATGATTGTTCATGGGAACTTTATGACCCAGATACAAAAGAGCTCCTCTTAATACAAATAATTGATGATGCCGGAGACGAGCACGCTGTCTCGACGGATTTCTTCGAAAGAGTAGCCTAAAAGCCAAATAGAACTATAGAGCACCCTCCCAGGGTGCTTTTTTTATGCCCAAATGACTATAGGTTCATGGAAGCACAATTATTTAATTATCCAAAATTGGAAATCACAAACAAAATCCGCCTTATTGAATTGTTCGGCGGTATTGGTAGCAGGAAAAATGAAAGGTATGAGTAAGGCAGAATGGGAACAAGGCAATTCCACCCGCTCCGGCCTATTTTGGGAAGTCGAGCGAATCATAAAAGAACTGCCAGCAGACGAACTGCCACAGGTACTGCTCATGGAGAACGTCCCGCAGGTTCATGCAGAATTGAATACATTAAAACTCTTGCTAAATTCAGTTTTAGATTTATAATGTAATTAGAACATAAAATGTTCATGACCGCTAAGCCGGAATTTTTATTTATAAAAGGAGAACACAATGAAAAAGCTTATCGCCGCACTTTCTGTTACAGCTATCTGTGTTGCAGGTGCCTTTGCCCTCGACCTTGGAAGCGTAAAAGGAACATGGCAGGACTCAAAATGGGATGCAAACTGGACCTTCGGTGCCGCAGGCACAATCGAACTGACACTTGCTTCAACAGGTGAAAGTGTTTACACCTTTACAGATGCAAACGTTCAGAACTTCAAGGCAGACGCAGGAACTTCGGGCGTTTCAATCTCATTTGACTGCGCCGAAACACA
>JAILFZ010000035.1 GCA_024697295.1 Treponema sp.
TACATGCCGCTTTCTGTAAATTCAATTATATCAGAAATGTATTTCAGTGCGTCGTTTTTCGGCATGTTGTGAAGAATGATGTCACAGAAGGCGTTGATTATGGTAGAAGCCATAAAATGAATTGTCATTTGGGAAACATGCTTTGTGGCGATTTTCTGTTCATACAGCAGGTCAAAGGTCCGCCTGCAGTTTTCCGTGTAAAGTTCACAGATGGCTTCCTGAAAGCCTTCATGGGAGCTTCCTGCTGATTTTGTAAGGAGAAGAGTGAATGCATCAAAATGATCGTACATATAGTTCAGGAATTTTTCAGTAGATTCTTTTTCGGAATCTATATGTTCCTGCATCCGGGATAGAGTCAGATTTATGTGATTGTCTGAATCAGCAAGGGATACGGCTTTTTTTGTTGTTTCTATGGCGTCATCAACCAGTGCACAGAAAAAAGCGTCCTTGTCCTTAAAGTGACGGTACATGGCCCCTGTTGTAACTCCCGCATTTGCGGCGATAGTACGGAGGGAAGCGGCCGTAAAGCCTTTTTCGAGGAACTCTTTTTTTGCACTTTCCAGGAGCCTGTTTTTAGTTTCGATGGAAGATTCAGCCATGAAAAACAGTTTGCGGTAAAAATATGCCTTTGTCAATAAAAAAAGATAACATTGTTACCAAAATTTATTGACAAGATAACAGTGTTACCACTATGATAACATTGTTATCAGTTCTATAAGGAGGTATGATAAAAATTACGTCCTTGTAATTTTTATCATTTGCAGTTTTACCGCTGGCAAAACTGCGATATCGTGCCTCCTGCACGACCGCTAACGCGGAGTTTATAAGGAGGAATATAAAATGATAGTCGTATTAAAAAATGGTGCCCCACAGGCAAAAGTTGATGAACTTGTACAGGGTCTTAAAAACAGGGGATTTGGAATTCACCTTTCGAAGGGAGAAGAATCAACAATTCTCGGTTTGATTGGAGACACTTCAAAACTTGTTCCTGAAGAATTTCTGGCAAACGAAATTGTAGAAAGTGCCCAGCGTGTAAAGGCTCCATACAAAAAGGCAAGCCGCTCATTTCATCCGGAAAACTCAATTATCGAAGTCCGCTCACCTGTAAGTCCAAAAGACAAGGCGATGGGCGCATTGATCGGTGACGGAAAAACAGTTGCAGTTATGGCAGGTCCGTGTTCGGTAGAGACTGAAGAGCAGATTATTGAAGTTGCAAAGGATGTAAAGGCAAGCGGTGCAAGATTTTTGCGCGGCGGTGCCTTTAAGCCGCGTACTTCTCCGTACTCATTCCAGGGGCTTGGTGCTCAGGGACTTGAATTATTGAAGATTGCCCGCAAAGAAACCGGACTGCCGATTGTAACGGAACTTATGGCAATTCAGCAGATTCCGCTGTTTGAAGATGTTGATATCATTCAAATCGGTGCCCGCAACATGCAGAACTTTGACTTGCTCAAAGAAGTCGGAAAGTTAAAGAAGCCGATACTTTTAAAGAGAGGCCTTTCAGCAACAGTAAAGGAATTTTTGATGAGTGCTGAATACATCATGGCCAGCGGAAACGAAAACGTAATTCTCTGCGAGCGCGGAATCCGTACATTCGACAATTACACAAGAAACTGCCTGGATTTGAGCATTGTTCCTTACCTCAAAAAAGAAACGCACCTTCCGGTAATCATTGACCCGAGCCACGCCTGCGGTATCCGCTGGATGGTTCCAACACTTGCAAAGGCAGCGGTTGCAGTCGGAGCAGACGGTCTTATTATCGAAGTTCACAACAATCCTGAAAAGGCACTTTGCGACGGGGAACAGTCACTTACACCAAAACAGTTTGACGATTTGATGAAGGTGCTTGATAAGTACGCAGCAGTTGAAGGAAGAAGTATCTGATTCAATTTGAACCTGAAGGGGCAGGTGTGTTTTACCCCTTTAGGATTCAATTATTTTTTTAAAAGCTTTTGCCGGATAAAAACAAAAAAAACGGCCCCAAAAACCGCTCCGGCTGTATCAAAAGCCCAGTCCCACACAGAAACACTTCTGTTTGGGACAAAACTCTGGTGAATTTCATCCGAAACGCCCCAGAGACTTACTATTAAAACCGGAATTATTATTCCTTTAAGCGAGCCGTAGTTTTTTGTGTTGCAGGCAAAACTGACCCAGAAACAAAAGCCCGCATAACAGATAAAATGAACGAGTTTGTCAGCGTTCCAGAAGCCAGGCATCATTTCTAAATGGGGCTTGCTTGAAAGGTAAAAACTAACGCAGGCAATAAAAACGGCAGGAATCCATTTTAGGATTTTTTTGGTAATATTCAACATAAAAAGGATTATAGCAAAAAGCGCAATCTTTTGTTATAGTAACAAAATATGGAATTAAAGCATTTAACTTACGGAATCGTCGGTTTAGGAATTATGGGTGGCTCGTTTGCAAAGGCCATCCGACAGAATATAATGAGCCAGGCAGGCGCTACAGGAAAGATCCTTGCCTGTAACAGAAGCACGGCCTGCCTTACACAGGCCATGAGCGAAGGGGTAGTGGACGCGACTTTTACTTCTGACAGGGTAGACGACATGCTGCCGGACTGCGACGTGGTTTTTGTCTGCCTTTATCCCCATGCGACACTTGATTTTTTAAGCGAACACAAGAATTCGTTCAAGAAAGGTGCAATCGTAACTGATATTTCAGGCGTTAAGGGAATTTTTGAAAAAGGACTGCCTGAAGTTCTTCGAAGTGATATCGATTTTATTATCGGACACCCGATGGCAGGTGGCGAAAAGGAAGGCTACGCAAACAGTGATGCAAAATTTTTTGTAAACCACAATTACATTTTGTGCCCGGTTCCGGCAAACAGGGCTGAAAATCTTGAACTTATGCGCACCCTCGTAAGCGAAATGGGCTTTACCCGAATCACAGAAACTTCATGTGACACGCACGACTATAAAATCGGTTTTACAAGCCAGCTTTGCCACGTAATTGCAAGCGCCCTCGTAGAAAGTGCAAGCGACCCGGAAATCACAGCCTTTGGCGGCGGTTCATTTGAAGACCTGACCCGAATTGCAATGATTAACGCGCCGCTCTGGACCGAACTTTTTATTTCCAACAAAGAAAAACTCGTTGAACACATCAATAATTTTGAAGCAAAGATTGAAGAATTCAAAAAATACATTCAGGAAGAGGATGCGGACAAACTGCGTGACCTGCTTTCAGACACCCGTGAAAAGCGCCTCAGAATGGGTTCAATCCGTTCTGTTAAAAAGTAGGGCGGACACGACCGTCTTCTGTGCTCCCGCTCAAAACCTCCTGTAAATTGTCTTCTGCATTTTGCTGCAGCGCAAGATTTGAGGGTG
>JAILFZ010000078.1 GCA_024697295.1 Treponema sp.
TTCTTTTGTAAATGCCTTGATTGCACAGGCAATTGCAAAAACAACGCCCGGTGTGGTGACTATCCATCTTCTGTCCACATTAAAGTTGTGTTCACGTTTTTGCCAGTTAATTACACTGTCGTAAAACTCTTTACCTGGAACAGAGTAGCCGAAGATTCCGTGGTCAACTCTTGCACGGAGTGCGTCAATGATGCACGGGGCGGTCGGAAAATCCATGTCGGCAACCCACAGGCTCAAAACGTCGGCCGGTTTACCGCGTTGAATGGCAAGGTCGTATTTTATTGAATTGGTACCGTGGCGGTCTGTGATTTTGTTAAAGTCGTATTTCATTGATTTCCTCAAGGCGTTCCCGGGTAATTTGTGTCTGAATTGTAAAGTTTGTGTTTTTATCGATAGCCTGGGCCAAATCGCGGTAAACCTGTGCATGCAAACTGTTCGGGGCGCATTCAATTACGGTCTTTTTGCGGATTCATGCCTGCTGAACGATATTATTGCGTGAACAACCTACTCTGTCAATAGGTAATAAAAAAAATATGGTTACTTTCTGGATATCGCTTGAAATAAACTTTGAAATTATCTAATTTCGTGTTATAATAAACACTATACAGTCTAAATAGAGGAACAGAAATTAAATGAAAAAGTTATCATTTTTTGTCGCAGCACTCTTGTTATCTGCAAACCTTGCATTCTCTGCAGATATCACGTTCAGGTTAACTCCTGGAATTGCAATTTCCGGCAACAAGGATTATTCAACCGGCTTTGGGGGAACTGCCCAGCTTGACTTAGATTTTTTTGGTCTTTTGACAGTCGGTGTTGAGGGCCTTTTTGCAACTTCAAATATTGACGCCCTGAGCCAGTCAGCATACTTTTATGGCGGCGGTGTTGGTCTTGGCGCTTATTACTATCCTTTATCAAGACTTTACGTGGGTCTGGGTGGGGCTGCCGGTGTTTATCAGTTTTCTACAACCGGCTCAACGGACACCAAATCATTTTCTGATATTTATTACCGTGGTTACGGAGAAATCGGTTACCGCTTCAGTCCTTCGTTTACTGTAAGTGCAAACGGCGGTTACACAAACTTTGCCCTTATAAAGGAAGGAGACAGTGCCCTTGACCAGATTAACGTCGGCCTTAGCCTGCGCTACACAGTTCCTCTCAGCAAGACCAATTCATCAGACTTTGTAATCAGCAATGACCAGGACGAAGCCGCATTCCCGCTGTTTATGAGTGCGTATAAAACCTGTCCGATTACAACAATTACAATCAGAAACAACACCGGTGCCGAAGTTAATAACGTTCGCGTTTCTCTTCGTGCGGGCCGTTACAGCGCAAGTACTTATGAATCAGCAAATATTAAAAAGATTAAAAAGTACGCTGCTGAAGACATTCCTCTTTACGCAGATTTTTCTCCTGAACTCCTTCGCTTTACGGAAAACGGAAAAATCCTCTGTGAACTCATCATTGATTATGAATTTTTAGGTAAAAAACAGCAGGCAATCCAGAACCTTGCCCTGTCCGTTTATAACCGCAATGCATTCAGCTGGGCTGATTCAACAGCATTGAGCTGCTTTATCTCACCTGATACTCCAGAAATCCTTGAAATTTCAAAATACATCGCAGGTATTGCCCGCAACAACTTCTTTACCGGCATGAACCGCAACGTTCAGATGGCTGCCGCAATGATGGAAGCCCTTCGCATTTCAGGCATCAAGTACAGCGATGACAAACTTACACCATATGTTCAGTTCCACAATTCAGAAGAACTCGACAGCATCAAGTATCCGCTCCAGACCATCAACACTTTGAGCGGTGATTATGATGAACTTGGTCTTCTTCTTGCAAGTTGTCTTGAATCAGTTGGTGTTGCCACAGGTTACCTTCCTCTTGATGATGACTTTATCGTCCTCGTAGCCACAGGAACTAAACCTGGTACAGAAGACAATCTTTTTGCAAATCCAAAAGGTTGTCTTTCTGATGAATCAACAGTTTACTTTGGACTTTCTATGGCAAACTTCAGCAAGGGCTTTACAAAGAGCCGTGAAATCGCCGCAAAGAAAATCCAGGCTGTTCTTGAATCCGAAGAAACAAATGCAGAATTTACCGTTGTTCACGCGGCATGGGAAGTTTACGCCCCTGCAATCTTCAGCGAAAACGGATCTTACTACGAAAAACCTTCTTCAAAAGCGCTCAACGCCGCTTGTGAAGCTTCTATAAAAGATTACATTAACAATGACCTTTCTGCAGTTCTTGCCCGTGCACGCAAAAGCGGCGACGCAAACAAAGTCGGAATCGCTCTTATGCGTATGGGCCGTTACGCAGAAGCAAAGGCAGAATTCAGCAAAATGGATACTGTAAAAGCATTAAACAACCTTGCGACTGTTTATATGATAGAAAAAAATTACAATTCAGCTGCTTCTACTTATAAACGCGTTCTTGCAAAAGATCCGGATAATAAGATTGCAAAAAGAGGTCTCGAAAACGCCAATGCTAAGCTTGGACTTTAAGGTAAGGAGAATTAAATGAAAAAACTTGTTTTTCTTTTAGCTTTCTTCCTTTCTCTGAACTGTGCTTTTTGCGCTGATGTAAGCCTCCGTTTGGCGGGCGGTTACAATGCAGGTTCCGATACAATGCTTGATACAAGTTTTGTCGGCACAGCAGGCATCAACTTTGCTCCAATCCGTCTCCGCGGTCGTGATTATGTTTTTGTGGGCGCTGAGGGAAGCATTATTCCGTGTTCGGCAGTCGGAATTGAATCATTCAATATGACTGATTTTGGAGTAAATCTCGGTTACGAAATGACTCTTCTGGACAGACTTACTATGATTCTTGAAGGTTATGCCGGAATCTGGCAGGTTCCTGAAATTCAGATAACCGGTAAAAACAAAAAAATTACAGCAGCCTCGGGCCTGGCTTACGGAGGAAGATTTTCTGCCTTCTATAACATCTTCCCTGAACTTTCTGCTGGTGTGTTTGCAGGTTACAAGGACTTTGTAACTGACGGCATTTCATACATCAAAAACACTCAGTTCGGCCTTTCTGTAAAATACAGCGTTACAAAAGGTTTGTTCTCTTCTTCTGACGTTAATCTTTCAGAAATTGAACTTGACCCGATCTTCCCTGTGTTCTACAGCCGCTACGCCGACCACAAGTTTGGTACTGCAACCTTTATAAACAACGAAAAGAACGATATTACTTCTGTTGAAGTAAGTGTTTATATTGAACAGTTTATGACTTCTCCAAGTGTCTGCACTACAATTGACCGTGTAAAACGCGGAGAAACCTTTACTGCCGATTTGACGGCCTTCCTTGACGAAACAATTCTTACAACTCTCATGCCTGTAAACTCAGGAGCAAAGATTATTGTTTCCTACAAATCTCTGGGAAAGCGTATTACAAACGAACAGTCTGTTGAACTTACAACCTACGGCCGTAACAACATGACCTGGGAAGATGACCGCCGTGCAGCCGCTTTTGTCAGCCCGCGCGACGGCAGTGCAAACTTCTTTGCAAGTTATGTGCGTTCAGTTGTAAGTGATGAGTTCAATGCAGGTACTCCGGAAAATGTACAGATGGCAGCAGCGCTCTTTGGTGCGCTCAAAGCTTACGGTATCAACTACGTTGTAGACCCGGCTTCTGCCTTCTCTGACAATACAGGTACAACACAGGTTGACTTTCTTCAGTTCCCTTATCAGACACTGCTTTACCACGGCGGTGACTGTGACGACCTTTCAATCCTCAATTGTGCCCTTCTTGAATCCCTGGGTATCGACACGGCGTTTATCACATGCCCTGGACATATCTTTATCGCATTTGACTCAGGACTTACTCCTGACCAGGCAGGTAAGGGCGACTACGTAGTACAGGACGGAAAGGTATGGGTTCCACTGGAAATTACCCTCTGTCAGGACTCTTTTGCACTTGAGCGTTCAACCGCAATGCGTGAGTGGAAAAAGTATCCGAAGGACCGTGCTTTGATTCCGTTAAAGGACGCATGGAAGGAATACAACGTCGTAGGTATTCCTGATTCAAACCCTAAGATTGAAATTCCTTCAAAAGATGCAATCTTAAAGGGATTTAGAAAGGCATTATAATTTTTTAACTTTTTTGTGAATTTGGTTGGAATTCATAAAAAATGTTTTATAATAAAATTATTATTTATCCATAGGGGGATATAGAATGAAAAAGAATTTAGTTTTTGCAGTACTTTTACTCGGTGCAACAATGCTTTTTGCCGAAAACTACACAGTTAAATCTGTAAGCGGCAAAGTTACTTACGAAAGCGCACCAGGCAAATGGGCAGAAGTTAAAGCTGGTCAGAAGCTTTCTGATTCAACTGTACTCAACACTTCTGTTAACTCAAAACTCGTTCTTGTTACTGAAGAAAACGCAACTGTAACCGTTAAAGCAATGCAGAAAGGAACAGCTGAGTCTTTGGTAAAAGCAAATGCCTCTGGTGCTAAAGGGCTTAAGAAAAACCCGGCAAGTACAATTGCTAAAAAATCAGCAGCTGGTGCTGTAACAGAAAATTCAAAGGGTGTTGCAACAGCTTCTTCTCGCGCAAGTGAAGCAAAGGAAGATTTTGAGATCGATGAATAAAAAGATCCTCAATTTAATAATTGTATCTTTGTCTGTAGTTGTCAGTTCCTTGTTTTTGCTGACAACTACTGATAAAAAAATGAGCGACTTCTTTCAGAGGCCGCTTAAATCGACAGAGGAATCATCCTCTGTCGTTATGATTAATATCGATGACGCCAGTGTAGAAAACATTGGAACATGGCCTTTTAACCGCGATATCTACGCGTCTGCACTTATTACAATGCGCGAGTTAGGTGCTGAATCCGCCGTATTCGATTTAAGCTTTCTGGATAAAAGCCCCGCCAAGGTAGACGAAAACTATGTCTACAATGAACTTCCACAGTACATACAAAGCGATTTTGACCG
>JAILFZ010000079.1 GCA_024697295.1 Treponema sp.
CAACAAAAGAAGGTCCCGTTTTCCATTTCTTTGATGAATGGGATTTTACAGGAAACGAGTTTAAGAAGCAGATTGGTATTAAGGGTGTAGACTTAAAGAATGTACCTGATTATGAATACTCCACATGGTCTGATTACTCTGGAGATTAATTATTCCGGGTCGCTCAATCACCACAGAGGAAATTAATTGAAATTCATTCACACCTCGGACTGGCATCTTGGAAACAGGATGTATGAAATTGACAGAAATGACGAGGCCAGAAAGTTTTTGGACTGGCTTAAAGAGCAGATTGTTGCGAACGGGGCGGAAGCCCTGGTGATTGCGGGAGACATTTACGACAAAATTAACCCGCCCAACGAGGCAAAAAAAGTTTTTCATAACTTTCTGGCGTCTCTTCATGGAACTTGCTGTAAAAATGTTTTTGTGACCGGAGGAAATCACGACTCCGGAGATTTGCTCGACAGCGAAAAACAGATTCTTTCTTCATTGAATATTCATGTGGTGGGCCAGATAAGCAATATTACGCCGCAAGACATGGTGTTTGAAGTTCTGGACGGTGACGGGAAGGCATCTGGCATTTGTGCGGCCGTTCCCTACGCCAGCGAAAGCGAACTTCGCACTTATTTTGACGAAGCAACCGAAGCAGGAACTTTTTCTGACAAAGCATACGGCGCGCTCTATTCCAGAGTGCTCGAAGCGGCAAAAAAACTCCGCGGCGACCGTGCACTCCCGATTATTGCAAGCGGTCATCTTTACGCCAAAGACCTGGAAGGACGCCGCCAAACACTTACAGAAAATGACAAACTGGACGATGGAATCCGCTCCCTCGATGTTGTCGGAAACCTGGGCACGGTTTCTGCGTCAGTCTTCCCGGATGAATTTAATTATGTTGCGCTCGGACATATTCACTATTCAACGACGGTGGGAGGAAACAAAAATATTACCTATTCGGGTTCACCGTTCGTGATGGGTTTTGACGAGACAAATATTGAGCGCTATGTAAATCTTATTGATATTCAGCCGGATAAAAATTCAAGTTCAAAAATTGAATTCAACACGAAAGTTTCCAAAATCCCGGTTCCTCAAACCATCATCTTTAAGCGAATCTTCGGAAACTGCGCGACTGCAAGGGCCGAACTTGAAAAATTCATTAAAAATCCGCCTCAAAAAGAAACTTATATCGAAATAAATTATCTTCCGGAAAATGGAATTGATATTCATTATCAGCTTGAAGAATTGATTGCAAACCTTCCGCAAAATGTAAACGTTGTCAGCTGGAAGGTAAAAACTTCAGAGGATGTGTTAAAATACGGCATGCCGGATGTTGGAATGGCCGAACTTAAAACTTTTAACGAAGAAGAAATATTTAAACTTCTGGTCAAGGCAAAAAGTCCAAATTTAAACGACCAGGAGATTGATTCAAAAATTGAACGTCTTCTTCCGCTTTTTATGGAAATCGCAAACACTCAGTTCAACGGAGACGGTGAATGAGAATCAAAAAAATTGAAATAGAAAACCTGAATTCCCTCCGGGGCTACTGGTCAATCAATCTTGAACACCCGGACTATAAAAAAAATCACGATTTATTTGTTATTTGCGGCGAAACCGGATCCGGAAAAACTACAATTCTTGACGCAATTACCCTTGCACTCTATGGACGCACTCCGCGCCAGTCTGGCCTTTCTACCGAAAACGAACTTATGACGCGCCACACCGCACATTGTCTTGCACGCGTAACTTACGAGTGCAGGCGCGGAACCTATGTTTCTGAATTCAGTCAGCACAGGGCGCGCGATAAATTTGACGGAAAGCTTTCTTCTCCTTCATGCCAGATTACAAATCTCCAGACAGGCCAGGTACAGTCGGGACTTGCAATTGCATCCCTCAAAGCGGCCACAACAGAAATAATTCAACTCGATTACGATCAGTTCTGCAGGTCGATTATGCTTGCCCAGGGTGAATTTGACAGTTTTATCAAGGAGGGATCAAGCAAAGGAGACTCAGAGCGTAAACGCGCAGAAATTCTTGCAAAACTCAACGGCACCGGAAAATACAAGCAGATTGGAGCTGCAATCTGTGACAGATGGACTTTGGAAAAAAAACGCCTCGATGACTTAAAAGAAAAAAAAGACAACCTCAAGGCACTTTCTCCAGGGCAGATTGAAGAATTCAACAATAAAACAAAGGAACTTACAGCCGAAGTTCAAAAACTGAATAATTCTGCCACCCAAATCCAGACACAGCTTGCATGGCTTGAACAGCTTTCTTCGCTTAAAGAAAAGGAAGAAAATGCAAAGCGCAGCCGCCTGGAGTTTGAACAGAATATGGCGGGCTTTGCACAGTCTGAAGTAATCTTAAAAAATGCCGACAAAGCAAAAAATTGTAAGGCCGCCTGGACTGAGTTTAAAACTCTCGAAGAAGCCCAGAACACGCGAAAAATTCAATTAAAAAGTTCAACTGACTCTCTTGCAGAAATCGAACAGGATTTTATTAAATCTCAAAAAAATGCAGAAGAACAAAAAAAATCTCTTGAAGAATTTGAACAAACCCTTTCTGAGCAGCAAAAAATCTGGGAAGAAGTTACAAAGCTCGACGCAAAAATCGTTCCTGTTTCTGAAAATCTTGATAAGGCCGAAAAACGAAAATCTGATGCCCAGGAAGCAGTTCAAAATGCAGACACAAAACGCAGTCAGCTTGCCTCTAGAGAAATATCCCTAAAAGAACAGTTTGAGAATTCAAAAAAATATATAGAAGAAAACAGGTCTGATTCAAAACTTTCGGAAAAAATTGCCGTTTTAAGGCAGAACTCAAAAGTGTTAAGCGATAACGAAAGTAAACTCCAGACAGTCACTGAGCAGATTGAGAAACTTGAATCCAACATTGCAGCGGCGGAAAGCGAACTTTCAACTCTTGAATCAACTGACTTCCAGCTTAACAATGAACTCAAAACTCTTGTTTCTACCGAATATATTTCTGTGGCAAATTTGATTCAGGCAACACTGGAAAAAGGAAAGCC
>JAILFZ010000089.1 GCA_024697295.1 Treponema sp.
AAAAAATCTGTGGCATTGGAGATGGGGGGAATTGAACCCCCGTCCGAAAGTGTAATCCAAATACATCTACATGTTTAGTTATGCGAGGTAGTTGTCGGAAGCAGGTAGCAGCATAACAAGCGTCTGCTTCGTATCCGGCCAAAAAGTCCCGTAAAGCAGGTCAGAATACTTTACAGCAAGTCCCTGTTAGCGACAGAACATTACAAAGTTAGGAACAGCGCCCCGTAAGTTCCGGCCAGGCTGCTTACGCAGCGAGAGCTTCTGCAGAAGAAGCTTCAACAACTTCTTCTTCTTTTCTTGCGAAAATTGCAGTTATTTGTTTGTCAGTTTGGGGAACCTTCACTCCCACATGCAGTAAGTGCATTATTCACAGTCGTCGAAACCAGTGCACCCCCAGATTTTTCTTTAATAAGATAATCAAGAATTCAATAAAGGTCAAGAAAAAAGGCTCTCTAGATTGATGAGAGCCTTTGGTTAAACATCAGTTATTTTATCTTTCTAAGGAAGCAGTCCTTAAAGCCGTATGACTGGAACCGTTCAATAATCATTCCGTATTCGTCGGCAGTAAGAGGTCCTACAAGCACCTGATATCCTTTTCCGTTTGAAAGAGGAACAAGTACAACAGGATATTTCGGTGTATATTTTGCAAGCAGGCTTTCGATATTTTCTTTCTGGCCGAGACTTGCAATCTGAACGTAGTATTTTCCGCTTTCAAGATCTTTAAGTGACGGCTTGATAAAGTTTTCAAAATTAATATCGCCAGACGTTACTGATTCAACAGGAGCGATTTCAATAGCAGGAGCTGTTTCTGTTACAGGAGCTGTTTCAGCTGCAGGACCTGCAATTTCAACCGGTGTTTCAACCGGCACTTCTTTAGGAACTTCAGTTTCTTCCGGCGGATTCGGCTCAGAAGGAACAAGAACGATAGGCGCATATTCGTCAGCAGAAGGTTCTTCTACCACAGACTCTTCTGAAGGAACTTCAGGTGCGCTTTCACTTACAACTTCCTGAACCGGTGCCTTTCCTGCTTCATTTGCAAGTTCTTCAAAATTATCAGGAATTACTACATCGTTTGGAGTTACTGTTGCAAGAGAAGGAGCTTCGGCTTCTACAAGTTCTTCCGGAACTGCTTCTTCAGGGATTTCTTCTTCTGCAACAAGTTCTGTTTTTTCTTCTTCTGCCGGAGCTTCTACAACAACTGCTTCTGCCGGAGTTTCTGCAGGAGCTTCTTCTTCAGCAACTGCTTCTGCCGGAGCTTCTTCAACTGGTTCTTCAGCATCAAAACTGTCGGCACTCATTACAGGCCCTTCAGAATCAGCTTCTGTAACTTCTACAGGCTCTGATGCAATTTCTTCAGCAACTTCTTCAGCAGGAACTTCACTAGATTCACCAGAAGTTTCTTCTGCCAAAGCCTCTGCAGCTTCAGGAGCAGGTGTTTCTTCCGGTGCCTGTGCAGTTTCTTCTGTTAATGAACCGCTGTTATAGTCAGTGTCGTCTTCGTCGGAAAGTGTTGCAGTTCCGCTTACGTTTTCGTCAAGGCTTCCTGTTCTTTTGGTAATTTTTACCTGAACATTGCTGTCTTTGCGGATTGCAAGGCGGTCGGCAGCTTCAGGGCTGAGGAGAATTGCAACTCCTTCGCTTGCGTCGATGGAACCTAGAATAAGGACATCACAGGCATTTCCGTTTGCAGGATTTGTAACTGTTACGCTGTCACCCGGCAGATAGCCGATAGTTCTTGCAAAAAGTCCTTTTGGCATTTCACCGTCTTCTGCAACAACTGCACGACCATCAAGCGAAGGTCTGGCTGCCGCAAAAAGAATTGCTACTGTAAATGTGGTCAAAATCAAAGAAATTATCTTTTTCATAGGTCCCCTCTTATTTTGCGTTCTTCAAGCCGGCACTTATTTTGCTGGCTGCAAGACTTGCAAAATTATATATTCCGCTTTCATTGTTATTTGTACTGTCTATCGGTCCCGGCAAAAGCGAGCCTTCAGAAATCAGTATTCCGGTACTTCCTGAATAAGATTTCCATGAAACGCTTTTTACCAGTTCAAGTAAAAATACATTCGGATTTTTGGCGTTTATCTGATCATAGTTTACAAAAACACGAACCAGAATATCCATACTGCCGATTGTAGTTTCTACAAGAGCCTTCTTTAATATTTCCTTATCGTCTTTTTCGTCACTGTAAATGATTGCAGGAGAATTTGAAACGATATGTCCGGATTCAAAAAAGAAATCAACCATCGCCTGTTCAAAAAGGTATGATGTTACAAAAACTTCTTCAGATCCCGGATTATTCTGGACAATCTGAAAATTTATGTTTTTTGCGAAAATACCGTTTGCTGCGAACAAAAATGCAATGATTGCAATTAAATTCTTTTTCATCTCTTTATGAATATCGGATTTATTTGTCTGCAGTTTAGCGTAAAGTAAAAAAAAACCGCCGGAATTAACCGACGGTATGCAAAGCATTTTAAGATTACTTAGAGTAGAATTCAACTACCATCTGATCGTTGATCTGTACAGGGATTTCTGCACGGAGTGGAAGACGAGTAAGTTTTCCACAGAATTTTTCTTCATCGCGTTCGAGATAGTCGAGCTTTGCTCTTGTGTCAGAGAGCCATGATTTCTTGAACTGTTCACTCTTGCGAGCGCTTTCTGTCAAAGTAATAACCTGTCCAACTTTTACAGAATATGAAGGAACGTTGATTTTAACTCCGTCAACTTCGATATGTCTGTGTGAAACCATCTGACGTGCCATACGGATTGAGCTGGCAAAACCAAGGCGGTAAACAAGGTTGTCAAGACGACATTCGAGTGTAACAAGCAATGCTGTACCAGTCATTTCTTTTGATTTGTTAGCCAATTCAAAGTAACGGCGAAGCTGGCGTTCAAGAATACCATAGTAAGCCTTAACCTTCTGTTTTTCGATTAAGTGAAGACCGTAATCACTTGTCTTCTTTGTTTTCTTGAATGCTGGTGCCCCTGCTCTTTCCATAGCCTTTGGGTGTCCACATACGTTTACACCAAGTCTTCTACATTCCTTAAAACGAGGACTGCTTTTTGTAGCCATTTTTTGCTCCTAAAAGTTCATCAAGCAGTGAATTTCCACAAGCCGCGCAGAAACTGTTGCTTAATTTTCAAAGTTATGTTTCTGTCTAGAGGGAGCTAAACAGACTTAATAATTTAACATTTTTAGCAGTTTTAGGCAATAGCAGGGTAAAAATCAGTTTTCCCCATAATGTTTTTACCTGGCCTCACTCCGCTCCAGATGGCAAAAAGCTTAAATGCCGTGCTGATTTTTTTGACATTGTAAATATTGCTCCATAATGATAAAATTAAAGAAAGGTGGGAAAATTTTAAATGTTACAAAGATCTGATTCCAAGATTTATATTATTGGCGCAGGCTTTGCCGGTCAGATGATTGCGCGGGATTTGATGCGCAAAAAAGTTTTTGGTACCGTTGCAGCCTTTCTGGATGATGACAAAAAACTTACCGGAACTACAATTGAAGGAATTCCTGTTTTAGGACCGATTGCCGAAGTTGCAAAGGTGTTGCGATGCGGTCCGATTGACGAAGCAATTATCGCCATTCCGAGCGCTACGACAGAAACAATCAGACAGATCTACGAAACACTCAAAGAAAACGGATTCAGCAGAATACGTATTTTGCCATCGGTAAGCCAGATTGTAGACGGGCCGGCCCACTTTGTTCAGACAAGGGCTATTGATCCTTTGGACATTCTTGGACGAACCCCGGTTATAATTCCACTGCATCAGAGCCTCAAATACTTAAGGGGACGCCGCGTCTTAATTACAGGGGCCGGTGGCTCCATCGGATCCGAACTTGCCAGACAGCTTTTAAGCGGCGGCGCCGAAAGACTTTATCTTTTCGGACACGGGGAAAATTCAATTGTACAGATTTACCGCGAACTCCACCTTTTACAGCAGGAAGGAGTTGGAGAAAAGGCTACAATCGTTCCAATCATCGGCGACATGAAAGATGCCGAATACACCGACTACATTATCAAAAACACCCGCGCTGACGTAATCTTCCACTGCGCAGCCTACAAACACGTTCCAATGATGGAAGAAAACCCGGTTGCAGCAGTCCAGAACAATGTATTTGGTACAAAAAACCTTCTGGACGCAGCTCTCAGGCACAACGTAAAAAAGTTTGTTTTGATTTCGACAGACAAGGCTGTAAGCCCTGTAAGCGTTTACGGAGCAAGCAAATTCCTCTGCGAAAAACTTCTGCTTTCTTACGCAAAAAAGGCCGCAAAAAACCAGGACTTTATGTTTGTACGTTTTGGAAACGTTCTCGGAAGCCGCGGTTCAATTCTTCCGCTGTTCCAGGCGCAGATTAAGGCAGGCGGTCCCGTCACAGTTACAGACCCCCAGATGGAACGATACTTTATGACAATTCCAGAAGCATGTTCGCTTGTTCTTGAAGCAGGCGGAGTCGGAAAAAACGCGCACTCATATCTTCTCGACATGGGCGAACCTCTCAAAATTCTGGACATGGCAGAGCAGATTATTAAATTCAGCGGGCTCGAGCCAAACAAAGACATCGAAATTAAAATAATCGGCGCCCGCGAAGGCGAACGGATTCACGAACCGCTGTGGCTGACAGAAGAAGAACCTAAAAAGACCAAATATGAAAAACTCCTCGAACTTAAAAACATTGAATTCGATGATGATGATCTTTCAAAATTACTCGAAAGTCTCAGACCGGTCTGCTATTTTGATTCAGCAAACGAAAGACTTTTCCGTGACAAGGATTTTCTGGTAAAGGCCTTAAGGGCAAAAATTCCGTCACTTGACGAATATTACAAATTGACCAATAACACTTCAAAAAATCTTTAGGGGCATTTATGACGCAGTTGACAGTACCTTTTTTTAGACCATCTTTTGACGAAGAAGAAAAACGTGCAGTTTGCGATGTAATTGACAGCGGCTGGCTTACAACGGGAAAAGTTACTCATGATTTTGAAAGTGAATTTGCGAGCTTTACAGGCGCAAGACACGCACTTGCAGTCAATTCAAATACAAGCGGGATGATTCTTGCAATGGAAGCCTGTGGTATAAAACCAGGAAAAGCCGTAATCACAACTCCCTACACCTTTGTTTCTACGGCAGCAAGCGCACTTCATCTTGGGGGTGAGGTTTTTTTTGCCGATATCGAAAAAAACTCGTATTCAATCGATCCTGATTCAATCGAAAAAATCCTTAAAGAAGATGCGGGACACAGAATCTGCGCAATCGTTCCTGTTCACATTGCAGGAAACCTCTGCAACATGACGGCAATCACAAAACTTGCAGAAAAGTATTCAACACCGGAAAACAAAATCTACGTAATTGAAGACTGTGCGCACAGTTTTCCAAGCCGCACAAAAAACGGCATGGCAGGAACTTTGGGCGACGTCGGCGTATTCAGTTTTTATGCGACAAAAACAATTACCACGGGCGAAGGCGGAATGATTACGACAAATAACGACGCCCTCGCAAGCCGCATGACAAAAATGCGTCTCCACGGAATGGATCGCGATGCATGGGACAGATATACTTCAAGCAAGGCTTCATGGCAATACGACATTATCGCGCCGGGATTCAAGTCAAATCTGCCTGATATTTTGAGCGCCATCGGACGGGTTCAGTTAAAGAAGGCTGATTTATTTTACCAAAAACGTCTTAAAACTGTTCAATTCTACAATGATTCATTCAAAAACGAAGACTACCTGACACTTCCGCCTGACGGAGAAGGAAATGCCTGGCACCTTTATTTGATTCAGATAAATCCAGACAAATTGAACTGCACCCGTGATGAATTTGCAAAGGCCCTCCAGGACGAAGGCATCGGCATAAGCATGCACTTTATCTCAATTTACAATTTTTCATACTGGGCAAAGCGTTATCCCGAATACAACGCAAAAACCCTTCCAAACGCCGAACGTCACTACCAGAACACCATTACACTGCCTCTCTGGCCTGACATGAGCCTTAAAATGGCACAAAAAGTTGTAGACACTGTAAAAAAAATAGGACACAATCATCATGTGCGCTAGAAAAAAAAGCATTATTCAAAAGAATATACAGTTCTCAGATGAATTTTATTCCGACCTGACTTTAGACGGAATGATTTATGCAAGTCTTGTACGCACTCCGATTTCCAAAGGCCGAATTCACGGCATTGATACCAAAAGGCTTCCAAAAGAATGCCGTTACATCGACGGCTCAGACATTCCAAAAAGAAAGTACGTATTAATCAACGGTACACCGATTACAATTTTTTGCGGGAGGGACATCGATTTTAAAGGTCAGTCTGCTGCTATAATTACTGCCCCGACCAAGCAGCAGGCAGAAGCCGGTGCTGCAAGCATTGTAATAAACGCAGACGAAGACTTTTACTACGACGATGATGACGAAAACAACCTCCTTGCAAACCGCGTAGTTGAATACGGGGAAGAAACAAACCGCAGGGAAGACGATATAGAAGTCGAAGAAACCTGGGAAAGCGAGCTTGTTGCACCATCATTCCAGGAAGCAAACGGTGCGCTTTGTATGTGCAGGGACGACGGCCTTTATGTATGGACTCCGAGCCAGTGGACAATGGACCTGCGCGAAAACCTTTCTTCAGTCACAGGCTATTCCGAAGACAAGATTTTTATCACTCGAACAAAGGTTTTATCAAAACACTCAAACCTCATTTTTATAAACACACTTCTTGTCTGTCAGTGCGCCGTTGCGGCAATTGCAAGCAAAAAACCTGTCATGCTTGAATTAACCCGTGAAGAGCAGAAATCATTTGCAGAGCACTCATCGCTTGTAAAAATAAACCATAAAACCCTCGTAAACAAAGACGGAATTCTCAAATCCATGGAAATAAACATCCACGTTAATGCAGGTTCCTACAATCCGTTTGCGACAGAAATTGCAGACCGGCTTACAATCGCTTCCATAGGCTTGTACAGCTGTCCGTCAATTCACATAAATACAAGCATTTACAAAAGCCATTCCGTTCCGTCGTCTATTGATTTTGCGGTAATTGAAGGAAAGGCCTTCTTTGCAATCGAAAACCAGATTAATAAAATTGCACAACTGACAGGCATAGATCCGGTTGAACTTAGACAAAAAAACATGTCTGCACCAAAGACACAGCGTCCACCATTTTTTATCGAAACAGACAAGGCTCAAGGTGCACTCGATGCAATCTGCAGAAAAAGCATATTCTTAAGAAAATACACGGCCAACAAAGTAGAAGGTAAATACAAGTTTGCCCAGGACAATAACTCACCTTTTGCACCTCCTTTACGCGGTATTGGAATTGCAACAGGTTACGAGGGCTCAGGTTACCTTGGAAGTTCGTTTATCAACCGCAACCTTACGATGGAAATCACGATGACAAAAGAAAAAAAGCTTTTGATTCATGCGCTGCCTCCATCACAAAACATATGGAAAATCTGGCAGGATATTGCCAGCAAAACCACAGGAATTGCAAAAGAAGACATAATTCTGGACAGTGATTTTTTAAACACAACAGAGCCCGACAGTCCTCAGACGACAAGCGCAACGATTACAATCACAACACAGCTAATTCAAAAAGCATGCGCCGCAATCAACAAAAAAATGGATTCAAAACTTCCGGTAACAATAAAAAAATCATTTACCGTTAATTCAAAAAAAGGCTGGAAAAAAGACTCATTTACAGGCTACCCTTTTGTAAGCACGGCCTTTGCAGCCATGGTTGTTGAACTTGAACTGGACGGCTCAACCCTGCAGGACAAAATCCGCGGAGTAAGTTTTATCATTGATGCAGGAAAGATTTTAAATCCGCGCGCTGCTGAAATTTCAATTAAAAAATCGATTCAAAACGTACTTTCACTTTTAGTAGAAAACAATACTCTTGAAACTGAATCTATTTCAATTCAATTTATGCAGTCTGATGCTGAGCCAAGACAGATTGGAGAAGTAGTTCTTTCCCTGCTCCCTGCCGCATACACCTCTGCCCTTTCACAGGCTGTAGGCAAAACGATAACGGAACTTCCGATTCAGACAGATACGGCGTTTAACTTAATTTCTGAAGCAAAGGAGGAATCGGCAAATGAAAATACCAGTTACCCTCAACGGTGAAAAAATTATTCTTGACGAAAACGGCGATGAAACTCTTTTGCATGTTCTCAGAAAAAGAAAGTTTATTTCGTGCAAAAACGGCTGCGGAAAGGGACACTGCGGCTTTTGTACAGTTCTCCTCAATGACGAACCGGTTTCCTCATGTAAAATCCCGGTCAGCATCGTACGGGACTGCACAATAGTTACTCTTGAATATTTTTCTAAGACAAAAGAATATGCGGATATCGAACAGGGCTTTAAGCAGGCAGGAATCAAACTCTGCGGCTGGTGTAATTCACACAAATACTTCAGCGTTTACAGGCTGTTAAAGGACAATTACCGTCCTGAAAAGGAACAGCTTCTTGAATTATGTCACGAAGACAACTGCCAGTGCACTGATTCAACAAGTTTGATGAACGGAATTTTGTACGCAACTGCAATAAGGCATAAGCGCGAAGGAAGAAAAAAGAATGTCTGATAAAAAACAAATTTATTACGCAAAAAATCTTTCCGACATCTTTTACCAGCTCAAGTCTATTGCAGGCTTAAAAATTATCGGAGGCTGCACCCAGCTCCAGGAACTGCCTGAAAATTCACTGTGCATCCGCAACATCATGGAACTTGCATTCTGCGAAAAGCACGAACGCCACTTTGATTTTGGACCAGAAACAACGCTCTCGCAAATCTTACGTATAGACCCGACAAAGATGCCGTCTGTTTTAAGTGAAGCAGTAAAATCAATCGCAAATTCAAATATCCGTAACATTGCAACTCTGGCAGGAAACATCTGCGCGCCAAATTACAAACACACACTTTTTGCGCCCCTTCTTGCCCTGGATGCAAAACTTGAATTCAAGAGTGAAACAGAAGTTCAGAACATTCCGATGACAAAGTTTACGACGGTTCCGGAAGGTTTTATTCTTTCAAAAATCATGGTCCCGCTTGAAGAATGGGAAGTGTCGGTTTTCAGACGCCTGGGACCTGCGCACCAGATAAACGAAAAAAGCGCTTCATTCGTCTTCCTTGCAAATACACTCAAAGGACAGATTGCAAACCTTCGTATCGCCTTTGCAGGACCTTTCAGCATCCGTAACCGCCAGATAGAAAACAAACTTCTCGGCGCCTACCTTCCTTTAAGCATTGGAAACATTCAGGAAGTTTTGGAAGAAGCAGCAGTTCAGTTTGAACAGAAAAAAGGCGACACCGAAGTATCGCCTGTATTAAAAACCCAGTTTTTGAACCTCTTAAAATACTCGCTCGAACAGCTTACTTGATAAGCATACAGTCGCCGTACGAAAAGAAGCGGTATTTTTCTTCGACAGCCTGTTTATATGCGCTCATGATGTGCTCACGGCCGGCAAAGGCAGAAACGAGCATAATAAGCGTACTCTGCGGAGTATGAAAGTTTGTAAACATCTGGTCTACACACTTAAACTTATAGCCTGGATACATAAAGATTCTTGTAGAAGCTGAACCTGCTTTGACAAAACCATTATCGTCAGAAGCGGATTCGAGGGTGCGCACACTTGTCGTTCCAACTGCAAGAACCGGACGGCCGTCTTTTTTAGCCTGATTGATTTTTTCTGCCACATCAAACGGAATTGAATAAAACTCTTCGTGCATTTTGTGGTCTTCGATTTTATCCGTTCTTACCGGGAGGAAGGTTCCAAGGCCTACGTGAAGTGTTAAGAATACGCGTTCAATTCCTTTTGAGTCGAGCTTTTTAAACATTTCTTCGGTAAAGTGCAGTCCCGCAGTCGGGCACGCTGAACTTCCGGTTTCTTTGGCGTAAATTGTCTGGTAGCGCTCGCTGTCGGTATCATCGTCTTCGCGGCGGATATACGGAGGAAGAGGAATATGACCGTTTCTTGCAAACCAGTCGTCATCAAGAGCGCACTCAAACTGAACCGTCCGGAACTCTGTTCCTTCGTCATTTGGGTTATCAATAATTATTCCGACTGAGCCGTCTGTAAAACTGAACTGATTGCCGGCCTTTACTTTTTTTGCGCCTTTAACCATTGTGTGCCAGATTTTTAAGTCAGGCGACATCTGGGTCAAAAACATAAATTCCTGCTCGCGCCCGCCCTGACCTTCTTTTTCGCCGATTTTAATTCCATAACAACGCGAACGCCTTACTTTTGAATTATTGAATACCATCAAAGTATCAGGAGTAATCAGGTCGGGAAGATTTTCCATCTTTAAGTGTTCTACAGCGCCGTCTGCCCTGTGAAGATACATAAGGCGGTCATTTCCGCGCACTCCGGACGGCTTTTGTGCAATAAGCTCAGGCGGAAGTTCAAAATCAAAATCTGATAAGTTCATTAAAACAAAGTTCCTTGTCCGTTATTGGACTGAGATTTGTGCACCGGTAAACCAAGATGCTCATAGGCTTTTTCTGTTACCATGCGGCCTCGCGGAGTTCTCTGCAAAAGTCCGCATTGAATTAAATAAGGTTCATAATAATCTTCGAGAGTGTCCATGCTTTCGCCGATTGAAATTGCAAGTGTTTCGGCTCCTACAGGACCGCCGCCAAAGTTCTGGATTATTGAACGCAAGATTTCGCGGTCGTATTTTTCCAGCCCCATTTCGTCGATTTCAAGACGTTTAAGGCCCGCGCTGACAATCTGCTCGGTAATAAGATTTGAACCTGAAACCTGGGCAAAGTCGCGCATCCGTCGAAGAACCCTGTTTGCAACACGAGGTGTTCCGCGGCAGCACTTTGCAAGATTCAATGCAGCTCCGTCTGAAATTCCAATCTGAAGAATATTGGCAGAACGTTTTATAATTGATGCAAGTTCCTCATGAGTGTAGAATTCAAATCGTGGAATAAAACCAAAACGGCTTCTTAAAGGACTTGAAACAGAGCCGGCCTTGGTTGTTGCCCCGACAAGCGTAAACGGCGGAATCGGAATACGGACTGTGCGCGCAGCGGCTCCCTGACCGATAATCCAGTCAAGCTCAAAGTCTTCCATCGCAATGTAAAGCATTTCTTCGATAGCAGGCTTTAAGCGGTGAATTTCATCGATAAAAAAAACCGTGCGTTCTGTGATTGTACTTAAAATGCCGGCCAAATCCTTAGGTTTATCGAGGGCCGGGGCCGAAGTAACCTTAAAATCAACGCCAAGTTCATGAGCGGTAATCTGTGCCAGAGTAGTTTTTCCAAGACCCGGAGGACCAATCAAAAGGAGGTGGTCGAGAGGTTCTGAACGAAGTTTTGCAGCTTCAATAAATGTAGACAGATTTTTTTTAACGCCTTCCTGCCCTAAAAAGTCGGAAAGCATCTGAGGGCGCAGTCCGCTGTCCTGGTCGTCAAAACTGTCTTTTAAATCTGCTCTTACAATTGTCGAAAAATCCTGATCTTCCATCTGCTTTATAAAAACTCCAGTCTATTATTATACCAAAGAAACAATTGCCCGGCGGAACAAGAGGTCTTCTTTTTCTTTTTGTGTTTTTGAATCGAATTGAGGGTCTTTTGAAAATTCTTCAACGAGTTCTGCAATTTTCTGTTCAACAAGTTTTTTGTCATACCCCATGCTCGAAAGGGAAAGAACTACATCTGAGTACGGAGAAGAAGCGGAGCGCGGAACAGAAATTGTCTCTGAGATTTTGAGTTTTCCTTTTAGGGCAAGCATCATCTTGCCGGCAGTCTTTTTTCCAACGCCTGGAATCTTTTCGAGACTGCTTAAATCTTCGCGTTCAAGGACATCCATCAAAGTTGCGCTGTTTACGGAACTCATAATTTTGATTGCGCCCTTTGGTCCTACTCCGTCAACTTTTAACAGATCAAGAAAAACTGAACGCTCATCAGCGCTTGCAAAACCGTACAGGCACATTAACATGTCAGTGTGCTGCAGATAAGTGTACACCTTGCCTTCACCGCCGACAGGTCCAAGCATATCAAGGTTTGAGTCAGGAATACAAATATCCCATTCAATACCGTTGTTTTCGATAAAAACCTGTTTTGGAAATTTTGCAGTAATTGTACCGCTGATTGAATTAAACATACTGTATTATAACAATCTAGGCGTGGTAATGCAAATGAGTAATTGCGCCAGCCAGGGCATCGGCAGCGTGGTCCGGATTTGGAGGCTCTTTTAAGCCGAGGAGAATCTGTACGTATTTTTCGACGAGTTCCTTGTCGGCCGTTGTACTTCCGGAAACGGCCTGTTTGATTTGAATCGGGCGGTATTCAAAAAGAGGAATTACGTGCTGGGCAAGGCAAAGTGTCACAACTCCGCGCGCTTCTGCAACACCCATTGCAGACGTAACATTCTTTGCAAAATACAAAGTTTCCATAGACGCTTCAGTCGGATTGAATTCATCAATTACGGCACATAAACGGTTATAAATCGTTAAAAGGCGTTCTGCATGAGGCTGTTCTTTTCTGGTTGTAATGCAGCCGTAACTTGCCATACGGTATCGTCCGCTGCAGTATTCAACAACTCCAAAACCCGTGTTTGCAAGTCCAGGATCAATTCCTAAAACACGGCGGATTTTTTTTTGAGAAGTTGAATTATCTGTTTTTATTGAACCCGGAAGCGGGTTAAATTCTGGATTATCAGATACCATATTTAAAACAAAAAAAGCCCACAACGGAAAAACCGAGCGAGCTTTTATATCAAACTTAAACCAGATTATTCTTCCGGTTCAAAGTCATCCGGGAATTCAGCTGTATGATATACGTTCTGAACATCGTCGTTGTCTTCAAGTCTGTCGATAAGTTTCTGAACTTTTGCGGCAGTATCTTTATCAACTGGAGTATAAGCATCTGGTACAAGACCAACGTCTGCAGAAAGTGTTTCAAAACCTTTAGCTGAAAGAGCATCAGCAACTGCTGAGAATGCGTCCGGAGTAGTTGTTACAGTGATAACACCGTCTTCATTTACGATATCATCTGCACCTGCATCGAGGGCAACTTCCATAACTTCATCTTCATTACATTTTTCGGCATCGAGTTCGATAGTACCTTTGCGCTGGAACATACGTGATACAGAACCAGTAGCACCAAGGTTACCGCCGCTCTTATTGAAGATGTTTTTAACATCAGCTGCTGCGCGGTTTTTGTTATCAGAAAGAACTTCAACCATTACGGCTACACCGCCGGCTGCATATCCTTCGTATACAAATTCTTCATAAGCTGCTCCGCCGTCTTCACCGGTACCCTTTTTGATAGCACGGTCAATGTTATCTTTTGGCATGTTTGCAGCACGTGCTTTAATAATAACAGTACGAAGGCGTGGGTTTGAGTTAGGATCACCACCACCCATTCTTGCGGCAATAGAAATTTCCTTAATGAATTTAGTAAAAAGCTTACCGCGTTTTGCGTCAGCCAAACCTTTAGCATGTTTTATGGTTGCCCATTTACTATGTCCTGACATTCAAATACTCCTATAAAAAATGTTTTATTAGTTTATCACAAAATCTATTTTTTTATCAAGCCTTTAAGCGCACTTGAAGCTTTGTCTTTAGCGGCGTTTGTCGCAGCAGAAGCAGCTTTCTTTTCAAGTTCTTTCTTCTTGGTTTCAAACTGGGCTTTTATTGAATCCAGGCTCTTGTTTGAATCATTGATTTTTGAAGAAATGTCGTTGAACTGGCTCAGATACTTTTGGGCACCGTCGGAAGAGCCGAGCTGGTCCTGCACCTTCTTCATGGCCTGATCTTTTACATTTGCCATTTCTTTATCAGCTACAGATTTGATTGCATCGGCAAGAAGCCTGTCAAAGTCAGTATTGATATTCATATCAATTCCTTTGGACGGGCTGAATCCCACTTTTGCTCCGGCTGTAAGTTTACTGATGCTCGAAAGCGCATTTGAATAAATTCTGTTTGCGGTTTCTGCCTCAAGAGGTTCAGAAGAAACTGCAACAGGATTCATGGAAAGGTTTCCGTTGATACCAAAACTAAAGTCTTCATTTGCAGTAAGTTTTGCACTGATTGTGCTCAAACCGTCAAATTTAGGCATTCCCGCGCTGCTTACTTTTTTTGCAAGGTCCATTACCAGAGGAAAGTTATTGCCGCTGTATTCACCTGTAATCAAAGAGGCTTTTGAATCAGTACGTGAGTCTACAACGAGGTTTGCGTTATGTACTCGTTTTTCCTGATTGTAAATGCCGTTGATAACCCAGGGCTGACCGCGCTTATTCATATCGCTTGAAATATTTGTAGCATTAATATCAAGTCCTTTTCCGCTTCCATGTACTTTTTCAAGAAGGAACTTTGGATAAGGATCAGCCTTCCAGTAAACATCGCGTCCGGCAAAACGTTTACTTTCTTTTTTGGCAGTTTCCTTTGCCTTCTCGTTTGCCTTTTTTGCTTCTTCCGGATTTGAAGATGAACTCTTCATTGACCCTGCATAGGAAATGAGCTGTTTGAGATAAGGATAATACTGTCCGAGCAGGGCGTAACCTGCCTGATTGACTGTATCAGTGATAAGTGCACGGCTTTTATTGATATCAAGAACAGAAAGGGAATCGTTCAGCAGAGCCTTGTCGGAAGCAATTGCATCATTGAGTTTTTTCTGCAATTCCTGAACTCTTTTCTGGTCGCCGTCAAAAGATGTAAGGGAAGAACTGAGGGTGTTCTTTGCTGAGTTTGTTTCTTTAACGGCAGAATCAATTTCTTTAATCAAGGCGGCCGCTTCTGCAGCAGTTTTTACGTTGTTAACGTTGAGAGAAGCCATTTTTGAAGTTTTTGATTTAAGCTCGTCAACCGACTTCTGGATTTCTGCCGGTTTATTTTTCCAGGTTTCTACGAGAGTCTTGAGTTCTTCTTCAACTTCTTTGGCAACTTTCTGTGACTGAAGGTTTTCCTTGAGGTTTTCTGTAATTTTTGCAGGATCGTACATTGCAAAAAGTTCGGCAAATGCATTTTTTGCGGCGTCAGTATCGGTTCCGGCCTTTTCCTTAAGGCTTGCATAGAATCCGGTAGAATCCGTCTTTTCTTCCTGTTTACGGGCTGGTTCAGGTTTGACTGGAAGTTCTCCGCTGACTGTACGTTCGGTATTTGTATCGATTCCGGTAATTTCTACATTTTCGGAAACCAAACGTCCGCGCAAAAGCTGAGCAAGGTTGAACTTTAAGTCGAGCTTATCAAACTGGAAAATATTTTTCATCGGGTCATCAGAAGATGCCTGAGCAAGCTTATTGATTGTAAAGCACGAATTCCAGAATTCAATATTTACGGATTCAATATCGCATTTTGCTCCAAAAACGCCCTGCATTGCGGAACGGATTCCCCATTTTGCAACCGGATTTTTAAAAATTGTAACTGCAAGTCCAATGGCAGCGATTACAACTGCAACGGCGATAAAGGAACCGTAGTTGATGCGGCCTTTGTTTCTGGAAATGTCTTTTGCAATTGACTTGAGGCGTGTCATTTCCTTTTTTGTAAATTCAATATCTGAAGGAATTTTTAAAACAGCCCTGCCCTTTTTGTCTTTTGTATCTTTGAAAAGATCCGTGACAAAAGTTTTATCCGACGGTACATAAAGTTTACGGACAATCTTTTTGTCAAACTGTTTGTTTGTGTAGGCTTTTTTGAAAAGCGAAGGAAGTTTTTTTGCAGATACTTTTTTAACAGTCTTCGGCTTTTTTTCTTTTGATGCTTTTACTTCTTTTTTGTCAGCCATCAGTTTCCTCCTACGCCTGAAGCGATTTTTTCAATCAAAGGAATCTTGTTGATAACCTTTGCAATTTTTGAATTGCGTATAAAGTCTGCTGCATATTTACGCCAGATGTAAACAAAGAGTCTTCCCAAAAAGTAAACCGGAATATAAAGCACGATTCCGCAGAGGAAAGAACCCATAACCACAGAGTTGTTGAATTTTGTAAATGCAACGAACGGAATGTCGAGCAGAGTTCCAAAGAATCCGGAAAGAGCCGGAATTGTAAGGAAGGCGTAGCCTATCGTATCAAACAGACCGTCAAAGGCAGGAGAAATCGCCGCACCGATTAGAGTCATAATCAGATATGCAGGTTTATTTATTCTGACAAAAAGAATAAAAACAAAGACCAGATACCACAGAAGATTGTTCTTCGGCATCAGACCAAGAATTGTTCCGCATGCAAAGGCATGGGCAATTTCTGCAGGATTAACGTTGGCGTTAAGAGCCTTTAATAAATTTGTGATAAACTTAATCATGTTTTATATTTTACCATAATGCGTAAAAATGTTACAATTAATAAAAATGAATTCCGGTAAAACTTTAGTAATTGCAGAAATAGGAACCTCACACGGCGGAAGTCTCGACAAGGCAAAAAGGCTCATTGACGGAGCAAAAGAAGCCGGTGCGGACATAATTAAATTCCAGTGGGTGTATGCGGAAGAAATTCTTCACCCCAACACAGGCTTTGTAAACCTTCCGACAGGTAAAATTCCGCTCTATGACAGATTCAGGGAACTCGAAGTGGCCCCGGAATTTTTCAGGGACTGTCTTGAATACACAAAAAGTTCAGGTGCAAAGTTTATGTGTTCTCCTTTTGGGATCCGCTCCCTTCACGAACTGATTCAAATTCAACCGGATTATATTAAAATCGCAAGTCCCGAATTAAATCACTATCCGCTTTTGAACGAACTTAAAAATTCAAATCCTGGAATTCCGGTAGTTTTGAGCAGCGGAGTAAGCAAAAAAGAAGACATTCAAAAAGCAGTCAATATCACAGGAACACAAAACGTTACACTTTTACACTGCATTACAAGTTATCCTGCCCCGGAAGATGAATACAATGTGCGCCTCATAGACACTTTGAGCCGTGATTTTAACATCGAAACAGGAATCAGCGACCATTCCCTGGACCCGGTACTGGTTCCATGCCTTGCAATAAGCCAGGGCGCCACAATGATAGAAAAACACATTACCCTGAGCAAAGAAACAGACGGACTTGACGACCCGGTCGCACTTGATCTGGAACAGTTTGCCCACATGTGCTTTTGCGTTCACCAGAGCGACGCTGTTCTTCGGCATTACGGATTTGAAAAAGGACAAAAAGAAATCATCAGACAGATGGAAGACCAGTACGGCACTGAGCGCGTAAAAAAAGTTTTGGGCAGCGGAATCAAAAAACTCGCCCCGTCGGAAGAAGCAAACTACGGCCGCACAAACCGGAGCTGTCACTTTATGGGCGATTTTAAAAAAGGCCATGTAATTCAAAAAGGCGACATCGAAGTTTTACGCACAGAAAAAGTCTTAAGCGTTGGAATCGGCCCGGAGTTTTATGATTTTCTTGACGGTAAAATTCTCGCTCAAGATGTTAAAAACGGGGATGGCGTTCAGAAAGAAGATTTTGAACCTGATTTTTAGCAGTTTGTTCAATTTTCTCCGTTACTAGACGGGGCACGCCATTTTGAGTAATATGTGGTCATGGCTAATTTAATTCAACCCCGTGTCCTTAAAGGGTTCAGGGACATTCTCCCTGCTGCAGAAATTGAACGCAGCAGTCTTCAGGAAAAAATCATTGAAGTGTACAGATCTTACGGCTTTGTACCAATCGATACTCCGGTTCTTGAGTATTCGGAAATTCTGCTCCGTAAGTCAAACGGTGAAACTGAAAAACAGGTATTCAGATTTTTAGACAACGGCAAACGCGATGTTGCACTGCGTTTTGATTTGACCGTTCCGTTTGCACGCTTTACTGCAGAACACGAAAGCGAACTTTACTTTCCGTTCAAGCGCTACCATATTGCAAAGGTTTGGCGCGGAGAAAAACCTCAGGCAGGACGTTACCGCGAATTTGTCCAGTGCGATATCGACACAGTCGGTACTGACAGCGCCTGCGCAGACTTTGAAATTCTTTCGGTAATGCGCGCCGCCTTAAACAAAATCGGTGTAACAAACATTACCATTCACGTAAATCACCGCGGAATCTTTAACCGCTTCCTCGAAAAGCTCGGTGTGCTCGACAAAAGCGAAGACATTCTGCGCTCCGTTGATAAGCTTGCAAAAGTCGGAAAAGACGAAGTTAAAAGCGAACTCACAGAGTTTACAGGAGATGAAGCCAAGGCGGATCAGATTCTTAATTACATCACCGAAGAAAAGGATTTTGATTCAACACTTTTGAAGATTGAAAACCTTGCCGGTGGTCCTGCCGAAGACACTCAGCGTTTGCGGGACATCCGTCAGATGATGATTGCCGCAGGAATCGAAGCAACCTACACTCTCGACCCGTCAATCACACGCGGTCTTGATTACTACACAGGAATCGTATACGAAACCTTCCTCAACGATCTGCCTTCCATCGGATCAGTATGCTCAGGCGGAAGATATGATAACCTTGCCGGTTTGTACACAAAGACAAAGCTTCCGGGCGTTGGTGCAAGCATCGGTCTTGACCGTCTTATCGCAGGCCTTGAACAGCTTGGAAAAACTACACAGAAAGGAAGTTATCTCGACGCAGAAATCTTCTGTACTGACATAAATCTTTCGATTCATTACCAGGGAATCGCATCAAAACTGCGCGAACTGGGCGTTAATGTTGAAGTTTTCCCTGAAGCAAAAAAAATGGGACAGCAGTATTCACTTGCAGAAGCCAAATCAATTCACTGGGGTATTTTGATTGAAGCAGGCGACGTTGATTCAAACACTGTAACATTAAAGGATTTGACCGACAGAAAGATGTATAATTCGATTACTGTAGAAGAAGCTGCAAAACTTATTCTTGCAAAATAATTTACAGTTCTCCGGCGGCGGCCTGGGCCTTGAGTTTGTTTGAAAAGACTCTCAGACAGCTTTGAGGAACCCAGCCCTCGTCAAATGCATACCAGGTTTCCATACTGTCATCCACGGGAATCGTCTTTTTACCCTGCACCATTAAAATCTGACCACGCCTGAAATAAGTAACAACATCTTCTTCGTACCCAGCGTTCTTATGGCAGGCCACATACGGAGACGTAATCAAAACCCATTCTACGCCGGGCTCAAGCGAAAGTGGCTGGCTGTTATCAAATTTAATTTCGCCTTTTCTGTTAATGCAGGATGAAAGACAGAGAACAATCAATAAAGAAAAAAAAGTTTTTACAATAGTTTTCATTTTTAAATCCGCAAAAAACCTATCCAAGTGTTTCAATAAGAGCTTTACAAACCTGAGGATAAATCAGCAAATCGCTGTCCACAAAATTAAGGGTTGGAATCTCAGCAAGTTCTGCCCATCTGTATTCGGTATGTTCCGTCAGGGTAAAAGGCTTTTGAATTCCATCATGCGGAAATTCAACAAGGTATGCGTGAAGGGAAAAATCATCGCCGTTATGTTTGAAAGTTGCGTTTGCAATCTGGTTTCCGACTTTGACAGTCACGCCAAATTCTTCACTAAGTTCGCGGACAATGGACTGTTGGTCAGTTTCGCCTTCTTCAACCTTTCCGCCGGGAAACTCCCAGCGGCCGCCCATCTGCCCTGTCGGGTTACGGTGTGCAATAAATACCTTTTTATCCTTGAATGCGATACAGGCGATTGAGGTTTTATTCATTTTGAATTAATCTCCCACTAAAAAAATGTATTTTACAGAAACAAAACTCTTGGAAAAACAAAATGCAGAATACCGGCAAGAATACAGAAAATTCCAAGATATTTACGTCCACCCACAAAAATTGAAGTTAAGAATACAGGAAGATTAAAACCAACATCTGATTTCTGTGAGTAATATTCAATAAGCAGTGCAAAGGCTCCCGCAAGACCTGCAACAGCCGGAATCAGGTCACCGATAAGGGGCATATCCCCCTGAACAGTAGAAAGAAGCTTCATCAAACCAACGAGGGCGGAAAGAATTGCGATTACCAGACGGAATGTAGGATCATCAAAAAAGAGAGGATTTGCAAAAATATTTTTTGATGATTTTGGAACGTCTTCTGCAGAGTCTTCTGTGCTTTCGTCAGACTCATCAGTTGAATCAGCATCATCTGTTGTTGCAACAGCAGCGGATTCCTGTGCCATAAAATTTGTGGCATACACTAAAATAAGACCAATTATGAGATTCAATAAAATCGAAAGAAAATAAAACTGCAGCATTTTTTAACTCCTTACAATTTCCGCGTTAGCGGTCGTGCAGGAGGCACGATATCGCAGTTTTGCCAGCGGCAAAATCTGCCAGTTATAAAAAGTACACGGAAGTACTTTTTATAACGCTAACGCTTTTCGACAGTGCATAAAAGGTTCTGGTCTGATTGCCTGAAAGAAACCTCTGCACTTATATAAAATATATCATAATCATGGAAAGTTGTCCTTAAAAAAGTTTCTTTTTCTTCATAATTGAGCGTAAAGCTCTGTTTTTCGACAGCCATTTTATCCGCATCAAGAAATTGAATTTCTACATTGATTACGCTGTCAGGAGTTTTTTCAAATTTTTTTTCCGGCTCCTCAAAACAGAGGCTCACATAAACATTTTCTTCAAATGAAAAGGCAGAAAGACTGAGCGGCACATGTTCAATAAATGCCTTGTCAGGCTTATTGAATACACCGTTGATAAAGATTACTGCAACAACGATGATGAGGGTAAAAAACATAAAACGGTTGCCTTTAGTGGCAACAAGAGCCTTAAAGAGTCCCGGACGGAAGGCTTTAAAATCACCGGCATAATAGTCCTGAACGATTTTTGGAGCCGCTTTAATGCGTTCTTCCCTGTTGTAGTGAAAAACCATTTCTTCTTCCGGGGACTTTGTTTCTACTGCTTCAGGAATCGGCTTATAATCCATTTTTGTTCCAGCTCTGAATAACTAGTTTATGATTCCGCTTACAAGGGAATCTGTACGCCACCAGGCAACTTCCGCATTGTGCGACTTTACAAAAAGTCCGCTGATAATTCCGTTGCCGCTCAGGCCGAGCGAATAATAAAGGATTTCTTCGTGATTAACATCAAGGACACGCTTTAAGATTTTTTGTCCGTTCGGCTGAACCATCTGAATCAAAAAACCCTTGTCTACCGGCACGCTGAAGAAGAACCAGCCGCTGTCAGTTACTCCAAGAAAGTCAAACGGAACCTTATAAAGTTCCTTGCTCAGGTTTTCGCTTACAATGTCTTCATGGCTTGGAATTTCAAGCCCGTCATCATATTTTCCGGAATCCACATCCAGCGGATAGAGAATTGTTTTTTCGTAGTCAATGCCTGACTGTACTTTTGTTGCAGGGTCAAGATAAGCCTTGAAGTAATCCACCTGAATGTAAAGCCTGCAGCTTATATTGTCAGGAACAACGTTTCCGATGGAAACATATGAGGCAGATTCAGCTCCGTCACTGTCCTTGAGTTTTGGAACAGTTTCTTCCGTGATGGGAATTGTGTAAAGCAGAAAGCCCTTTTCGTTGAACCAGTAAACTACAGGTCCGTTATTTGTTTCTGAAACTACAATAAGTTCGGAGTTTTTTGAAACGTAGATTTTTTTTATAAAAGGAAAAGGAGTTCCACCCGGGCCCTGCTGTCCGAGATAGTCAATCAGCGTACCGTCGCTGTTAAAGCGCAGGACGATGTAATTCAGCAGGAGGCGTTTGTTTGCATCAACTTCCTGGCGTTCTGGAGGCAATGTGTCTACGGCGTAAAGACATTTTTTTGCATCTACTGCAACAGGTCCAAGCGAATTGAATGGATATGCAATTGCTTTTTTGGTTGAATTAACGTTTTCTGTGGTTGCAAAAGACGGAGCCCTGGTAACTTCTTCGTTGTAATAAAGGCTTAAAAGGTCCCCGTACGAGTTTAATTCCATGATTTTTTTGGACTCACCGTTTGCAATATAAAAAAATCCGTCCAGCATCGTCATGTAGGTGTTGATAGCCCCTTGACCGCTCAGGTTGAATAAATTGAGTTCGTCCTCAAAACTTCCGTAGTTGAGGGTAAAGAGCTGGTTTTCACGGATGGAAGCAACGGTTCCGCCGCGACGACAGCCTGCGAAGGTCAATAATGTAATTGCTGCGGCAAGGATAAATTGAATACGGTGTAACTTTTTATTGAACATAATTTTAGAATATTGAATAAAGAAATAATCGTCAACCGACACGGCTTTACTCAGATTAAATTCCAAACAGCCCTGCAGTAATCGACATTCAGTTATTTTCCTCTTTTCCTAACAAGTTTTTTTTATTATATTATATACATTATGTTAGATAAAATTTTTACCGCGATTTTCGGTTCGCAAAATGACCGTGATGTAAAAAAACTTAAGCCTGTTGTTGCGGCTGTTAACGCAAAAGAAGAATGGGCCAAATCCCTTTCTGCCGAAGATTTTCCAAAACAAACTGAAATTTTTAAAGAAAGAATAAAGAACGGCGAAAGCCTTGATGATATTCTCCCGGAAGCCTTTGCACTCTGCCGTGAAGCCGCTTACCGCGTACGCGGCGAACGCGCATACGACGTTCAGATTATGGGTTCCATCGTCCTTCACTCGGGACGCATCACCGAAATGAAGACAGGTGAAGGTAAAACCCTTGTTGCCGTAGCACCTTCATACCTCAACTCGCTCACAGGAAAAGGCGTACACGTCGTAACGGTAAACGATTACCTTGCTGAACGCGATGCCAACACAATGCGTCCGGTATTTGCCTACCTTGGCTGCTCGGTTGGTGCAATTCTTTCAAACATGGACAACGATGCACGCCGACAGGCATACGCATGCGACATCACCTACGGTACAAACAATGAATTTGGTTTTGACTACCTTCGCGACAATATGCAGATTGACCTGAGCCGAAAAGTTCAGCGCGGGTTCAACTACTGTATCGTCGACGAAATCGACTCGATTTTGATTGATGAAGCCCGAACGCCGCTCATTATTTCCGGTGCAGGCGAAGACGATACCTACAAATATTATGAAGTAGACAAATACGTCGGTGAACTTACAGAAGTTGCAAAAGATCCTGCCACAGACGACTACCCGGACGAAGTCAACATGACTCCGGAAGAGCGGGCCGCAATGGAAGGCGACTATAAAATCGACGAAAAATCAAAACGTGTTTCATTTACCGACAAAGGTATGGACCACATTGATAAAATTCTTCACAAACACAATCTCATCGCTCCTGACACAAAACTCCAGGACGAACAGAACTTTGAATTCCTGCACTACTTTACACAGGCAGTACGCGCCCACCTTCTCTACGAAAATGACGTAGACTACGTTGTAAAAGACGGTCAGGTTCAGATTGTTGACGAATTTACAGGCCGTATTCTTGAAGGCCGCCGCTATTCTGACGGACTGCACCAGGCAATCGAAGCAAAGGAGCACGTTCACATCGCACAGCGAAACCGTACAATGGCAACAGTTACCTTCCAGAACTTTTTCCGTATGTACACAAAACTTTCGGGTATGACAGGTACTGCCCAGACAGAAGCAGTTGAATTTGGAAAGATTTACAAACTCGACGTTGTTGCAATTCCGACAAACCTTCCTGTTGCACGTATCGACGAAAACGACGAAGTTTACCTCAACGAAGAAGATAAATGGAATGCAATCGTTAAAGAAATAGAAACTGCCCATGCAAAAGGACAGCCGATTCTCGTAGGTACAGTTTCTGTAGAAAAATCTGAACATCTGTCTGCTCTTTTGACACGCCACGGAATCCGCCACGAAGTATTGAACGCAAAGAACCATGCACGCGAAGCTCTGATTATCGCAGAAGCCGGCGCCAAAGGTTCGGTTACTGTTGCAACAAACATGGCAGGTCGTGGTACCGACATCAAGCTCGGAGGAAGCTACGAAAGCCGCGCAGTTAAACGTGCAGGCACTAACGCAACTCCGGAACAACTCAAGGAAGCCATGCAGATTGAAAAAGAAAAATGGCTCAAGGATTACGAAGAAGTCAAAGCACTCGGCGGTTTGTACGTAATCGGTTCTGAACGCCACGAGTCACGACGAATTGACAACCAGCTGCGCGGTCGTTCTGGACGTCAGGGGGACCCGGGACGATCTAAATTCTTTATCTCAATGGACGACGACCTTATGAGGCTTTTTGGCGGAGAAAAGATGAAGAACATCATGAAGCGCATCGGTATGACAGACGGTGAACCAATCTTCCATCCCTGGCTCAACAAGGGTATTGAAAACGCCCAGAAAAAAGTTGAACAGCGCAACTTTGAAATACGTAAAAACCTTATCGACTATGACGACGTTCTCAACGAACAGCGCGAATACATCTACGAACAGCGTGACGGCATTCTCGCAGACGACAATCTTTCAGAACGTATCATGAATACAGCAAACGACTACCTGGATGAGTGGTTTGCTGAATACGCGCACAACCGCAAAACAGGTCTCGGACAGCTTCTGGATAATATCCGCGAAAACTTCGGAATCCAGCTTCCAGCAGAAGAAGTTACAAAAGAAAAGGTAATTGCCCTTCTCCAGAACGATTTGACAGAAAAAGAAACGCTTGTCGGACACGAACAGTTCAATATGTTTATCCGGTATCAGTATATCCAGCAGATTGACCGTAAATGGCTCGACCAGCTCGAATATCTGGACGGGCTTCGCGAAGCAGTTCACCTCAGAACATACAGCTCAAAGAACCCGCTCACTGAATACAAAATTGACGGCTTTAACATGTTTGATGAACTTATCGAAGGAATCCGCCTGACAATCGCAGGACGAGTATTCAAGGTGCGTGTACGCATCAACGGACAGCCTCAGCCGGTTCAGCGCAACATCCAGATGAACGCACAGCACCAGGAAGCTCAGAGCATGAGCCAGGCTGCCGGAGCCGCAGCACAGCAGACTCAGCAGCAGGCAAGTTCAAACTTTAACAGCTACTCAAGCAGACAGGCCGCAGGAAGAGTAATGGCAGGTGCCCGCCAGGGAGACAACATTACTGTACGCCGTACTATGCCAAAGGTAGGCCGTAACGACCCGTGTCCATGCGGAAGCGGTAAAAAATACAAGCAGTGCCATGGGCGTTAGCCTTCGGCTAAGCCCAACGAGTTTGCACAGGCAAACTCGCAGTCGTTAGCGTGACCGGGAAAGATGCAAAGCCTCTTACGCACGGGCGTTAGCCTTCGGCTAAGCCCAACGAGTTTGCGCAGGCAAACTCGCAGTCGCTAAATCAACTGAGTTGCGCCGGATGCGGCGGGCTTTAGTTCCATAAAAAAGGTGCGTTTCATTTTGAACGCACCTTTTTTTTTATGGAATGAGGGCTACCGAACCCAAAGCAGCCGGATTTACGCCCAAAAAAGAATTAATTATTTTCTCATTCCGGTGTGTCCGGGAACCCCACGCCTTGTTACAGGCCAGAAACGGTAGCTTGTTGTGCCAAGCATGCGTCTCATCGGGACATACTGCGGTTCAAGATTTGAATAATATGTAACCGAATACTTGTCATACTTTGTAAGTTCAATGAGTTTTGGCATGTACGAATGTCTCATATCAAGAGAATTGAATCTGTTGTCCCCCATCATAAAATAACATCCGGCCGGTATGTACTGAGGTTTTCCGTCTTCTGTATCTGCCGGGAAGGCTCCAAAACTTCTTCTGTCGATAAGGAAAACATAATCATTCAATTTCTGTGCTTCTTTCATGTATTCAAGGAGCTGCGCGTCAGTTGAATAATCTTTTTCAAAAGTTCCGTTAAGGATGAGTTCAGCATCGCGTACGATAATCTGGGCGATTTTCTGCTTGATCAGCAGATTCAATTTATAATTTGCTTCTTCGTAGAGGTTTCCGTTAAAGTCAGTTTTGATAGAAGAAGCCCAGTCTGTTGCAAATGCGCGGAAATACTGTGCTCCATCTGTTGAATTCAATAATTTTAATGTGTAATCATAATGCCTTGAAAAAATCGAATATTCAAACATTCCTTCTTTGTTAAAAAACTTTTCAAGGTCACCGCTGTTCTGGTGGCGGCCGTAAAGCTTAAAGGCCCTGTCAAAACGCTCGACAAGACCTGTCAAACGGGAGCGTACAAGATGAACATCGAGTTCGCGGCGTTCTTTTTCACATTCAAGCATTTGTTCATAATCAGTCTGTGAAAGCGGATAATCCTGAATCTGATTGTTCTTTTTTAAATCAGCGCGTACTTCATTTAAGTTCCAGCAGGCCCAGCGCGAGTCGTCTTCTACAACGCTCCAGTCATCGCTCTTGGCGGTCCGGTGATATAAAATACCGTCCTGCATCATCAACTGCTCTCCAGGTACGCCTGTAACGCGTTTAACGAGGGGATCTGCCTTAGGGTTACCATCGTCGTCAACATTGATATTTACGCGTGTAAGAGTCAGCATATAAACTATCTGGCTCATAAAGGTTCTGACTTCACTCTTTCTGTCATCGCTGTAATGAGGATTACGGAAAACTACAATGTCTCCCCTCTTATAACGCTTGAGATACGGAAGTCCCACATCACTCAGCGGAAACTTAGGTCCGCTCAAAGTCTTGAATACAACAACCCGGTCCTTGATTAAAAATTCCGGAACCATGGATTCAGACGGGATTTCGTAAAGCTGAACGATAAATATATTCAACAGAAGTACCATAAAAACGGCCTGAACAAGAGCATCAATCCAGCTTACTGCTTCCAGAAGGCCTCTTTTTGCGCCCTTGTATGAAGAAAGCGAATGAGATTCAAGATATTTTAGCCATGCCGGGTCGATTTTACCGATTCTTTTTATATTCAAATAATGAAGAATTACAAAGGAAAGACCTGTGCTCACACACCACAGGATTACTGTGATAAAGTCGAGGGCAAAAGGAGCTCCGTTTACCCCTGCCCTGCGGAGAACAAAACAGATTAACAGAACAAACGGTTCGTACTGCAAAAGTTCGCGGTAAATGCTGATTGATTTTGCTTCATTTTTACAGAAAACACTGTTGTAGCCAAAGTAATACAAAAGTGACGAATACGACAGTCCCAGAACCGGGGCAAGAAGCGAAATATCAAAACGGCTGTTAATGCACAATATAGAAAAAATTATGGAAGTGATTGCAAGCGAAAGCGACTGAATCTTTAATTTGTTTTTATTCATACAAAGATTATAGCAAAATCAGGCAAAACAGACTATACTGTTCCAATGAGTTTGTACACCAATTTAGAAAGCGAATTTGATTTTTACCCGTTTGAGGAATCAGAAAAAAATCACGGTTCAATCCCTTCAATCAACACAGTCGCCCTGAATAAAATTACAAATCAGGCCTTCAGCACACTTTCTTTTAATTTTACAAAAGAACACATTGAAAACATCATCAAAGCATTTAACCGGAGCGATGCCTCAGAAAATGACAAATACGTCTGTGCAAGCATTTTGAAAAACGCACAGATTGCAAGTCAAAAAAAGTTTGCCCTTTGTCAGGACACAGGAATTGCAAACATCTACGGCTGGAATAACGGGCTCCTGTTGAATTCAACCGGCGGCAAAAACGCATTTATTAATATTTACGAAGGCGCAAAAGAAGCATACGACAAAAACAACCTCCGTTTTTCAACTTCCTGCGCGCAAAACTTTTACGACGAAAAAGATCCCAAAAACAATATGCCTCCACAGGTTGCAATTTTTGACAGTTCGGCAGCTCTTGCCCCACTTCCGTCCTTTATGGAAACCATTGTAAAGGAAGGAGTCCCTGCACTTGGAATGGTATTCTGCGCAAAAGGCGGCGGTTCTTCAAACAAAACAAGTTTTGTCCAGGGAACAAAGGCTTATTTGAATCCGGAAAAAATCCGTTCGTTCTTAAAAGAACAGATAAGTCACCTCGGAACCAGTGCCTGCCCGCCCTATACACTGGCCTTTGTTGCAGGCGGTCTTAGCCCTGAACAGAACACGCTCACACTCAAACTTGCAACTGCCGGCGCCTACGACAAAATGACAACCGATCCAAATCCGTTCGGCTTCCGCGATAAAGAAATTGAACGGCTCATGCTCGAGATTGCAGAAGAAACCGGCTATGGCGCACAGTTTGGAGGAAAGTGTTTTGCCCTTGACGCAATCGCAATCCGCCTTCCGCGACACGGAGCTTCCTGTCCGCTCAGCGTCGGTGTAAGCTGTTCTGCCCACAGAAACTTAAAGGCAGTCGTTACACCGGAAGGATTTTATTTAGAAAAGACAGCAACCGAACCACAAAAAATCAAAGGCTTCAATGAGGCAGTTGAATATTTGAATTCTTCCAGCGCGTCGAATTCTGCAAAAACGGGTTCAACACAAAGAAACTTTGTCGTAAACACAGACGACGGAATCGCAAAAACTCTGGAACAGTTAAAGGACGCAAAGTGCGGAGACCGTATCAGTTTGAGCGGAAAGCTCCTGGTTGCACGGGACGCAGCCCATGCACGCTGGCAAAAACTCATCGACAGCGGAAAAGACCTGCCTGATTATACAAAACAGTACCCGATCTGTTACGCAGGTCCTGCCCGCACTCCCGACGGCTCTGTAATCGGCTCTTTCGGGCCGACAACAGCCGGAAGAATGGACGTATACGCAGAAAGTTTAATGAGATGTGGTGCGGCCCTTGTAACGCTTGCAAAAGGAAACAGAAGCAGAATGTGGCAGGAAGCCTGCAAAAAATACAATGCATTCTACCTCGGCACCCCCGGCGGCATTGCAGCCCTGATTGCAAGCAGTTATATTCTTGACCAGAAAATCATAGACTACGAAGATCTTGGAATGGAAGCAGTCCGGCTGATTACGGTAAAAGACTTGCCGTGCTTTGTTCTGACGGACAAAAACGGAAACGACTTTTATTCAAACTGCGTACAGTAAAATAAGTTTAGAAGCGGCAAAAAAGCTTTCAGGAGACAATATGAATTTACCGGTTTTTGATAAACAGGACGCTCTGGACATGCTCGGACATGATATGGAATTATATGAAATTCTCCTCGACGCCTTTATCGGAGTTGAGTTTTCAAGGGAACACCTGGAAAAGCTCATAAAACAGCTCGATTTTTCCGAGGCTGCTTCCTACGTCCACGCAGTTAAGGGGGCAGGACGGCAGCTTGCCTGTAAAAAACTTGCAAAATCCGGTCAGGACCTTGAAGACGTGCTCCGAAAAAAAACTGAAGGTGATTTGGATTTACTTACAGAAGTTTTTGTTGCTGACTATCACGAAGCCTTTGGCGTAATCAAAGCCGAACTCGATAAAATCCGCGCATAGATTCATACAAAGTTTCACTCAGTTCATCGATTGCAACTCCCCTGAGTTCACAGGCTTTATTGTATACATCAATTATTTGCAGGGGAATCGTAAACTCTTCTCCCTTTAATGTCTGGTAAGGGGCGTCAGTTTCCAAAAAAATGCGTTCCAGAGGCAGTGACTTTACGCACTCAATTGCGCTTTTTTTACCGTTGATTAAAGGCTTTCCAAAAGAAAAAAAAGCATTTACTCCGCGGTCCAGAAGTGAACGTGCTTCATTCAAAGTGCCGGCCCAGCTGTGAAACATAACTGCAGGTAACTTCTTTAATTTCTTGTAATCTCGGAAAAACATGTCGGTACACTTTCTTCCGTGAATTACAAGCGGCATATTAAAAGACGCGGCTAATTCAAGCTGGCGGCCCCAGCAGACCTCCTGTTCATTTTTCAGTTTTTTGAATTCATCAGTAAAAAAATCAAAACCGCACTCACCTACCGCGTCAATCTTTTCAGTCTTCAACAAATCTTCGAGGGTGGACAGTTCTTTGTAATCCGGATTTTGCGGATGAACTGCAAAGAGATTAAAAAAATGGATATGAGGATTATTGGATTCAATTTTAGACGCAAGAGACTTCTGGAGGTTAAATTCATCACGGCTAAAGGCACATGTAGAGCCGTAATACCCGATTTGTGAGGAAAAATCAAAATTATCCCTGCATTGGGTTAAATGCAGATGGCTGTCGAAAATCTTCATAAAAACAAAAAAAATTCAAAAACCGCTTAAGGTCGTTTTTATTATACCGAAAATAATAATGTACGACACATAAATTTTACGTTTTAACGTAGGAGGATACACAAATGGGTACATACACACTTAAAAGCATTGGAAAAACCACAGACTATATGACAGTAGTCCGCGAAATGGATGACGGATATGTTGTACGCATCGTACGCGACGAAGATGGATATGATGATGTAACAACAGATTATATCAGCAAGGCATTGTTCGAATCATGCATTCGCACAGGATACCTTACAAAAGTTGCAGCTGTAGTTGAAGCTACTGCCTAACTTTTATTCTTACTCTTTGAAATCAACTGAAGGGCTGCCTCAAACCTTGTCTCAACATCAGGTGTTTGTGGCAGCCAGTTTATTTTAACGCCCTTCTTTTCCATTGAACGGAACCATGTTTCCTGTCTTTTGGCAAACTGACCGATTGCAAGGTTCAAAAGTTCAAACAACTCTTCTTTAGTTTTTATCTTTCCCTGCAAATATTGAGAAACAAAACGGTATTCAAGTCCCAGACTTTCCAGGCGTTCAAAACTTGCGCCGTCATTATAAAGTCCTTCAACTTCTTCAATCAGGCCTTCGTCAAGACGCGCATTTAAACGTCGGGCTATTCCCTGTCGGACTAGTGAGCGTTCAAAAGTTGTGCCGATTACAAGAGGTTCAATTTTAGGACGACTGGCCATAATTTCTTTTTTTAACTCCTGGTAACGTTCACTCAAATTGAATCTGTTAATCATTATCGCCGTGATAATCCGCTCTTTTGTAGCAAAATCAGTTGTATTATGAAGCTTTTCTTTTTCCCGGATAAGAATTTCTTTAAGTTCGTCGTAGGAAAGTTTTTCAAGTTCTGCCCGCTCTGAAGGATCTTCTGTAAAAGGAATCATTTCGTAATTACGGATAATTGAATCCAGATACATGCCTGTTCCGCCGACACAGACAGGAAGAACACCTCTTTTCTGGCAGTCTGTTACAGCCTGGTAAAAATCAGCGACAAAATCAGCCAGGTTGTATTCGCGCTCGAGTGTGCAGACGTCAATAAGATGATAGGGAACATTATAAAAACCGCCGGTAATTTTATCTTTAAGGGCCGGATTGAGTTTAAGGGCATAATCTGCAGGAATTTTAAAGTCTGAAAGGTCCTTGCCGCTTCCGATATCCAGTCCCTTATATACCTGCCGAGAATCTGCACTTAAAATTTCACCTCCAAGGGCTGTGGCAATTCTGACACCGATTGCAGTTTTTCCTACAGCAGTTGGACCAAGTATAAAAATACAATTAAATGACACGGCACACCGCACACTTTAAGTATTCGCTCTTTGGATAACCGGCGAGCACCGGATGGTCAGGGCCTGCTCCATATTTTGCAAGTATCTGAACCTTCTTTTTGCTGTCTTCGGCAGCCTTCATAATCATGCCGTAAAAGTGTTCACTGTCAAAAAAGTATGAACATGAACAGGTTACAAGAATTCCATTAGGATTTAAAAGGCGCATTGCGCGGAGGTTGATTTCTTTATAGCCGCCGTATGCTTTCTGTATATTTTTTGCGTTCTTTGTAAAAGCCGGTGGGTCAAGAACAATCAGATCGAATTTACGGCCTTCTGTCTCGTACTTTTTTAAGATATCAAAAACATCGCCGCACACAGAGCTCATTTTATTGCCCGCATGATTCAATTCAATATTTTTATTGATCATATCAACGGCTTCCTGGCTCAAATCCACGCTGACAACCTGTTTTGCACCGCCTTTAAAAGCATTAAGGCCAAAGGCGCCTGTATGAGAAAATGTATCGAGAACAGTTTTACCCTGACTTAGTTCTGCAACTTTTTTGCGGTTGAATTTCTGGTCGAGGAAGTAACCTGTTTTCTGCCCCTTTGCAATATCAACCTGAAGAAGAACATCGTTTTCGCGGATTGTAATTACGGACTGGCCCGCATCCCCAATCCAGCCTGATTTTTCTTCAAGGCCCTCTTTTTCGCGTACAGCGGCATCGCTTCGTTCATAGATAAAGTCTGCGCGGACGATTTTTTTAAGGGCTTTTAAAATTTCTTTGCGGTACACTTCGCACGAAAGTGACAAAAACTGAACGACGAGATAGATTTTTTTAGTAACGTCAAAATAACGTTCTACGATAAGTCCGGGAATCAAATCAGCTTCACCGTAAATCAAACGGTAACTGTCTTTCATATCGTAGTACAATTTGCGCAAGTCGTAGGCATCACTTACCTTTTTTTCGTAATAAGCGGCTGTATCTTCTGTCACCCTGTCGGCGTGTTCATAGCCGATAAGGCGTACAGTAATTTTTGATTTACGGTTAATGATTCCAGTGCCTAAAAAGCCGCCTGCATTTGCAAAGACTTCTACAACAGAACCGTCTTCAACCTTACATTCTTCGAGAGAAGTCTGTTTAACTCCGGATTTTTCTTCAAACTTTACAGTTGAAATTTCATTGTCAAAAACCCAGGGAAAGCCCTGCAGGATTTCCTGCTCTTCTTTTGGCTTTAAAAATACTCTTGGAAACATCTTTTATTCCTAAAATCCATATTTTCTGGCAGAACCTCTAAAAACGGTCTGCATAACTTCCATGGCATGTTTTACAGGGATAAAGGTAATTCCTGCCTTTACAATGTCCGGAATTTCTTCAAGGTCGCGTTCATTTGCTTTTGGAATAAAGATTGTTTTGATACCGTTGCGCTTGGCGGCAACAGATTTTTCGCGTAAACCGCCGATCGGCATAACAGCACCGGTCAAATCCAGTTCGCCTGTCATAGCAACGTTCGGTTTTACAAGTCTTCCAGTCAAAAGCGACATAAATGTTACAGCCATTGTAATTCCGGCACTTGGTCCGTCCTTAGGAGTTGCTCCTTCCGGGATGTGCAGGTGGATTACATTTTTGCTGAACCACTTAACGTCCTTGATTTTGTGTTCTATAGCATACTGTTTTACCCAGTTAAATGCAATCTGAGCAGACTCTTTCATTACATCGCCCATCTGGCCGGTAAGCTGCAGGCCGCCCTTTCCGTCTTCAAATGCAATTGCTTCTATCAGGAGACTGTCACCTCCCATGCTTGTCCATGCAAGACCGATATTTGTTCCTGGAACAGTTGCCTTTTTGATTTCGCTTTCATCAAAGACAGGCTTTCCAAGATAGCGGTCAAGATCTTTTGCATCGATCACAAAGCTGTCAGCTTTAAGTTTATCAACCTGACCGTCAACGACTGCTTTTACAGAAGACAGAATTTTTGTGTCGGCTGGAATTCCAGCAAGACTTTCTGTGATAATTTTACGGTGAATTTTATCAATGCACTTTTCGTAGTTACGGACGCCTGCTTCACGGGCGTATTCTTCTGCGATACGTGCGAGGGCCGCCTTTGTGTATTTTACCTGATTTTTTGCAAGACCGTTTTTTACAAGGTTCTTTGGAATCAGATATTTCTTTGCAATCTGGAGTTTTTCCTGATCAATGTAGCCGGCAAGAGAAATAATTTCTGCACGGTCGAGCAATGGTTCGGGAATTGAATCCAGTGTATTTGAAGTTAAAATAAAGAATACATTGCTGACATCAAACGGCAAATCAAGATAATTGTCGCGGAAGCTGATATTCTGTTCAGGGTCAAGAACTTCAAGCAAAGCGCTTGCCGGATCTCCCTGCTGGCTTGAACCCATTTTATCGATTTCATCAATCATAAAAACAGGAGACTTTGATTTTGTAATCTTCAGGCCCTGAATGATTTTACCTGGCATGGCTCCGATATAAGTACGGCGGTGACCTTTGATTTCGGCCTCGTCTCTCATACCGCCTACACTAAAGCGGTAAAAAGGTTTACCCATAGCGTCTGCAATTGAGCGTCCGATGGAGGTTTTTCCGACACCCGGAGGTCCTACTAAAATTAAAATGGAACCTTTGTTATCCTGCTTGATTTTGCGGACAGAAAGGTATTCAAGGATTCTTTTTTTAACATCATCAAGACTGTAGTGGTCGCGTTCAAGAATTTTATATGCTTTTGCAAGGTCGAGCGCCTCTTTCTGCTCTTCCTTCCACGGAAGGTTACAGATGAGTTCAAGATAATTGCGGGAAACAAAATACTCAGAAGAGTTAGGGTCCATCAGCTTAAACTTTTCAAGTTCGCTGTCGCAGGCTTCTTTTATTTCACCTTCAAAGTGGAAGCTTTCAATTTTTTCCTTGAACTTGGTGTAATCGTTTCCTTCTCCGTCTGCTCCGATTCCGAGTTCGTCCTGAATTGCCTTCATTTCTTCGCGGAGAAAGTATTCGCGCTGATTTTTTTCTACGCGGTCGTTGAGTTCACCCTGGATTTTTTTCTGGATACGTAAAAGTTCCTGTTCCTTTTTGATGAACACAAGAACCTGTTCTATACGGGCACGAACATTCAACTGTTCGAGAACTTTCTGCTGCTCATTTTTATCGGTGTTCAGGATTGAAGCGATAAAGTCAGCAATTTTACCAGGATGGTCAATATTAACCATATTGAGGCGCATTTCTTCGCTGAAAAGCGGATTGTTGTCGCTGATTTCTTTCATTTCAGAAATCAATGCGCGGGTAAGGGCCTTAACTTCAAATGTTTCAGCCTCTTCGTCTTCAAGATATTCAACAGCCGCATAAACCGGAGTTTTCTGGCTCAATGCGCGCTTAACTTTAAAGCGCTTGATAGTAGAAACAAATATATTTACACCACCGTCCGGAAGATTGATTTTTTTGATAATGCGGGCAACAGTTCCTACTTCATAAAGTTCGCTGATTGTCGGGTTGTCGTTTTCTTTTTTTGTAAGGCAAAGTCCAATAAAACCGTTATCTTCAAAAGCCTTTTCAATAGTTTTTACATCTTCTGCATTTGTAATCATCAGAGGAGTAAAAATGCCGGGAAAAATCGGGCGTACGTTCAAACCGATTAAAAACAGCTTGTCCGGAAGCATTTTATCTACCGGGACAATTGCGGCTCCTTCTTTTTTTGTATCCGCCTTTTTTGTTCCTCTGGAAATTTTTGTCTTTTTAGAGTCTTTTTCTCCGGTTGAATTTTTATCGTCTCCGGCTTTTTCGCCGGTCTTTTTAGAAGTCTTTTCTTTTTTTTCTACAGTTACTTCAACATCAACAGGAACATCTCCGTCAAAGTTTTCTGAGACAAAATCCCCTATAGCCGAACGTATTTTATCTTCAAACTCTTTTTTAATCTGATCTTCGGCCTGTTCGGTTATTTTATCGTCATTTTCGTTATTGTTATCTTTAGTCATATTACTAATTTAATCACAAAATGCCCAAACGACAAGTAAATACTTGAATTAAACAGTGTTCTATTTTTTGACTTCTTCAGTTTTTTGCATGGCAGCACTGATGATAAGTTCATCCTGATACCAGTCCAAAAGAAGCGAATACACGGCATCATCATATCCATCACAGCGTGCGAGAACCTTGATGATTGAACCGCTCCTGATATCTTCTGGAGGAACTTCTTCAATCAAAACCCACTTTCCGCGGTATGAGAGGAAAAACCTTGTGTCTTCGGTCAGGTTCTTTCCGGTTTCG
>JAILFZ010000099.1 GCA_024697295.1 Treponema sp.
TACTGCGATTGATTTGTGGGCAGAAAACAAAACACCCGTACTTGGGGAAACTGATGTAATCATATTGAATCAGGCTGTGAGCGGAAAAATAATGGACGCGGTTTTGTTTATGGAATCAGGAAAAACTGACTGGAAAAACCATGACCAGAAAAAATGGGCCGCTCTTTCTGCCGAATCAGGCGTATGGGTGAGTGGAAGTTCAAAAGAGGGAAGTGCGGTTTCTGATTACCAGACTCCGGTACGCACTCTCTGCCGCAAAGCAATTCCTCAGCCTGATGAAAGCGGAATCATTAAAAGCGGAAAAGACGACTGGGCTGTAGTTACCACCGGTACTCCCGGAAGTGAAAACAAAATTCAAATTTATACAAAATAAATAGTAAAAATCGAGTTTTTCGTATACCAGCAGGTGCAAATCTGCCGTAAGCGAGGTTACGGCACAAACTCGCCTGAGCTTTGCTCACTGCGAGGTTTGTTGACGTGCTCTCGCTGAGAGGCAGATTTGTGATGTGATAATGCGAAAAAAACGAAATTTGATATGTATGGAGCGTGCTAGTTTATTCTTTCGTAATGTGTTAAAATCGTAACATTATGTCAGAATTATTAGCACCGGCAGGAAACATCGAAGCCCTCGATGCAGCAATCGGCGAAGGAGCCGACGCAGTTTATCTTGGTCTCAAAAGCTTTAATGCGCGACTTCGTTCATCCAACTTTGCGTGGAACCAGTTCGAAGCCGCAGTTCAATCTGTACACCGCCAGGGTAAAAAAATTTATGTTACCGTTAACACCGTCTCAGAAGAAAACGAAACTGAACGACTTTACCGCTTTTTAAGCTATCTTGATAAAGTTCATCCGGATGGACTTATCGTTCAGGATTTTGGCGTTTTAAGAATGTGCCGGGAGTTCTTTCCGAATCTCGAACTCCACGGTTCAACACAGATGAATGTAGAAAGTGCCGCCGGTGTAAATATGCTGAGCAAAGCAGGCCTCAAACGCGTAGTTGTTGCCCGCGAGCTCGGTCTTGAAGAAGTAACCCACATCAAGCAGAACACAAACTGCGAAATCGAAATGTTTGTTCACGGGGCACTGTGCGTAAGCGAAAGCGGCCTCTGTCTCTTTTCGAGCTATCTCGGCGGAAAGTCTGCCAACCGCGGTATGTGCACCCAGGCGTGCCGGCGCTTTTATACAGCAGAAACAACTTCTGGCGAAAAGCAGGGCTACTACTTTAGTCCGTCAGATCTGATGCTTATCGAAAAAATTCCTGATCTCATGGAAATCGGCGTTGAATCCTTTAAAATCGAAGGCCGTATGAAAAGTGCCGAATACGTAGGTTCTGTTGTAAGCGCTTACCGCTATCTGATGGACCACTACAAGGAAGACAAAAAAGGTTCGATCGCTGCTGCAAAACGAATGCTTTCTACCGACTTTGCCCGTTCAAAAACTACCTACTGGTACAATTTTAAAACAAACGAAGAAGGCGTAAAAAATGCCGGAAGTGCAATATTAAATCCTAATCAGGCCGGCGGAACTGGTATTTACCTGGGCCGTATTGAACGCGTTAAGGCACCCTCCGATGCTGCAAAACAGCGTGCAATGGACGCCGCAGGACCTGATGCAGACCCGCAGTCATATCAGATTTTAATGGCCGAACTCAAAGGCGGTCCTTACGATCCTGATCCGGGCGACTCAATCCGTTTGCACAGAAAGGACGACTCTGGACGCGTAAGCCACAAAGTCCGCTCAGTTGAATTTGAAGAAGACGGAAGCCGCTGGATTGATATTCCGCGCGGATTTGGCCACGGAGACGAAGTATATCTTTTGCAGACAAAGGCAATGTCAAAACGCTATCCGCGCGTTCTGCCGGCTGATATCAGCAAGTTCAGAAAGCAGCCTGGCGACGAGACTCTGCCGATTCTGGATTTGACTCCGGTAGGAAAGAATGAACTCAATTACTTTCCGGAAGGCACATACGTTCAGGTAAGTACGATTGCAGACATGTTTGCAATTCAATCAATGAGTCCTGTCCGTGTTATCCTTGAATTGAATTTTGAAACCAAGGTTGATTTGCTTGAACATAAAACAACTCTGCCGTTTTCAAAAAAGCAGGTAATTATTTCTCTCAACCCGTATTGTCCGGAAAGCACGGCGTACGATTTGCAGGATAATCTTGAATTCCTCATCGCTGACGGTTTTAAGACTTTTATCGTCAACAACGTTGCCCATATCGGAATGCTTCGCGGAAAGGGAGTAAACATGATTGCAGGCCCTTACCTTTACACATTCAACCGCTGGGCTGTAAGCTGGCTTGAAAACCAGAACATCGGTTCTTTTATCACACCGATTGAAAATTCACATAACAACCTTCTTGATACATTTGAAAAGAATGTACGCGACAGAGTTATGATAACCGTTTACGGCTATCCTGCATTGTTCCGTATGCGCTTTATGCTTCCGGAAAGTTATGAATTTATGTACTTCTGGGACAAAAAAGAAATGCCTTTTAAAGTCCTTTCAAACCCGGACGGTTCATTTGTAATGAGCGAAAATCCGTTCAGCATCGTTGATAAGGCAGCTGGTCTTAAAAAAGAGGGCTTTAAGCGAATTCTCATCGACTTTAGCAGAACTAAGGTTAATCGCGCAGAAACCAAGCTTGTAATGACAAGCCTTGTAAAGCAGCAGCCTGTCCCGGAATCAGACCGCTTTAACTGGAAAGACGGATTCTACAATCCGGAAAAAATGGAAGCCTACAAAGCTGCCGCTGAGCGTGACGAAATGGAAAGAGCATACGCCCGTTTCCAGAATCGTCAGCCAAACGGTAAGGGACGTCCAGCCCGCGATAATCGTGGTCGTTCCGGCAAAAACAATTACGGCAGAAAGGGACCAAATCGGGGCGGACGACGCTAACCTAAAAACTAACTGCCTCCCCGACAATTCCCTGAGCGGCTGCCTCTGCATTGTCTTTTGCAATCTGTTCGTCGTTGCCCTGGCCATCTTTTTTTGGCGTAAACGGCTTAAAATCGATGTGTTCAGCGACGATGAGCACTTTGGAAACTGACTTTCCTTCGTTGTCCTTCCAGCGGTCCTGTTTTAGGCGGCCGATGATTTTTACACCGCGTCCTTTAACTGCCGCCTTTGCAACATCTTCTGTAAAGCGCTCTCCCCATGCTTCTACATCATAAAAGCCGACTTCGTCTACCTGCTTGCCGGTGCTGTCCTTGTAAAATCTGTTTACGGCAACAGGAACGGTGCACACTTTCTTTCCGCCTGGTGTTTCATTAAAAGTTGGGTCACGAACCAAATTTCCTTCGATGATAACCTGATTGATTGGATTCATTTGCAAACTCCTTTTTTTTGCATTTGCTTGATAAAGTTTTTTCTTTAATCCGGCCGGTGACAAAGAAAAAGAAGTTCCTCCCGAACTTCATAATATATAGTGCTGAGATTTATAAAAATGAGCATATTTTGATGATAAAAAATTGTTATAATTTTTTTTCCGTGCCCCCCGGTTTACGAGTGGGCTTCGGGAGAAAAAAGACGTTTTTTCCTTGTAAACCATCGCTTTATTGCGATAGTTTACATTGGAATTCCTTTTACAAGCTTGATAATGTAAAGCTGGGTGTACATCAGGAGGGCATCGTGTTCGCCGATTTTCTGCATGCCCGGAGTGTTTACGAGTGTATCAGCGAGAGAAGCGATTCTTTCCGGTGTAAAACTTTCTGCCTTGAGCGTGCGGAGAACCTTGCGCAGATAGTCGCGGATAAGTGCATTGACGTCTTCTGTAAGGTTATTGTGGGTTACTTTACCGATGAGTTTGTTCCACTGGTGTTCGTAAGAGCTGAGTTCGCGGTTCAATGTTGAACTTGAAGGAACAAGGCTCTGTTCTGCAGCGCGTGCCGCTTCGTGAAGGGCAACTTTTTTGGAAACTGTCGGATTCTGGGCGAGCGCTGCTTCTTCGTTGTCTTTACGGCTCTTTTCTGCTTCGTTTTCGCGGTAAATCTGTGCTGATGTCTTTTCCTTTTTAGAAACCTTTGGCTTTGGTGGTCTCATAATAAGTTTGATAATCCATGAGATAACAGGAATCGTGTACCAGAAAGGGAGAAGAATTTTTGAATCTGTCAAAAGTTCCTGGCGGTTCATCAGGAGAATATCTGAATATGCAATGAGTTTTCCGTTTTCAAAAAGTGTGATTCTTCCGCCGCCGATTTCGCTGTCGGTATTCGATTCATAATTTATGAGCTGGAGGAAGGATGAATTCAATAATGCATACAAAACCGGGCTCTGAACGGCAACTTCTTTTTCGAGGCGCTGTTCAAAGGCCGGCTGTTCCTTCATTTCCGGAAGGTCATCAAATTTCTTCAGCACGTTGAACCAGTTCGTTTTGATTGTTTCGCGGATTGTAACCCTTGCATCGGCACACAGTCGCAAAATCAAAGGCAGAACCTTGTTCTTAAAGATAAAGTAGCGGTTATTGTCATCGGTTTTAAATACGAGCAGGTCAGGAAGTTCATTTGCGGCACTTTCCGTTGTTTTTGCATGAAGGTAATCTTTGAGGTCATCTTCCGAGTACTGGCCCAAAAGTGGAACGCCGCTGTTACTTGTAAACTTGGTGATTGATTCAAGAGTAAAGTAATATGGAGGACGGGCAAGCTGCTGTTCAAGAGTTTTGAGCGCGTTTTCTTTTTTGTTGTTTTCCTGGGCGCGGTTTTTAAAGAAGTTGCCTGCGATTTCCATCAGGTAAACTGACTGGAGAATTGAAAGGTCTTCTGCCGTATAATCCTTTACCTTTTCGTAATCCTGTCTGATAAAGAAAAGGAGCTGTGTCAAAAAGTAGAATGAGTCTTCCGGCATGCGCAGCATCTGGAGACCTGCTTCAGGGTTCTGGACAAAACGGTTAAAGAAACTCTTTGCAGTCATTTCCTTACCAGGGTTGGACACCGTGAGCTTTTTTAAGAAGTAATCGTGATGTTCATCTTTTGTGAGCATTATGCGAAGTTTTTGAATCGAACAGTCAAGCAGTGTCATGATTGAAACTTGTGACGGAAGCAGAATTGTCGGTGAGTCGTGCGGCAGAACAATGCCGTAAAGTGTTTTGTCGTTTAAAGTTTCTTTTTCGAGAAGTTTGTTGATAAGCTCGGCCGCAGATTTTCTTGTTACTATTTCGTTCGGAACTTTTTTTGGAATATCAGTTTCCTGAGGAAAAGGAATCTGTGGAGTTGCTTTAATTTCGTTATAGCGTTTTGTGAAACGCTCAATAAAAAATGGAATTACTATAATCTGTTTTTTTTCCGGGTTTGTCTCAATTTCGAGAATCTGATGGTCATAGACGAGTTTGTCGAGTTCTTTTTGAAGAACTGTCGCTGTATCTGACAGATATGTAATGAGTGTAGGTTGCTCTTCAAGATGATGTTCGGAGTATCGCTTAAGGTAATCGCAAAACTCTCCGAAATCGATTACTGCGCTGTTCTGTCTGCCAGCAAAAAACTTAAGCAGAACTATTATCGATGTAGTTGTTGCCATATATTTATTTTCTTGATATAAAGCAAATTTGTCAATAAAATAAGATTGTTGAATTTAAATATTCAGAGGAAAATAATGATTGCAAAACGTATGCAGAACCTTCATCCTTATGTTCCCGGGGAACAGCCTAAGGATCGGCCATATATAAAATTAAACGCAAATGAAAACCCATATCCGCCTTCTCCTGTAGTTGTAAAGGCTGTAAAAAAAGCTGCCCAGAAGTATGCTCAGAAAATGGCGCTTTATCCTGATCCTGATTCAAATCAGTTAAAGAGTGCTATCGCCGACATGCTCAACAAAACAGGCGGAGTCCTCGTAAATGCAGAAGTTATCGGAGGAAGGAAAAACGGCTCGCAGGGCAGGGTAGAACCTGCTCCGTGTGACAGAATTCCATTCGAAATTACTCCGGATATGATTTATGTCGGAAACGGCTCGGACGAAGTTTTGAGTTTTGTTTTTTACGCATTCTTTGACAGCGACAAAAAACTTGTAGTTCCGACACATACATATTCTTTCTATCCTGTGTACGCGGGATTTTATAATGTTCCGATGGACAAAATTGAATTGAATCCGGACTGGACTTTAGACAAAAAGACCATGCTCGAACACGCAAATGCAAATAACTCAAGCATTATTTTTGCAAACCCGAATGCTCCGACAAGCCTCGGCCTTACCCGCGAGGAAATCCGCCAGATGATTAAGGCCGCTCCAAAAGACCAGGTTTTTGTCGTAGACGAAGCATACGTTGATTTTGGCGGGGAAAGTTCAATTCCGCTTTTGAGCGAATTTGACAATCTTGTAATCGTAAGGACTTTTTCCAAGTCATTGTGCGGGGCCGGCTTAAGGCTTGGTTACGTTGTTGCAAGTCCGGCCCTCGTAAATCAGATTACGACCGTAAAAAACAGTCTGAACCACTTTCCTGTAGACTTTATGGCACAACAGGCCGGCATTGCCGCATGCTCTGACGCAGGTTACTATGTTGAATGCGCAAAGAGCGTTGCTTTTGAACGCGATGAATTCATTGATTTTTTGCGTGCAAAAGGGTGGTATGTTCTGGACAGCCAGACAAACTTTGTATTCTGTAAAAAAGACGGTTTGAACGGCGAAGCTTCTTATCAGAAAATTAAGGAGCAGGGCGTTCTGGTCCGCCACTTTAACACCCCTGGAATCGAAGACTTTTTAAGGATCACAATCGGAACTCATGAGCAGATGGCTGCTTTAAAAAAGGCAATGGAGGATTTGTAAGATGAGAATTCTTTTACTTTCAGATATGCACGGCGACACAGTTAACATCGAAAAACTTGCCGGTGAATTTGGAAAGGCTGACCTTGTATTGTTTGCAGGCGATTTTGCCGACGTAGAAAAAAACATCGAAGGCAAACCTGTTCTCGAAACACTTCTTAAAAAGCACGAATCAATTTTTGCTGTTCTCGGGAACAATGACAGTGAGGAATTCCTTGATGAACTTGAAAAGCAGGACATCAGCGTAGAAGGCAGCATGGTATTCCACGACTCGCTTGTGCTCGCAGGTTCCGGCGGCGGTTCAAAATTTACAGGCGTTACCCCTTTTGAACGCACAGACGAAGAACTCGTTTCTGATTTGAACATAATCGAAAACTCAGCCGACACTCTCGCCGACGCAGACGGAAAAATCAACAATCTGATCCTTATCATGCACAATCCGCCAAAAGACACACTCTGTGACCTTGCCGGCGGAAAATTCCACGTTGGAAGTGAAGGCTTAAGAAACTTTATTGAAAAAAGACAGCCTGTCCTCGTTTTGACAGGCCATATTCATGAAAGTTTTGCAGTAGATAAAATCGGTGACACAACTGTTGTTAATCCCGGCGCACTTGTTCAGGGACGTTACGCAGTTGCAGAACTTGATAAAAAAGACGATAAGTGGTTTGTAAAATCCGCTGAATTATTTAGTCTTAGCTAATCTGAATCCAAAGTAGTTGTAAACTTCGTTCGGGTCAAAACTGTAGCGGTCGCCTGCATAGCAGAACGGTGTGTAGGCAGACCAGCTTCCTCCGCGGCTTACACGCTGGCTTCCTGTTTCCGGACCCTTGTAACGCTGTCCCGGTTCAGAACTTTTGTAGTTTGCCATCCAGTCCCATACAAATTCAAGAACGTTTCCGCTCATATCAAACAAGCCCAGTCCGTTCGGGTTTCCGCTTCCGGCTTCCGGCGGGGCATCTTCCTTAAAAGGAGAGCCTGCTGTTCCTGCCACGTGGGTTGCAGTCGCATTGTTTGCTGTCCAGCTTAATTCACCTTCCGGAATTGAATAATCAGTTTTGCCGTTTTCGTTAATCTGGCCGCTCATGCAGTCCCCTGACTGAAATCCGCCCTTTGTTTTTCGTGCAGCGTATTCCCACTCTTCTTCGGAAGGAAGACGGTAGCCGTCGCAGTCCCAGTTGCATTCGCAAAGGTCGCATTTTGCGGTGTCTGTTGCGTCGCGCAGTACCTGGCCGTTGTAAGTGTAGCATGGAGTAAAGCCTGATAATTCACTCAAAGCGTTGCACCAGATAATTGCGTCGTACCAGCTGATCATTGTTACAGGCTGGTATTTGTTAAAATCAGTAGGTTCGGCCTCGCGCCTGCCTTTTGAGCCTTCCTGGCCCGGATTTATATATTTGTATCCCATCGAAAGGCTCGCGGTCCGGATTGAATACCACAGGTCGTAAGTGGTTTCTGTACGGTTGATGTAAAAAGGTTTTATCCAGCGTTTTTCTGTAAAAGACTGGCTTCCGTCGCCGATAACGTAAACGTCGTAGATTTCGTCGATAAGAGGTCCGGCCTTTACCATATCAAGATCAGAAAAAGTTTCCTGGGCAAAGGCTCCAATTGAGCAGGTAAAAATGATTGAACCGATGAGGCTCTTAATAAAACTTTTCATCATGCATTGATTTTAACACAGAAGAAAACTCTTTTCAAATCGAATTATAACGCAATGTTATAAAAATCTGTTGCCGGTTTTAGTATTTCAGCGACTATATATTAGGTGGGTGGGGACATTTATAAGGAGGAACTTTGTATCCAAGTGAATTACCGACTTCTGCCGAACGGACATCAATGGTTTTGCAGAGAGTTTACGAGCATCGCGGCAACATCCAGGCATTTAAGTACGATGACGGAAAGTGTCTGTTTACGCTTCAAAACTGCACCGAAAAAGAAATCGTCCTGAATGAAGCCTGCTCCGTGTCGTTTGATTTTCTGGGACAGCTTACCCTCGGCTACAGAGTCTTTGACCAGGCCCCTGCCGACGGAATATATCATCCTGGTTCAAAAGATTTTATTGAATTATTGAATAAAAAGTTTGTGTCGTGCGGTATTTTTGCGACGCAGAAAAAACTTGTGTCTGGGGCTGTAACATCAAGCACATTTGTTCCAGGCTATAAACTTGCCCTGGTAATGGAAATCTATTTGTACTGCTGCAATTCTTTTTTCTGGCACGAAGACTGCCTGAGCATAAACTGTACCGGGGAAGGCTGCTTTATTGATGCGGTTTTCAGTCACGGGGTCAGGGCGGGAAACAGTCTTTGTTCGGCAGTTATGTCGTATTCAACTTTGTTTAAAAATGAAGAGCCGCCTGTTAAAATCATAAAATATTATCCGCATAATTCCGGCGTAGCTTCCATTGGAAAAGGTGGTAAAAGGGGATTCAAACTGTTCAATATCTTTGGGCTGAGCCTTTTGCTTTTTGCTCTGTTTGCTTCGTGCGCGACTGGTGCCTTTTCAGGCCTGCTGAATGAATCTCCCTGCGATGTGCACGCAAGTGTCCGCTCGGGCGGGTCTTATGACGGGGCTTTGTGTCAAAAAGCTTCTGACACGAAAGATCCGTCAGGTGACGGACAGCATGATTCGCCGGTCGTTCTGGTCGAAATAACCAACACCAGCCGAAAAACAATCAGCGCCGTAACCGTCTGCTTTAATGTTTACGACAGCGCCGGCAATCCGGACACTGAAGACGGGATGGAATATGTTTTTACAAAAGACTGCTTACTCGAAGCGGGGCAGTCCTCTGTCCTGGAATTTAAAATAAAATGCCCCGCAGAAGAAACTGCAGGGCAATATGTTCTGGATTTTGTTTATTTAAGCCAGGTAATTTTTAATGACGGTGTAATCTGGCACGACTGCTACGGCATGTATGCTACGGCTAAAGCCGTGTCTGGTAAGCCGTGACAGGAGCGTTTTTAACAAAATCCGTCAATTTGCGCAGATTACAGCGGAATGTTTCCGTGTTTTTTGCAGATACAGTCTGTAGCAGTTTTTCCTTCGAGGATTTTAAAACTTGCTGCAACGCGTTCGCGTGTTTCTTCCGGATTGATTACGGCAGAAATGTAATCACGCTGGGCTGCGATTGTCGGAGTCATAAATGTTTCTCTGTATTCGGCGCCTTTCTGTGCCTTAACATTTGGATCTGCTTCTTTTGCGTACAAAATACCGATGGCACCTTCTGCACCCATAACGGCGATTTCTGCTTTTGGCCATGCGTAAACAAAGTCTGCTCCAAGGTGTTTTGAACACATGGCGATGTATGCACCGCCGTAAGCTTTACGTGTGATAACTGTAACTTTTGGAACAGAAGCTTCTGAGTAAGCGTAGAGAAGTTTTGCACCGTGGCGGATGATGCCTTTCTGTTCTTCCTGAGGACCCGGGATAAAGCCCGGAACATCTACGAAAGTCAAAAGCGGAATTTCGTAACAGTCGCAGTAGCGTACAAAGCGGGAAATTTTGTCAGAAGCATCGCAGTTCAAAACGCCGCCAAAGCAGCCCGGGTTGTTAGCAACGATACCAACTGTGCGGCCTTCGATTTTACCAAAGCCTGTTACGGCGTTTCCTGCAAATTCTTTCATTACTTCAAAGAATGAATCATCATCGATTACATCTTCGATTACGTTTTTGATATCGTAGCCCTTTGTACTTGCTTCCGGGAGAACTGTTGCAATGTCTTTGTTCTTTTTAGAAGAGAACTTGAATTTTTCTGCAGTTTTAGCCTGTTCACCGTAGTAGTGGGGAATGTAGTCGAGAAGTTTTTTAACCTGTTCGTAACATTCTTTTTCGCTGTCTGCGCGGAAGTGTGCAACGCCTGATTTCTGTGAGTGAATTGCAGCTCCACCGAGGTCTTCGTCAGTGATGTCCATAAACATAACCTGCTTAACAACCTTTGGACCTGTAATGTACATCTGAGAAATTTTGTCTACTGTAAAGATAAAGTCTGTAAGGCCAGGTGAATATACTGCACCGCCAGCACACGGACCTACGATGATGGAAATCTGTGGAATTACACCAGAAGCGCGGACATTCTGTTTGAAGATTTCGCCGTAACCGCAGAGGGCGTCAACGCCTTCCTGGATACGCGCTCCACCCGAGTCGTTTACACCGATTACCGGGCATTTAAATTCGATTGCTTTTTCAATAAGTTCGGCAATTTTCTGTCCGTGTACTTTTCCCAACGAACCGCCCTGAACTGTAAAATCCTGTGCGTAAATTGCAACCTTTTTTCCGTTGATGGTTCCAAAACCTGTGATAACACCGTCATAAGGAATTTCTTTTTTGTCCATGCCAAAGTTTGTGCACTGATGGCGTGCCTGGGCATAGATTTCCATAAAGCTGTTTTTGTCAACGAGAGCATTGATTCTTTCGATGGCGTGAAGCTTTCCTTTTGCGTGCTGTTTTTCAAGATTGTATTCAAATGACATAAATCGAACCTCTTGTAAATGATTATGACAAAAACCGAAAAAATGTCAATATGAAACTATGGTAATAACAGAATTCAATAATTTAGTTTACTGCAGTCCGCCGTTTACTGCATTTCGTCAGCGCGCGGAATAAAGTCGTATTTTAGGCGTAAGATATCGCAGGCCTTTATAAGGTCGCCGCCAGATTCCTGGAGGGCGCTTTTTATGTCCGCCTTGTACGACTTAACCTTCCACAAAGAGTTTTTGGACTTGCCTTCAACGTCACGGATAATCCAGCGCTTTCCGTCCCATCTGAGGGTCAGGGTTTCTGTCGCCTTGTTTACGGCGATTACGTTTGCCCCGTCGTAGTGAATAAGATTGTATGAAGCTTCAATCTGTTTTGTCATGCCTTTAACAAGTTTTTCTCCGTTTTCTGTTTTGAGGGGAGTTTTTTTGTCGTTGCGGCGGGGATATTCAAAAGTTGCAGGGAATGGAGTTCCGTCGAGTGTGAGGTCAGTAATTCCATACTGCCAGTAATCCGTGTCGCCTTTTTTCTGTAAAAATTCAACAGGAGAGAGCGTGCCTTCTTTTTCGTCCATGATTACGCGCTGTTTGTTTGTAACGTAAAAACCTGCTGCAATGCTGATTACGTTTTTCATCTTTCCGCCCTTTGCAATTTCCTGCAGGAGAGGAACATCGGACTTGTGGATGCCTGTGTAAAATGTACGGGCCGTTTCTTCTGCCGTAAGGCCGAGCGAAGTTGCAAGAAGACCGTTTGATTTATTAAAACTGTGAATTACGTTTAACGCAATTACAAGGGCTGCTGCAGCTGCGATGATGCGGTTTTTGTTTCTGGCCAGAAATCTTTTTACGGTAATCCGGCGTTTCTGTTTATTGATGAATTCATCCTTTTTACGGTTGAACTCAGCATCTGTTGAAGACGGGTTTTTCTGTACCTGTTCAACAAAGGCTTTTACAGAAAAACTTTTAGCCTTGTTAAGGTTTTGTTCAATTTGAATCAAAGCCTTGTCTTCTGTATTTAATTTTTTAGTCCTGCGTTCTTTTACCGGATTTACGGTTTTAAGTCCTGCGTTGATTGAATCTGCAAGTTCACCGTCGATTCCGTTGATCATGTATTGAAGCGGGACAAAGTTAAAGTCAGTAATATCGTTCTGGCGTTTTTCGAGGTCTGTTTCTGTAAAAGGGTAGGCGCCGCTCAAAGCCTTGTAGGCGATGACACTTCTGGTAAAAATATTTGCCTTGGTGCCTGAAAGTGCGCGGTTGACAAAAATGCCCTGGGTCTGTCCGTATTCAGATGAATTGCGGGCGCAGCGTTCAAAAAGATTTGCAGGCAGCGCGATTATTTTGCTTTTGCCGTCCACTTCTGAATATAAAAGACCCATGGCGCCGCCAAAGGCTTTTTCTTCTTTCAGGAGATATGTGATGGCGAGCATGCTGTCTTTTTTTGCCTTCTTTGCAGCGTCGTCATTCTGCTCGAGCAGATTGAATAAGGTAGTTCCTGTAAAATTGAATGGAGTTTTTCCTTCAAAATAAACGATTCCGTCGTCAGCGATTTTTGTATTTGTAAATGCCCATTCCTCACAATTGATGGAAAGGTCTTCATTTACCGTAATAATGCAGCCTTTTTCGTCGATTGAATTGCCGAGGTCTGTGCGGCCGAAATTTGATTCTTTTAATGAACTTGAAAGTTGAATTACATCATCGCTGATTTTAACAAGAGTACTCATTCCTATAATTTATACATACGGGAACGGAAAGACAAGAAAAAATTGATTGCGGACGACTTTGACACACCGGGCACACAGTATAAAAAAAACTTTCTTTTATGAAAGAGTCTCCCAGTCGATTCCGGACTTTACGAAACCGCTCGATATCTTCGCTACATACAGAGCGGGCCCTGAAACTATTAACGTTTGCCGCTAAAGCGGCAGGCCCGCTCTGAATGTTTTCGAAAGCCCGGCCTCTCCTTCGCGCCTCTTTCAAATCAGTAATTTTAGTTTGTGTGCCCCTGTGTCAAAATTCAGGAGTTTAGTCTCTGTGCCCCTGTGTCAAAATGCGGCAGGGTTAATTTTTATTTTCAGAGAAGTATTTTTCGTATGCTTCTGCCATTTTCTGCTCTGTGTATGCGGCAGAAGATGTGCGGTTGAATTTTTTGTTTGTTTCTTCAAGATTTTTATTCAACTCGCTGACCATTGTGCTGTATGGAAGGTACATCAAAACATAAACTGTTTCGTCTTTTGCGATGTACTGGTCAACCTGTTCTGAGCCCTGAAGAATTGTGTCAACGCGGATGAGTGCGTTTTCTGTGAGTGCTTCAAGGTCCTGTCTGTCGCCTGCGGCTCCCTGGTCGTCAACGAGAGTCTGTGTTACAGCCTGAACATTTGCCTTTACTGTTGATGCAAGTTCAACACGGGCCTGTGCTTTTGCCATTTTGAGCGAATTTGTAAGGTTGGAAAGTTTTCCGGCGCCTACTGCGTAAATACCGGTATTGTCGCGTTTACCTTCGAGAACCCATGCCGGAAGGTTCAATTCTTCTGCCTGAGTGGCTGCTGTTGTTTTTGTTGAACCACAAGATGACAGAATCAAAAGAGCGCTGATTGCGCAAATTGCTGTGATTATTTTTTTCATTTTTTCCTCCAGGAATCTTTTCCTTCAGTAAGTCCGCACCTTTACCGGCACGAATTCACCTCAAATATAACACATAAACATTG
>JAILFZ010000107.1 GCA_024697295.1 Treponema sp.
GTTATTCCGACCCGCATGAGCGCAAAAATCCAGCACTATACTGCCGCCGGAACTTTGGTTGAAGAATTTGACAAAGAAGCCTTTTATCCGTATTCGGGAAAGGTTTATAAATTTGCTGCAGGCGCAAACACACTTGAAGAAACAAAGATTAATTCCAAAAAGATTTACGGCACACAGGCACGAAAACTGAGAAAAGAAGGTAAAGTACGTCAGGCAATTACCTTTGACATAACCGGCGAAATCTACGGTGCCACATCCGGTGAACTTGGAGGCGGAGTCCACCTGGGAAACCGTTTGGTTTACGGAAGCATTCTTGCAAGCCACAATTTTATCAAGCCTTTCCGCTCCCTCGAGCTGAGCCCTGGTATAGGAACCCGCTGCATTTTATGGGGACCGGTCCTGCTTGATCTGGAACTCTTTTCAAAGTTCTACTTTATTATGGACGACAAGCCTCTTGGAGGCGATGACAGCCGTTACAATCTGGTACCAGCCGCTCGAATCTCACTTTCTTTTATGCCAAAACACAAGACACGCTTTTTTGCGTCCATCGTTCTTGAAGGACATATTTATGATTTTAACGACGCGGCCTTCAGCGACGGCTACCGTGTTACTCCGACAGGACACGCGGACGCAAACTCAAGTTTTGCAGTCGTACCAAACTTCCAGTTCGGAATCCGTTTCTGATTTTGAGGAATTATGCAGGCTAATGAAATTACACTTTTGTGCAGGGTTGTAGATAATTTTGGCGACATCGGAGTCGTTTACCGCCTTGCCCGTGCCATAAGCGATATCGATTCAAAAATTCAATTGAATATCATCTGTTCCAGTTTGCAATCCTTTGCCGCCATGAACAGTGCAGTGGACAAAAACAAAGAGGTCCAGAAAATTGAATACAACGGCGCCAGCTGGACCATCATCGACTGGAATATCACCACTCCCAGACTTATTGAATTAAACGGTTGTCTGCCGGACTTTGGTGTAATTCTTGAGTGCTTTCAGTGCGGACGCCCTGACTTTCTGGAAGACATTTTATTTGATAAGCAAAACACAAAGCTCTACCGGATAATCAATGTTGAATATCTGACCGCAGAAGACTTTGCCGAAGAATTCCACTGCCTCAAAAGCGGAACCCGTAGTGCCCTTGTAAAAAAGGTCAACTTTATGCCGGGCTTTACGGCAAAAACCGGTGGAATGATTCTGGACAGGTCCTTTATGGAATCCCTTACAAAAGCAAAAGCGACTCCCAAAAATCCGCATGAGTTTAAAGTTACACTTTTTTCCTACGAGCGGGATTTTACGACGGTCTTCGACGCCCTTATTGAATTTCAGGGTGTGATTCAACAAAAGGATCCTGACTTTAAGGTAAGAGTCCTTGCAGCAGACGGAAAAAGCCTTCCTTACGCAAAAAAAGCGCAGGAAGCAACACATTCAAAACTCGATTTTACAGCGCTTCCCTTTATGGCACAGGGTGAATGGGACGCTCTTTTGTGCAGTGCTGACTTTAACTTCATCCGCGGCGAAGACTCACTTTCGCGCGCATGCCTCTGCTCAAAGCCGTTTTTCTGGCACGCCTACGTTCAGGAAGACAATTACCAGCTCGTAAAAGTAGAAGCCGTATTGAATAAACTTATTCCATACATCAAAGATGCCGGAACCGGACAAAACCTCAAACGGCAGTGGTTCAATTACAACACGCCGGACGCAGGGCTCGACAAAGACAGCCTTGTCCAATTATTTACGGCAACTTATGATGGCAGTCTTACCCGCGGCTTTGCCGGTTTTTCAGACGATTTGCTTTTGAACGGTGATTTAGGAATGAATTTATTGAATTACATAAAGAGCCTCTGATCTGTATTCAACACCTTTACCCGCCTTGCAAATCTCAAAACCGCTCTACTTGAAGAAAAATATAAAAATATATAAAATAAATAAATGCATTTAATTGCAAAACTCTTTTTTTAAAGGAACAGCGGAATGATTACAACAAATGAAATTAAAGTTGGCTCAGCTTTTATGTTTGAAAACTCACCATTCATTGTACAGAAGAAACTTGGACAGAAAGGTGGACGCCAGGGTATTACAGTAAATCTTCGCGTACAGAATATTCTTACAGGTTCAACACAGGACCTCGGTATTGATGCAGGCGAAAAATTCGAAGAAGTTGAACTCGAAGAAAAAAATGTAAAACTTTCTTACATCGATGGTAACGACTACCACTTCATGGATCAGGAAACATATGACGACATCATGCTCGATAAAGATTACCTCGGTGACAACGCCGGTTACATTTCTCCTGATGATGACTATGAAATTAAAGTTACATACTACAACGGAAACCCTGTAGGCGTTCGCCTCCCGGTAAACGTAACACGCACAATCACATACTGCGAACCAGGTGTTAAAGGTGATACATCTGGTAAATCAACAAAACCAGCTACTTTGGACACAGGTATGGAAGTAAAAGTTCCATTGTTCTGTAACACAGACGATCGTATCGTAATCGATACACGCGACGGATCATTCGTAGAACGCGCCAAGAACTAAGTTCAGGAACTTATTTCAGTCTGTCAAAAAAAAAGAGAACCTTACGGTTCTCTTTTTTTTTAGCCCCATTCCGCCTTTTAAGACGGAAGTTTTTGTTTACCAGTACAATTCTGCTTCAAAAGAAATGCCTTCTTCGGTCTTTCCGATAAAGGTGATTTTTTTTGCTTCGTTATCTCGTTCCCCGAAAATGCTTATCTTCTGACCGAGCATCGCTTCCTTTGCATAATTCAATCTGAAGTCCTTAAAAGTCTGATGGCGGAGGTCTTGAGGCAGTGCGTCGGCAACAAAGGCACCGTAGCGCGCATTGTTTGTGTGTCCGTTACCATCGAGATCCGAATATTTGACAATGTGTTCGTCAAAGAGTTCAAGAGTTTCCGGTTGTGCAATTTTACCGTATTTGAGGCAGTCGTGTTCTGTAACTAAATCTGGTGCCTCACGCAGCGTAAACATTTTGGTGGGAACGATGCGGCGGCTTTTGGGGTTAACTGCCAGCCACGAACTTAAGCCGCTGATAAGTTTTTCGCCGTCCATGCTTTCAAACTCGTAGGCCCGGACAAGCTGCAGCGGTTCAGGCTTTTCTTCCCATGTTTTAAGAACAATAGCCTCGTTTTCGCGCGGCATGCGGTGAAAGCGGTATGAAACACGGCTTACAAGAATCGCGTAGTCCTTTTCGAGAAGAACTTCGCGGCTCATTCCGCGCTGGTTCCAGTCTTCTACAGCTCCGTCCGAACTGATTTTAAGAAGGTCATAAAGCGAGAGCTGTCTGTTGTCGTTAGCCTCGCAAAAATAAATCATGGTCTGAAAATTGAATTTATTGTCTTTGTCGTGAAACTGTTTGTATTCCATTTTTTTCTCCGTTTTTTTTAATATCGTCCTGTTCCCCAGAGCCAGCCGTCATCACGGTTTTCAAAAAACCAGAATTCGTGGCCGTGTGTCATAATTGAATAATTATAGGCGGTCAGTCCGGAGCCCACAGGAATCGGAATAAGTTTTTTAAAGCGCCCGGCTTTGAGAAGTTTTTTTAAATCATATACACCATATAATTCTTTGGCAAGTTGTTCCCCGGTTTTTAAATCGTTAAAACAGTAAAAAGTTGAATACAGTTCTTTTTCGCCGTAAGGAAGCGGCACTGTCAGGGTTTTATAACCGGCTTCCTGACCGCGCGATAAATTCAACAGTAAAAAGATGAACAAAACTGCAAAAGAAAATCTTTTCATATTCAATAATCGAAAAAAAAAGCCCGGAGGTTTAATTCCGGACTTTATATAAAAAACAGATTAGTAATTAGAGGCTTGCTTTACGAGCTGCGTTTTCTGCCTTTTCCTTTTTCCATTCCGGGATGTAAAGGATTCCAACAACGATACAGGCAACTGCCATTACAGCAAGAAGGATTGTTGTAGGCATATATGGAACAAGTTCTTCAGCGCTTTTAATAAGAAGAGTTGTTACAAAAGCCCAGATATAAGTTGCTCCAAAGAGGAATGCAATCACAGACTTAACAAGAGAGCTGTGAGCAAAGAATGCGATTACGCCGAATGCAATGAACAAAACCTGTACAAAGATGTAAGCATTTACTTTGTGCATTGAAAGGGCTCCGGCAGGATTCCATACATAAGTAAAAATAGAAACTTCTCTTTCGCCATAAAGTGGATAATTTTTTTGTACTTCAGGTTCCCAGTCCTTAAAATCGCCATATTTGATTTCTGACGGCCAGTCGAACTTTGATTTTCCGGCAAGACCGATAGGGAGTTCTGCCCAAGTCTTTCCCGGATCTTCTACTTCTGACTGAAGCAAAGTCGAATTTGTAAATGGGATAAGCTGTACAATAATAGTCAAAGCCAATAAAACACAGGCAATGATATTAGATTTTGTAAAAAATTTCATAAAGTATCCTCCACAGATAACCTTTTTTTAGTTATTAGTTAATATAACATTCTACCTTACTTTTTGCCTTTTTAGCAATAAAAAAACTTCACAAAACAGAACACAATTAAAAAAAATCTGCTATAATCTGCCATATGCGCAAGTTTGAAGTAGTTAGCCCGTACAGTCCTTCAGGAGACCAGGGCCAGGCAATAGAAAAACTGTCACAGGGATTTTTAAACGGAGACAGATACCAGACGCTTAAGGGAATTACCGGTTCAGGAAAAACCTTTACGATGGCAAAAATTATCGAAAAGGTTCAGCGGCCGACACTTATCATAAGCCATAACAAAACTCTTTCTGCCCAGCTCTACCGCGAATTCAAGTCTTTCTTTCCTCACAACGCAGTTGAATACTTTGTATCTTATTACGATTATTATCAGCCGGAAGCATATGTTCCGGCCCGTGACCTTTATATCGAAAAAGACGCATCCATAAACGATGAAATCGATAAACTCCGTCTGGCTGCAACCTACTCCCTCATGGAGAGGCGTGACGTAATCGTTGTTGCAACAGTCAGCTGTATCTACGGTCTTGGCATGCCGGACTTATACAAGGGAATGCGTGTTCATATCGAAAAAGGCGAAATTCTTGATACAAGAAAATTTGCACGCGAACTTGCTTCAATTCAATATCAGAGAAACGACATGGTCCTGGACCGCGGCAATTTCAGAATCCGCGGCGACGTAATTGAAGTCTATCCGCCTTACATGGAAACCGACACTGCTTACCGCATAGAACTTGATTTTGACGAAGTAGCTTCAATCAGGCGTTTTAACGTCATAACGCGCGAAACAGAGGAGCTTCTGGATGAAATGCAGTTTTACCCGGCAAAGCACTTCGTCGTGCCCCACGATGCCCTGGTAAGCGCGACAGAGCGTATTCAGGAAGAACTGGACGAGCGGGTTGAATCTTTACTTGCCGCCGGTAAAATGATAGAAGCTGAACGCTTAAAAACGCGCACAACTTACGACATCGAAATGATGAAAGAGATGGGCTACTGCAGCGGAATCGAAAACTACTCCGGTCCAATCAGCGGCCGTAAACGCGGTGAACCGCCGGCAACCCTCCTGCACTACTTTCCGGACGACTTTTTGTGTCTGATTGATGAAGCCCACGTTACAGTTCCCCAGATTGGTGCAATGTACGAAGGTGACAGAAGCCGTAAGCAGAACCTGATCGACTTTGGATTCCGGCTGCCGAGCGCGCTTGATAACCGTCCGCTCAAATATGAAGAATTTGAAAAAAAGATGAATCAGGTAATTTACGTTACCGCAACTCCGCGCGAGCAGGAAATCAAACTGTCCAGCCAGGTCGTAGAACAGATTATCCGCCCGACAGGACTTTTAGACCCGGTTATCGAAGTTCGACCGAGCGAAGGCCAGATGGAAGACATCTACCGCGAAGTAAAGGCCCGTATCGAAAAAGGCGAACGCAGCCTGATCCTGACCTTAACAAAGAAAATGGCAGAAGACCTGACAGATTATCTTCTGGGGCTCAACTTAAAGGTAAAATACATTCACTCGGAAATCGATACCTTTGAGCGCGTTGAAATTTTAAAGAGCCTGCGCCTCGGAGAAATCGACGTTCTGATTGGCATCAACCTCCTTCGCGAAGGAATCGACCTTCCTGAAGTCAGTTTTATTGCAATTCTCGATGCGGATAAAATCGGTTTTCTGCGTTCAACAACAAGTTTGATGCAGATTGCAGGACGTGCCGCACGCAATCAGAACGGCGTCGTTGTAATGTACGCAGACACAATCACGCCTTCCATCAAGGAAACTGTCGAAGAAACAGCCAGACGCCGCGCAATTCAGCAGAAATACAACGAAGAACACGGCATTACGCCTCACACAATCAGCAAGGCGGTTCAGGATATTCTTGTACGCGCCCGTGACGACGCTGAAGAAACTGTCAAAACAGAACTTTCTGTAATCAAAAAGCAGGCCAACCTCTTTGACGCAAAACAGCGCAAAAAGCTTATCGAAGCGCTCAAAAAAGAAATGTCGGACTGCGCCGAAAGACTGGATTACGAACAGGCTGCCGTTCTCCGCGACCAGATACTGGAAATTCAGCGCACCTACGGCGAATAACCCCGCGCACGATTTATAAGCAAAACATCAAAGGGCAAAAAAAATCCCGCCGAAGTTCAATCGACGGGTTTTTAGCATACGTAATTAACCAATTAGTTTGCTTCGGCTTTTGGAGCACCAGCATTAGCAGGAGTTACGTTGATTTTTTTAGTTACAAATCCGCTGCGGAGACAACGTGTGCAAACATTCAATGTTGCTGTTGTTCCACCAACTTCTGTCTTAACCTTAAGAAGGTTAGGTCTCCAAGTGCGGCGTGTGTGGTTGTATGATTTAGATACTTTGTTACCAGACATTGAACCTTTTCCGCATACATCACAAATTCTTGACATAATATATACCTACCTCGAATAAATTACACGTGAGTTTTTATAATATATATAAAAGCGTTTTTTGTGTCAACGCTATTTAGCGCAAATTTATTCAAATTATTGGATTTTCACACTTCTATCTGCAAACCGTCGTAAGCAGGAGCAACCGAACCGCCTGCACGGACGATTTTATTCAGCAGAGTATATTCGGCAAGGTGCGCGTTGATATAGTTCTGGATATCAGTGTGAAATGTTTCGTGGGTAATGTGCGTAAGCCAGGTGTGTTCGGCCCCAATCTGATTTGCGTAAAAAAGCGCCCTGTCAAAATTGCAGTGAGTCCAGTGCTCTGTTTTTCTGAGCCCGTCGATAATAAGATGTTCCGGGCTGCCGTGCTTTCCGCAGAAAGCCCTGATGGATTCAATCGAAAGATCAGGAATATGGCTGCAGTCCGTCAGATAGGCGATTGCGTGCTCTGCCCCGTCAGGAGTTGTGTCGCGAAGGACAAAGCCGTTTGTTTCAAGATAGCCGTGCATCATCGGCACCGGCAAAACTTCGATTGTTCCGATTGAAAATGGTTTTTTCTCGCTGTAGCTGTCGGTCGGAAGAAGATTCAATTTTGGAATTCCGCCGCCCAGGTTATTCACCTTAAAGATATAGGCAAAACGATAAATCAAATCGTTGAGTGTGTTTGAATTGCAGTAAATCGGGAGTCCGTCACCCGGAGTTTCCTTTTTATTCGGCTTTTTAAAACTAAAAATGCGCAGATCGTCGAGTCCGTGGCAGTGATCTGCATGGCTGTGAGTAATAAGGACGCCATCAAGTCTTTTAACATTGTATTTTAAGCATTGAATTCTAAATTCCGGGCCCGTATCAATAACAAGATTTGTTGTCGGGTAAACATGGCCGTACAGATCCTTAGCGGTATTTCCCTGCGCTTCTACATAAACTGAACAGCGGAGTCTTTTGTCGTGAATATCACTTGATTTGCAGACATCGCAGTCGCAGGCAATTACGGGGATTCCATGGCTTGTTCCAGAGCCCATCACAGTCAATTTCATTGTGTTGATTGTAGATAAAAGTAGAATTAGGTTCAAGTGCCCTATATATAGCGGAATAATTGACCATATACCCCATAAATGCTACTATTAGCGTACAAAAACAAATTCAATAACGGGGAACTCAAATGCCATATTCTGAACCGACTAACCTGGGAATTATCGCTTGCCCGGGCGGAGCATCTTTTGCAGACGAAGTTATCACACACCTTCGCCACATGTACAAACACCGCTTTACTCTCAAAAACGATGTTATTTCAAAACGCTACAACCTTGAAAAAGACAAGCTTGTTCAGGATATAAACTACCGCAACGACATGGTTACTTCTGACCTTGTTGTACGCGGGGCAGTCGATAAATACCGCGCACCTGATTTTAAAATCAATACAAGATTTACATGGTTTGCCAACGGCGAAGTTAAGGCAGAACTTCTGGACTGTGTACGCGGAAAAGACATCTATATTTTCCAGGATGCTGAAAACCACCTTCCGATTCAGATGAATGACGGAAAAAACACAGTTACTTTCTCAGTAAACGACCACGTAATGACACTGCTCGTAACAATCGATGCAGTTCAGCAGGCCGGCGCAAAATCAATCACACTCGTTCTTCCGGCATTCCCGTACAGCCGCCAGCACAAAAAGAAGAGCCGCGAAGGCCTGACAGCATCCCTTCTCTGTCATATTTACGAAATGAAGAACGTTACACGCGTAATCACACTTGACATTCACTCACGCGAAATCGTCAACGCATTCAATACAACTTACCTTGATAATCTTCACGCTTCTTACCAGATTATCCGTGAACTTGCAAAGGTAGTTAATCTTTCCGGTCCGGACAAAGAAGACCTCGTTGTTGTAAGCCCGGATACAGGAGCCATCGACCGCAATAAATTCTACGCAACAGGACTTAAAGTACCTCTCGCCATGATTTACAAAGAGCGCGACTACTCAGTCGTTACACAGGACGCTAAAAATACAAACATCAAGAGCATCAAACTTCTTGGCGACGTAAAGGGCAAGGTTGCTTTCCTGGCAGACGATATGCTCGGAACCGGCGGTACACTGCTCAAGGCCATGGGATTCCTCCACGACCTTGGAGCTACAAAAGTTATCGCCGCAATCTCTCTTCCGTTCTTTACCGGTAACGCAATTGAACTTTTTGACCAGGCTTACAAAGACGGACTTTTCTACCGCATTATCGGTACAAACGCCGTATATCACCCGGACCTCAAGGAAAAGGAGTGGTTCATCAGTACAAACGTTTCAGGCCTTTTTGCCAACGTTATTACACGCATTCACCACGACCAGAGCTTGAGCGATTTGCTTGATAACCGCACTATCATCGACAAATTGATTAAGAAAGAAGAATAGAATCAATGAAAGACGCCGTTCTCTGCATCGATATTGGAACTTCATCGCTTAAGGCCGCATACATGGAAGACTCGCCAAAGAGTCTTGCCTTTGCACGCTACACATTCAAAAACACGACAAATCAAAAAGCTGCCCTTGAATGGATGACAGGCGTAAAAGAATGTCTGGAAGAACTCAGACAAAAGCAGCCGGAAGTTGGAATTGAAGCAATCTGTATCAGCGGAAACGGTCCTACCATTGTAAGCGAAGACGGAACAACACTTTTATGGAACCGCCCCGTACCTTCTACGGTAACAGATAAAGATTCGCTTTTTTTGAACCGGATCGACGGTTTTAGAAAAACATATCCGCTTGAATGGCACAAAGCTTCTTCCGTATTCAGCGGACCCGAATATTTGATTTACAGCCTTACAGGCGCAAAAGTAACAATTCTTCCGGAAGAACGATACGAAAAGATTTACTGGACTGCCGGACAATTAAAGGCCGAAGGTTTTAGCGCAGATGAAGTTGCAAAACTTCCGTCTTTTGTAAAACCAGGCTCACTTGCAGGAAAGGTTAACAAACAGGCTGCCGAACTCACGGGTCTTACCGAAGGAACACTCGTTTTCTGCGGTGCACCTGACTTTATCGTAGCCTTAATCGGAACAGACACCCTCGACAACGGGCTTATGTGCGACCGTGCTGGTTCAAGCGAAGGAATCAACCTCTGTACCAGTGAACCGATTTACGCACCAAATATCCGCACCCTTCCGTCAATCATCCCGGGAATGTGGAATGCGAGCGTTCTGATTCCTGATACAGGAAGCCGCTTTGCAATTTTCAAAGACAAAGTAGAAAAAGTGCTCGGACAAAAAATCACCCATAAAAACCTCGTTGCCCTCCTCGTAGACTGGGACAAGGAAGGAACAGAAAAAATCATTTCCGAAGAACTCAAGAATGAGGGGCTGACTGTAGTTCACGACGTAACACACCAGCTTTGGGCTGCCGTAAACATCTTGAAGCAGGCTTCGCAGAAAGCAAAAATTCCGCTCCCGCGCAGCATGACAATCACAGGCGGACAGGCATTAAACGAAAAATGGACGCAGGTTAAATGCGACACACTCTGCATTCCTATAAGCGTAACAGAATGTGTTGACGCAGAACTCGTAGGCGACAACGTTCTTGCACGCATTGCACTCGGTTACTACGACTCAATCGAAGAAGCAGCCTTTGCACTTGTAAAAAAGGCAAAAACCTATATGCCGACAGTTCCGGCGGATCACGACTAAGCGCCATATAACCGCCTGACAGCACAGCCATGAAAGTTTACAAAATTCCGGCCGAGACCAAAGTTTTAATATTCGATATTGATTCAACCTTGTACACCAATCCCGAATACGCAAAAGAGCAGATCGACAGTCAGGTAAGGCATTTTGCCGATATCCGCGGAATCACCCATGACGAAGGCCGTAAACTTGTACGCAATTTCAGGAGTGAATGGGCAAAAACTCACGGAGGCAAAAAAATCAGTCTCGGAAACCTGCTCACCCACTTCGGCATTTCAATTGAACAGAGCATCCAGTGGCGAAAAACCCTTTTTGACCCTGCAAAATATCTTTGCAGAGACGAAAAACTGATTCAAACCATGGACGCGCTTTCTAAAAAATATTTCATAATCTGCGTTACCAACAACCCGGTCGAGCCTGCCACCCGTACCCTCCAGGTCATCGGAATCCAGAATTACATTAAAAAAGTCATCGGACTTGATTCGCTTAAAAAATCAAAACCCGCAAAAGAGATATTTGAACTTGCCCTCAAATCATCACAAAACGTCCTCGACCCCCCGGTTGAATTCAACAACTGCATCAGCATCGGCGACCGCTACGACATAGACCTGGATTTGCCGCTTGAACTTGGCATGGGAGCCATTCTGGTAGACGGTGTAAATGACGTTTACAGCCTTAATTCTTTACTATAAATATGACATTTTTTTATAATCTTCTAATAGTTTTTACGACACTTTGGGGTTATAATAAATTTAAGGATTTTTTTAATGAAGATTACGAAATTTAAGAAAAAAATTAATCTCACCAATGACGGTACACTGCAGTTTTTCTTTGTCGGAACAGGAAGCGCATTCAACAAGGTGGACTTCCAGAATAATGTTCTGATTATCAAAGGTCAGGATCACCTTTTGATAGACTGCGGAAACATATGTCCTTATGCCCTTACAACTTACAATACACCGCTTGTAACGATAAAAAATGTCCTGATAACACACAGTCACGCAGACCACATCGGCGGACTTGAAGAACTTGCTCTTGCAGGCCGTTACATTGCCAAAACACGTCCACGAATCGTAATCACTGATGAATATAAAGAAATCCTGTGGAACGAAAGTCTCAAGGGAGGCTGCTCATACGGCGAACAAAGCGCCCAGGGCAAGTTTATGACCTTTGAAGATTATTTTGACCAGATTAAACCTGTTGAACTTTCTGATACTCCGCGGCCGATGTACCACGCAAAAATAGGTTCCATCGACGTAAAAATGTTCAGGACAAATCATATTCCGTCAAACACAAATGACTGGAAAGAATGTTTTTATTCTCTGGGAGTTTTAATTGACGACAGGATTCTTTTTACCGGCGACACAAAATTTGACCCGGATTTAATCAACTGGATGGAATCAAATTACAAAATTGAATACATATTCCATGACTGCCAGTTCTACCCGGGCGGAGTACACGCCTGGTACGAAGAAATTGCCACTTTACCGCAGTCGACAAAAAGTAAAATACTGCTTTGCCATTACGGAGAAAATCATAAAAAGTTTAATCCTAAGGACAAGGGGTTCTTAGGATTTGCACAGCGGGGAGTTTATTACAACTTTTAACAGCTAAAAAAAAGATAAAAGAGGTCAAACAATGAAAAATCGAATTTCTGCTTTATTCTCAGTAATTTTGGGAGCCCTGCTCATCACTTCCTGCTCAAGCGTGTTCCAGCCGAACAAGAAAGTTGCAGACATCGAAGTTAAAGCCAGCCTTTCAGGAACCATAGCAAGAGATATCACCAGTAGCTCAGATGATGATTATTCTTTTATCGACGAAATGCTTGAGTCTTCCAACTATGAAGATACTTTCACTTATTACCAGATTATTCAAGAGTTAACTTCTTCTAGATACGGTTTAACAGAAGATGCTGCTTACGATGTTCTCGCTGAAAAAGTAATGGAAAATTCATCAGATTTTGGGTATTTTAGTGGTTATGAGGGTTTTTGGATGCAGATAAAGACAAATTTCGGTCAGGAGTCTGAAAAAGTTTATCCCTTTGCAAAACAGATGGATTTAATAAAATCCTATTACAAAGCATCCATAAAGACCGTATATATTTATTATAGTTTTCTGGATGAAGCCGGAGCCCTCCTTTCCGACGGACAAGTGAATTCTACAGCCCTGGCAGTATATATCACTAATCCGGATGCTGAAGAGAAATTTGAAAATTTGAGAAATGAACTGGAAGCGTCTACAACAACAATCGAACCTGATTTTAATCCTGATCTTACAACAGTTTCACTCAAGCTTAACTCAGTTCCTTTTGATCAGGAAGTAACCTTTACACTTCTTATCAACTACGAATCTGAAGCAGATATAAAACCTTATACATTTGAATTTACAAGGTATGTTAACCCGGGACTTAATGTATTTGATTTTACACCAGATGAAACAACTGCCACTGGCGAGGACGTGATAGATGATGATAGCGACGGGTCTGGAGGAGACGACGAGGGTGACCCAGACACAGACCCTGTCGTGGAACCAGACCCAGACACTGTCGTGGATCCGTGGGAAGATTACACAACGTACTACGTTTCAAATTCACCTGACGAAGCAGCTAACGGTTCTGAAGACGATCCTATGTCTCTTGCCAGTGCTCTTGCACTTTGTACAGAAAATTATGAAGAAACTCATACTATATATGTTCTTATCCTGAAAGATGATATTACCATCTCAGGAACGCTCAAGGTTCAGCCAAGTGCTTATGTAGTTATCACAGGAAACTACAATAATTCAATACAGACTATTTCTGCAGAATCAGATTTTAGCTCTCACATGTTCAGCATTGAAGATCATGCAAATCTCGGACTTTCTTCTGTA
>JAILFZ010000125.1 GCA_024697295.1 Treponema sp.
ATGTCCTTTCATTTTTCTAAGTTTTTTTAACCCCTTGTTTCCTTTCATTAAGATGTTCATGAAGCCGGATGTGATTTTACCGGTAATAAAACTGAATACAATCATTCCAAAAAGCAGAAGGACAAGCGATGCCATTCGTCCAGGAACTGATTTTACATAGTAGTCAAAGTAGGCGGCAGAAACAGCAACAATTGTGTGCCAGACTGCGTCAAACCAGCCTGTAATTCCACTGTCCGTTTTGGTTTCTGTAATTTCGACGATGTAGGTTGCAGCACAGATGGAAATAACGATTACAATACCTATGTAGGTAAAAGGGTTGGTAAAAGCCCTCTTTAATTTTTTGATGAATCTTTGAATGCGCTGCTTGAACTTAAGATTATTATTACCCATTATTAACAAAAATGTTATATTATTTTTAAGAAGTTGTCGACACCACCGTTTGCAATTGCCTTAATTGTATATATTTGCTAAAATTATTATATGTCACAATCAGAAAATTCAAACCAGATATCAGAAAACGGCGATGATGAAATCTCGCTGATAGATCTTTTAGCAGTTCTCTTAAAATATAAAAAGATTATTATCGGAGTTACAGTTTTTGCAATGATTTTTGCAGTTGTAATTTCAATTATTTCGCTTATCCTTCCGCCGGAAAAGTCATTTTTGCCCAATAAATATACTCCACAGGCCCTCATGCTTATAAATGACTCGTCTTCAGGCGGCGGCTCGCTTTCTTCCATGATTTCTTCAAGCGGACTCGGCTCACTGGCTTCAATGGCTGGTATTTCCGCTGCAAGTGGATCTACATATAGCGCCCTTGCTACTTATTTTGCGGGAACCAATTCTTTTCTTGACCCAATCGTTGATGAATTCAACTTTATCGAAAAATGGGAAATTAAAAAATCACCCCGCGCAAACAGCCGCAAACAGCTCAAAAAAGTGCTTGCTGCAAATTTTGACGAAGAGTCAGGCGTATTTTCAATCAGTTTTACGGACATTGATCCTGTTTTTGCCCAGTCAGTCGTTAATTATGCCGTAAAACTTATGGAAAATATGTTCCTTGATCTGGGTATTGATAAAAATCTTCTTGAAAAGAAAAACCTCGAACAGAATATTGAAAACACTAAGAACGAAATACTGCGGCTCCAGAAAAGAACAAAACAGCTCGAGTCTTCAGTTTCTTACGGAGCATCTGCTTCTACCATCCCGGAAATTATGACGGAATCACAGATGGTTAAACTTGAACTTGAAGCCCAGCAGCAGGTTTACACACAGCTTAAAACCCAGCAGGAACTTTTAAAAATTAAGATGGCTTCAGATACTCCCGTATTCCAGATTATTGAAGAAGCAGAAATTCCTGACCAGAAATCAGGACCAAGCCGCGGTAAACTCTGTATCATCATTACATTTGCAGCAATCTTTATTTCAATATTTCTCGCATTCGCTTTAAATGCAGTTCAAAATATTAAAAACGACAGGGAAGCAATGCAAAAAATCAAATCCGGATGGAAAAATGAAAATAAATAAATTTATCGCAGTTTTTTTAACAACTTATTTTACAGCACAGGCAGTTTTTCCACAGGCGGCTGTTTCTGCATATATTAACGAAGCACAGAGCGAAGAAAAATCATCAGGTATGCTCAATAATGCACAGCTTGCAATGAGCAGAGCAGACTACCTCGTAACGCCGGGTGACATTTATTCACTTGCGTACGCGGCAGGATCAAATGCAATCCAGTATACAATTTCTGTAGACACAACATACAAGGTCCGTGTTTCAAACCTTGGTATCCTCGATGTAAAAGGCAAAACATTTTTACAGTTCAAGCAGCAGGTTGAACTTCTGGTTACCAAAAACTACCCGATGAGCGGAGTTCAGTTTGTTCTTGTAACACCGGCTAGCTTTAAGGTAATGATCAAGGGTGAAGTTAAATCAACGACAGAGAAGGGCGCATGGGCTTTGACACGCCTTTCAAACATTCTTAACGAAGACACTCTGACAGCCTATTCATCAACACGCGACGTTCTGATTACTTCTGCAGACGGCCAGAAAAATAAATACGACCTCTTTAAGTCAGTCCGCCTCGGAGATCAGAGTCAGGACCCTTATCTAAGACCGGGAGACAAAATCGAAATCAACCGCTGTACAAAAAAAGTGAAGGTGACCGGAGCGGTAGAACGCCCTGGAACCTATGAGCTTTTTGACGGCGAAAACCTGCAGGCCCTCATTACATTGTACGGAAACGGACTTGCACCTCTTGCAGATACATCCCGCATTGAACTTTACAGAAAGCTGGACGATGCAGAAAAAACAGCAGACGCAGGTAAGAAAATCTACCTTAAGTCAGCAGATGTTGAAAATGACTATCCGCTTATCAATTACGATACAGTCTTTATTGCTTCTTATTCAGAACTGATGCCTATAATCTTTATTGAAGGTGCAGTTAAAGGTGTACAGACAGAAGCTGCAGCCAGTACAGATTCAGTTGCAAATACATCAAAATTAACCTTGACTTTTAACAACGGCGAAGACTACGCATTCTTTTTGAGAAAACACAAGCACATTTTCATGCCGGAAAGTGACTTAAAGAAGGCTTATGTTCTTCGTGACGGCGAAAGCTTTCCGATGAATATTGAACCGATGCTTTACGATGCAACCTATTATTCAAATGTACAGATTGACCCGAATGATACCCTCATAATTCCGTTCAAGCAGTACTTTGTAACAGTATCAGGGGCTGTCGCAAAACCAGGCCGCTATCCGTACATTCCTGACAGAACTTACGATTACTACGTGGGTCTTGCAGGCGGTTTCCTGAAGGAAAAAAACAGTGGAAACCGTGTAACAATCACAAACATTGCGGGCAAAAAGCTTTCCAAGGCAGACTTTATCACACCGGAAACGAACATCGAAGCAAAATCGAATTCATTTTTGTATCACTTTAACCTGATTGCTCCGGTACTCACAACCCTTCTGTCGATTGTAACAACCTCAATCCTCGTTTATAACCAGGTTAAATAAACAAAAAGTCGGGTAGGGGTGAAAGTATATTTTCCAAACACACAAAAAAAAGCCCTGTGCAGTGCGTTAAAAAACGCACTTGGAACAGGACTTTTTATATTTTTATAACTGTAAAAACTTTAATTGAAGCCAGAAAAACGACTGATTTTCAAAGCCTCAAATCATTCTCAATTACAGTCCAAATTTGTAAGTTGCGCTCAAGCTGAGCATGATGATTGACTTGTTGAGTGTAAGGCCGTTGTAATCTTCTTCAAGATATTTTGCGTACATACCGCCAAAAGTCAGTTTAAGGTTATCAATCGGGCTAACTTCTGCACCTGCACCAAAGCTTACACAGTCAAGAACCGGTGAGAAAACGTTATTGTAGTCATCATTAAAACCCTGTTTTGAATATCCGAGGCCACCTGAAACAAGAACAGTCTTATTGATTGCATAGTCAGCACCGCCGTAGATTTCCCATGAGTCGTCATAGTCTGCATTTGATGAAGAAAGAGCGCTTCCCATGTCAGCCTGTTTGTTGAAATAGTAGTTGAAAGATGAACTTACATAGAGTGCGTCTGTAAATTTGTATCCGGCACCTGCGTTGAATTCTGCAGAAAGGTCAGAGTCGTATTTATTTCCTTTTGTAATTCCAAATGTAGAAGCCATTGCACCCTGTGCAGTTTCGTTTCCTTTAAGTGAATCAATTTCACATTCCATTTTTGTAATTGTCTTGTACTGGAATGAAAGGTCAAGTTTTTCAACAGGTCTTACATTTACACCAAAGATTCCGCCAATACCAAAGCCTGAAGCTTCATAGCCCATAGTACCGAGCATCGGGTGTTTTGTTTCCATTGTCTGGCTTGCTTCGAGGAAACGTACAGCACCAGAAAGGCTTACAATGTCGTTAATCTGATATGAAACACCAACGTTTTCACCGAATGTTACTGAATAAATATCGAGTGGTTTTAAAACACCACCGCCAACTGCTGCACTTCCGTCCTTGTATTCAAGTGAACCGCCGCCGGCAGCTACCTGGAATGTTGCAAAGAAACCTAATTTTCCGTGTTTGTAAACGATTTCTGCGTTAGGGAAAAGAAATACCGGTTTTTCATCTTTGTATTCTGTTCCAGAAACTTCGTGTGAATATGTCTTAAAAATAAACTGGTCACCGGCTTCGAGATAAAGACCGTCTGACATGAATGCTGTTCCTGCAATGTTATAAAGAGCAGCTTCAGGACGTTCTGATTCTGTGTTGCGGCTTGGGTTTCTAAGATAACCAACGCTTAAGTTTGTTTTTGCATCGATTCCGCCGGCAAAAACCTGCGAAGCCAACAAGGCGCCAAAAAGGCCAGTAGCAATTAAAGCTTTTTTCATAAAATTACTCCCGGAAACAGTTGTTTCCTATTTATATTGACATTTTAACATTATTTGTCAGAGTGTTCAAGACACAAAACCACGCCCGGGCCATTCGCAGTTACATGCCAAGTAAGCGTCTAATTAACACCCCCTAATAATCAATGCAAAAGTAATATACAATCTCCATACTATGAAATTATTAAAAAAAGTAGAAAAGGACAGAAAAAAATGAATTTTTATGAAATTTGAAATTTATCGTGTTAAAATTAAATTATTAATTATTGTTATACTCAAAGGAGATAATAAGATGAGAAAACTTACAAAATTAGCTGCCCTTTGTATAAGTGCAGCAGTTTTAATGTTTTTTGTCGCTTGTTCTGATGGATCAGAAAACGGTTCGGCTTCCGGAACATCGGACATAATGGCACCGGCTTCGGTTACAAATCTTGCTGCAGAATCTAAAGACAGCCGGGTTCTTCTTACATGGACTGATGCAAAAGACAGTGATGTTCTTTTTTATGAAGTCAGCCATTCGGGATCGGGTGCAATTAACAGGGCTCTTTCTTTCAATAAATCCTGTCTGTATGTTGCTCAGGGAGCAGGCGGATGTTATGTAAGCGGACTTACTAACGACACAGAATATACTTTCAATGTTGTAACTGTAGATATAAATGGAAATAGAAGTGCTAAAGCTTCTGTAAATGCAACACCTTCAATTCCAGAAGAAGAAATTCTTACAATTGATCTTTCCGCTGACGTACCTAATGAAAATGGCTATAGCGGAAACAAGACCTGTACAAGTCTGACTGTAACGGCAAAAATAAACACTGATTATACTGTAAAAAAGGTAACTTACCAAAAAGACGGAAGCCTAAATGCAAATACCCTTATTAAATATGGGGCTGAGGCAGAAATGACCGGAAACGATGATAAAACATGGACCTTTACAATTGAAGGGAACAGTGAAAGCGTTAATGGAAGTTACACAGTAGCTGCTTTGGATATTGCAGGTCGCGAAGAAATTGAAGTGATTACAATAGACCAGTTTGATTTTACCGGTCCGTCACCAGTTTCAGATTATGAAATTGCTTATGATTCTGATGAAGAGACAATGACCCTTACATGGACAGATCCAACAGACGAAGATTTTTCACATGTAGAAATTTATTATGTTAGCTGTGATGGTAGTACTGTTACAGATCCAAGCGAAAGCGTTATTGTAAAAAAAGGAGTAAATACTTTAACCTTTACAGATATTGATGCTTCAAATA
>JAILFZ010000171.1 GCA_024697295.1 Treponema sp.
CAAAAACGCGTCTGCAAGAACCCATGCCAAAGGGCTTGCAAGGCAGGCTCCCTTAAAGCCAAGCAGAGGAACAATCCAGACGCCGATTGCAGAACGTCCGATTAATTCAAAAATTCCGGCAAATACAGCAGTTTTTGAAAAGCCCATTCCCTGAATCATAAACCTCACGATATTTACAAGGGCCAAAAGAAAATAGGTTGCCCCGTTGCAAAGCAAAAAGTATCTTGCGTTTTGAATTACATTTTGAGAAACCGATGCAGATTCACTGCGGTCCATAAAAAGCGTAATGATTGAATTAGAAAAAAAATACAAAACACACAGCGCCAGAATTGAATAAACTGCGCCGAGCACGCAGGCCCATGAAAGTCCGCTGTTAAGCCTGTCGATTTTTTGCGCTCCTACATTCTGGCCGGCGTAGGTCGCCATAGTTGTTCCGAGGCTGTCAAAGGGTGTAGAAAAAAACATACTGATTTTTTGTCCGGTTGCCATGGCAGCGACAAAAACAGAGCCCAGAGCATTTACCGCAGACTGTAAAATTACACTTCCTATTGCAGTAATCGAATACTGCAGCCCCATCGGAAGCCCCGCTCCAAGAAGGACACGAATTCTCCTTTTGTTTAAGAGGCAGTCTTCCTTTTTCAGGCGCAGAAGTTCAAAATGCTTCTGCAGGTAAAACCAGCACAAAACCATGGAAACTGTCTGCGAAATTACAGTTGCAGAGGCAGCCCCCTTTACGCCAAAACCAAAAACTGCAATAAAAAGCAGATCAAGAATTATATTCAACACGGCAGAAAGAACAAGAAAGTATAAAGGTGTTTTACTGTCACCGACCGAGCGGATGATTCCCGCAAGCAGATTGTAAAAGAGGACAACAGGAATTCCTTTGAGGATGACGCCAAAATATTCATCTGCCCCTTCAAGAACATCTGAAGGAGTTTTTAAAAGTGTCAGAAGCGGCCTGCAGAAAACGAGCGTAACCACTGTTAAAACCACAGAAAAGAACACAAGAAGCACATAAGAATTGAACACAAAGGATCGCATCGTTTTATAATCATCTGCCCCAAACTTCTGCGCAACCGGAATTGCAAAACCAGAACACAAGCCGATGCAAAAGCCCATGATTAAAAAATGAAGGCTTCCTGTACTTCCGACGGCTGCAAGATTTTGAACGCCTAAAAAACGGCCGACGATAATTGTGTCTACAACGTTATAAAACTGCTGAAAGAGACAGCCGAAAAACACCGGAACTGCAAATCCAACAATTATTTTAAGAGGATGACCAGATGTTAAATCCCTCGTCATTTGAATGATTCCTTAATCTGTTCAAGGACTTTGAGGTCTTCAACCGCCTGATCGAGCGGAGATACCAGTGGAGCGCCTGTGAGTAAAAAGTCCACCGCATTCTGGACCATATTTGCAAAGTAGCCGGTCTTCTTCGGAACCTTGATTTTTTGTCCTGCAAGCGAATAAAAACCTGTGTAAAGCTTGGATTCTTCGCGTTTGTACAATTTAAAAAATCCGTTCCCGATGCAGAGGCGGCCATGAGTTCCTGTAACTTCGACGGAAAATTCAAAAAACTTTGAGCGCCCGCTCATGGAAAGTAAAATCTGACTTATTTTGTCCGTGTGATAAATTGCCGTAAAGTTTCGGACGATATTTTTTTCGTCGCGGTAAATGCCTGTAACAAACGGATCTTTTAATTCAACATCAAACAAAAAGCGCACAATATCCACAAGGTGGGTTCCGTCGTGGAGAAGGCTGTAAGTTCCGTCCTTTTCAAACTCTTCTGCCCAGACACGCAGCCCGCTGTTCAAGCGTGCGTCAACATATTGAATTTCACCGATCTCCGCAAGCAGCTCTTTTGCCTTAATATAATCAAAGGCAAATCGTCTTTCGTGATTTACCATCACAGGAACTTCTGCTTTTTTAGCGGCATCCAGGATCAAGCCGGCTTCTGCGCTGTTCAGTGCAACAGGTTTTTCGAGAATTACAAGACGGGGTTTATATTCAATTGCCTTCAGACATTCCTGGAGGTGGCTTTCTTCGTTAACGGCCACAACAATTATGTCCAGGCAGGTTACGTTTTCATAGAGTTCCCGGCTGGAAGCAAAGGTCAGCGCCATACTCTTCTTTTTGCGCGCAAACTTTTTCCACGCAGCAAGATTTTCTTCGTTTGAGTCGGCAGCTGCAATCAGTTTGATGTTTTTATTATTAAAAAGCGCCATCGTGTGGCTTGCAGGCTGTTCGCGTTTTTTGTCAAAACCAAGACTAAAACCGATACGGCCGGTGCCAACGATTCCTGCTAAAAAGCATTTTTCCTTCATAAATAAAATTATCTCAGTTAAAATAAGAATTTTCAATAACGTTTTATTTCTTTACTAAAACGTTCTTATTTAGTAAATTTAACTACAGAGGTTAACACATGTCAGAAGAATGTACACATAATTGTTCGACCTGCGATTCAAACTGCAAGTCAAAAGACCTTAGGGCAACTTTGCGCGAAGGCAGCTGTGTAAAAAAGGTTATCGGGATTGTCTCAGGTAAAGGCGGTGTCGGAAAATCTCTGGTAACAGCACTTTTAGCTTCAAAACTCTGCCAGAAAGGATATAAAACAGCTATTCTGGACGCTGACATCACAGGTCCGTCAATTCCAACAAGTTTTGGCGTATCGGAAGAGCGTGCCATCGGCGATAAAAACGGAACTATTTATCCGGTTAAAACAGACAGGGGAATTCAGCTCATGAGCATGAATTTCCTTCTTGAACACGAAACAGACCCTGTTATCTGGCGAGGTCCTGTAATTGCAGGCGCCGTAAAACAGTTCTGGACTGATGTTGAATGGAAAGACGTTGACTTTATGTTTGTAGATATGCCTCCGGGAACAGGTGACGTTCCGCTCACAGTTTTCCAGAGTCTGCCTGTCGACGGAATCATCATCGTTTCAAGTCCGCAGCAGCTCGTTCGGGTAATCGTAGAAAAAGCCGTTAAAATGGCAGAAACCATGAAAATTCCAATCGTAGGTCTCGTAGAAAATATGTCTTATGTAAAATGCCCTGACTGCAACACAGAAATTAAAATTTTTGGTGAAAGCAACATCAACGGCATTGCAAAAGATTATGGAATTCCAGTTCTTGCCCGTATTCCAATGTCTCAGGAAATCAACAAGGCTGTTGACGAAGGCGATATTGAATCTCTGGACGCAGAATTTTTGGATGCGGCTGCTGCCCTGATTGAGAAAGTCTGATGACAAAAGAAGAAGCAATGAAGAAAGCTTCCGACAACTTTAAGTCGGGGCTTAACTGCACACAGTCGGTTGTTTCTGTTTTTGCAGAACAGCTCGGCTGGGATAAAAATCAAATTCTGTCTCTCTGTGAGCCTTTCGGCGGCGGAATGAGCCGTATGCGCGAAGTCTGCGGAACCGTGAGCGGAATGCTCATGTGCCTCGGAATGTACAACCAGAAGGCTCGCTCGGTTGAATCCGATTCGTCGGACAAAGAAAACTGTTCTCCTGCTCAAATCAAATCCCACAAAGACCAGACTTACAAAGACGGTCAGTCACTGGCAAAAAAATTTGCCGAAAAAAACGGTTCGATTATCTGCGCCGAGTTGTTGGGACTGAGAAAAAGACAGCAGGATACACCTGTAAGTGAGGCGCGGACAGAAGAATACTATAAAAAGCGTCCCTGCGCAGAACTCTGCGGTCTTGCCGCATACATCTTTCAGGAATTTCTGGACGAACAGGCAGATTCAACTGAAGGCACAAACTAAATGAAGTTTGTTTTTGCGCCTATGGCAACTCTGAGCCACGAAGCTTTTAGAAGATGCGTGGCTCGTTTTGGCGGCTGTGACGAATATTTTAACGAAATGATCAACGCCCCTTCCCTCCTTCACCAGGGGCCGTTCGAAAAATACTATATCCGTTCAGGTCCAGAGCCTCAAAAAATGGTCTGGCAGCTGACAGGCACAAAAGCAGAACCGATGGCAGAAGCGGCAAAGGTTCTCCTCGATTTAGGCGGCATCGGAATCGACATCAACATGGGCTGCTCGGCTCCTCAGATTGCAAACACCGGGGCCGGAATCAGCTGGATGCTCAAGCCGATAGAAGAAACTGCAAACCTCGTGCGTTCTGTAAAAACACAGATAGAAAACTACGCAAAAGACGGAAGCACGCCGCAAAGGCTTTCGGTAAAACTGCGTCTCGGGGATGAGGACTTTACCGAGGAAGGCTTTTATAAATTCACTCGCATGCTCCTGGAAGAAGGCGTACAGATGCTGACCCTGCATCCGCGCACAAAAAAAGAAAAAACCTGCCGCCCGTGCCGCTGGCAGTACGTAGAAAAACTTGCCCTCCACTATCCAAATATTCCTGTAATTCTAAACGGAGGCGTTAAAGACCGCACAACGCTCCAGGCAGCCCTCAAGGCAGCGCCGCACGCAGCCGGAGTGATGATTGCCCGGGCCCTTGCCCAAAAGCCATGGATTTTTAAGGAATTATCATCTGACGCTCCCTTCAGCTTTGATGCGGAAGAAGTAGCGCTTAAATTTATCGACGATGTTGAAGAATGCCAGCCTCCCGAATTCTGGAAGACCCGTCTGCAAAGATTTTTTGCCTATTATTGTTTGAATTTTAGCTTTGGCCACTTTTTCTGGACCATGATGCAGAACGCAAAAGACAATGATGATGCAAGAAACAGTGTCAGGGCATATTTTAAAAAATGCCCTGACGATAAGATTATTTTTCGATAGTAATTGACTGGTCAGCAGTAAATGACTTTCCAGGTTCAAGGCTGATTAAACAAGCCTTTTCTTCCCATTCGTGTTCAGTGTTTTCTGCATCGGCAGTTCCGTACCATGGTTCGATACAGTTGAATCCGTTGCCCGAAGCACCTTCAGCGCCGTTTCCGCCCTGCCAGACCATAAGATATGGATAACCTGCACAATTTACTTTTACGAGACTTCCGTCTTTTTTGTTACGCAGACCAACCCAGTTAGAAGTAAACTTTGTAAAAAAGTGTCCGTTTCCAAAGCCTTCAGCATTGATTGGAATAATTCCGCTCTGTTTTTCGCCGTAAGGTTTTGTGCATGGAGAAGTTCCTTCTTCGTCAACGGCAAGCTGAGCAGCGTCGTTCAGGAGAACTGTTGTAAGAGGTTCTTTGTTTTCAAACTCATACTGATAGTCGGCGTTTGTTGTTCCTGCAGGGTCAGTGTTGCGCGGGCAGCAGAATGCGGTGTGGCTTCCTACAGAAAAGAGCATTTCTGTTGAATCAGTGTTTGTTACAGTTGTTGTAAAAGTCAAACCGTCATCGCGTAATTCATAATGAGTTTTGAGGCTGAATTTCCACGGGAACTTGTCTGCTGTTTCTGCGCTTTCTGTAAGTTCAAAAGTTGCGCTTGTGGCAGACTGTTCAATGATTTTGTGTTCAAGATCGCGGCTCATACCGTTGTTAACAAGGTGATATTCCTTGCCGGCATATGTGTAAAAACCGTCCTTGATGCGTCCAACGTGAGGAAACAAAACCGGTGCGTGGAATTTCCATACAGATTCCGGGCCTTCAAAAACATATTGAGTGCCGTCCGACCCGCGGAACGAATTGATTTCGGCTCCGTGAGTATTTAAAACTACTTCGTAATTTGAATTCTTAAGTGTGATTGTCATAATATCTGTATTCTAGCAAATGAGTGGATTTTTATAAAGAGTTGTAAACTGAGGATAAAATCTCTTCAACCCTGGCATCGTTGTAAATATAAACATCCTTCTGCGCGTTGTATAAGTTGCCCCGGAAAAAGCGGTAATCAGGATCCATTTCAAGAATAAAAAAGTCAAAGAAGTTCAAATGCCAGACAGACCAGGCGCTCACCGTCCACAAAGCTCCGTTGAGGACAAGCGCATTCAGGCCGTCCTTCCACTGGTGCGCATAAAACTGTCCCATCCCGGGGACAAAAGAAAGGGCGAGCGCAAGTTTCGGATTTTTGCCTTTGTAGTTTTGTGCACCTTCAATTGCCTGCAAAAAGACTTCTTTTTGAGGAGACGGCCAGTTTTGCCCGACCAGAACCTTTGATTCCTCATAGTTTTTAGTCTTAAGAAGAGCCTTTAAAAGAACCGCATTTGCCTTTTCTGAAACTTCCTCCCGCGCGTCGTATGCGTAACCATAAAGTTTTTGAATTATTGCATCGTCAAGTTTTTTATCCCTGACGGCAAGACTTTCCAACAGTTGAATATAATTCAGTTCGAGTTCTTGAATTTGTGAGGCTGGCCTGCCCCATTCAATGTAATAATTTATCCTGCTTTCAGCATAGATTTTTGCATTTTCAAAACTTCTGTTCTCGTTATAAAATTGAATCAATCCTGCAAGCGATTCATCAACGCGGTTTTGTTCAACAGTTGTGGCCTTTGCTCCTGCCTGCCGGAGAGAGGCCGGAGCATTTTCGTATTCAAAAAGAATCTGCCTGTACAGTTTAATTTGTTCAGCCGTAAAGTCAGCGGCGCTCAAAATTGCTGAATTCAACATGAGAATAATAATTGTGCCAAAAATGTTTTTAATCTTCATACAAAACCTCCAGGTACTTTTCCTGCAGTTTTCCGTCGGCCTCGCGGTACAGGCGCTGGTTGTAACGCTGGGCAGCCTTATTGGCGCCGTAGATGTCAGTAATCCAGTCGACCGCACCGATTGCACCAAACAGCCACGGACGCCAGTTTTTCTGACCGTAAAAGTCCTGGCAGTAATAAACGGCAGTTGCCATGGAAACAACTTCAATAAAGGTAAAAATACCGCGCCTATAATTGCTTAAGTAAACATGTCCCATTCCAGGCAAAAGCATGGAAAGCACTGTTGCTCCTGTCCGGCTCTTTGTACGGAGAGATTTATACGAGTCTGCAATTTCTTTGCAGAACTTATCCTGTTTTTGAACCGAAAGAGTTTGTCCGGCCAAGGCATAAATATCGGTTGAAGGCTGCGCCCCGTTTGCGTAGATTTTTACGAGAGCTCCTGCGGCAGATTTATCAAAGTTTTCTTTATGACCGCTCTCTTTTACGTAGGCCTCGTAAATCGGCAGGGCTTCTGCAATATAGCCGTTAAGGAAAAGGTTGTGTGCAAAATCCAGACTTGGATTTGTTTTCTGATTCTCATCTAAATCCGGCAAAATGCTTTCTGCCTGCTCGTTGTTACGGAGCATTTGACTTTTAAAATTGTCGTTTTTGCGCTCGTTGAGAAGGTTTGGGGTATCGAGAAACTTTTCCTTAGGGGTTTTTGTGTAGAGGTTAACCCTGTCTTCGTGTGTGGTACAGCGCTCAAGGCGGTCAAGTCCTTCAATCAGGCCTAAAAGTCCGTCACGCTTAATGCATAAAACCATATAATTTGAACAGCTCGGGTCGTACGAGCAGTGGCTCATGTCCTGGCTTGTGATGAACTTTTTATAAAACCAGTATCCGGCGTCAACGCCAAGTCCGAGGAGAGAAAAGCCTTTTTTGCCGTTTGCCCTGTCTTTGCCCTGCACGCCCTTTTCGCGGGCGCTCATATTTTTTAATTCAACTAACGGAGAGCCGCTCTGACTGATGACAGCTTCCGGGATTTTGTTTTCGATTTTTGCAAAGTCCACCGATAAAAATTCAATTGTTGTAATCTGAGTCCGGCTGCCTTGAGAATAACTTTCGGTCCTGATTTTTGTCGGAAAGACGCGGCCCTTTTTATAAACATAGTCTGACAAAAAAGTACGCGCCATTAAAACATCGTCTTCAAGAAAGATTTCGAGCTGCAAAAACCGTCCCCTGGCATCAGAAAAAGTCTTCATCGACCGAACAGGTTTTGACTTGTCATCTGTCTTCCAGTGTTGAATCAAAATTCCGCTGCTGAATTTTCTTTCGTCTACAAAATAACCGTCTTCCCCAAAGCCCAGGTCCGTCTTGAACCAGTTTTTTATGTCCGCGCAGGTCTGATTTATAACTTCAAGGCTTTCATCGTCTTTTTCAAGGGTTGAATTCGATTTGTACCAGCAGTGATTGGCTGAAGCACAAAAATAATCCTTTGCAGGCGAAGTAAGTTCAAATTCAAAAAAATGAGGAAAGGCCTGATGATACATCGAACCCGTGACAGTCAAAGACTGAGTCTCCGTTTGAATTGTGCGTCTGAGCGTGAGAGACAAAAAATTAAGGTTGCCCTGTGCGTAACAAAGGCAACCCCATTGAATAAGAAAAAGTAATAGAAGTTTTTTTGACTTCATATAAAAAGCTTTACGGCATAAAAACCGGAATTACGTTTGCAGCCACAGCTTGAACTGTTTTTTCGGAATTACATGACTCAGCCATACTGTCGGCGCACGACTGAGAGAGCGAGTCTGAAAAACCATCACAGGTTGAACTGCACATGTCGTCCACACAACCTTCGATACAGTTGTCAGTACCTTTTTTGGCACCGTAAACAATCATTGCGGTTGCTGCGGCTGTCGCTATAACACCGACTGTAATCCATGCGGCAGTTTTAAGGCCTGAACTCTTTTTTTTGTTCTGGCCGTTGTCTTCTTCATAAACAAAACCTTCATCGTCGGCAAGTTTATCAACTGTTACTGCCGAAGAAGGGAGTCCTCCTCCAAAGCCGCTGAATGCAACTGAGGCACTTGCTTTAGACTGAGCAAAAACAGAGAATCCCAAAATAGAAAAAACCAGAAGGCCTGCAATAATTCTTTTCATAGCCTCAATTATAACACATAAAGCCACGGTGTCAAACAAAGATATTCTGTGTTATAATTTTAGTATGTACGAAATAGAACTGAAAGCTCATGTCGAAGACAGACAGGCTTTAATTAAAAAACTCGAAAGTTTTGCTTATTTTTCCGGGGCTGTAGAAAAGGATGACACCTACTACGGAAAGACTGTCGAAGGCAGACAGATCCAGGTCCGCATCAGGAAGGAAACTCCCTTTACCCCAACGGAACTTGATTTACCGGAAGTAAGTATCGATTCACAAAAAACAGTTATTTTTACCTACAAAAAAAAGGAACTCCTCGACAAAGACGGAAAGGCCATCGAAGTTAATGACGAACAGGAATGCACCCTCGACGAAGCTGCTCCGCTGGAGTCTTTTTTGAAAGACGTAGGTTTTAAGACAGATATCGTAAAACATAAGGTTGTCCTTGACTGGCAGTACAATGATGTTCTTTTTGAATTATGCAAGGTGCCGCCGCTCGGAGACTTTATCGAAATAGAAATAATGTCAAATTCAAACGACCCTAAACAGGTAGAAAGCACAAACAAAAAGCTTCTTGCAATGCTTGCAAAGTGCGGAATAAGCGAAGACAAAATCGAAAAGCGCTATTACACACAGATGCTTATGGAACTCGGAGGAAAATAAATGTTTGACCGTAGATTTTACAAAAAATCAGCAAAAAATCAGCTGCGTGGACGGCTTGGAACTGCAGCCCTTGCCACACTGGTAAGTTTTGTAATCATAGCCATAATAACTGCAACACCGGCCGCAGAAAGAATAAATTCTTCAACAAATGCAATACCGGCTTCTTACGCAATTATTGATTCAACTGAAACACAGACAGCGCAGATACCTTCTTACGGCGCACCCGGATTCACCCCGAACATTTCATTTTCTTCAGTGCCGTTCATCATAATTTTGTTTTACCTGTCAGTAACCGGCATTTTGAGTTTTTCGCTCTGTCACTTATTCAATGTGTATTATTCAAACCCGAGCAAAATTCCATTTTCTGAATTTATCCGCGGATTTTCTCATCCCTTTAAGGCAGCCTTTACCTGCATCTGGATCTTTTTATGGATTTGTTTCTGGTTCTGTATCTTTATCATTCCGGGCTTTGTAAAGTCATACGCCTATTCGCAGACATTCTTTATTCTTGCAGAAAACCCAAAAATCGGAGTTCTCAAGGCCGTCCGGATGAGCAAAATTATGACAAAGGGTTACAAGGCAGACCTTTTTGTCATGACACTCAGTTTTATCGGCTGGAACATTCTTGCAGCCTTTACTTTTGGAATTCTTCAGTTGTGGTTGACACCATACACAATGCTCAGTTTTACAAATGCCTACAAAGACCTGAAGGCTATGGCCATCCGTTCAGGTGTTTTAACTCAGGAAGATTTTAATTAGGGGGCAAAATAAAAATGGATAAAAATTTAAAAAAAGGAATCATTGTTCTTGCAGTAATCGTAGTTGCATCTGTGGCAGTTACAATTGTAAAAAAGCAGTTTAACAGAATGAACCCGTCAATCACACAGGGCTCTGAAGATTCTGCTTCGATTGTAAAGGGCAAATTTGATTTTACCGGCGCAAACAAACCTTTTATCGCAACAATTTATATCCGCGGTGTAATTGAAAACAAAAACCAGACTTACAACCAGACATGGCTTTTGGACACAATCCACACACTTAAAAACGACAAAAAAAATAAGGGAATCCTGCTTTTTATCGACTCACCGGGCGGAACAGTCTATCACGCCGACGAAGCCTATCTGGCCCTCATGGACTACAAGACAACCGGCAAATCAGTTACCGCATACTTTGGTCCGATAGCTGCCAGCGGCGGTTACTACATCGGCTGTGCGGCAGACAAAATATACGCCAACAGAAACTGCCTTACAGGTTCAATCGGTGTTATCTCCGCAAGTTTTCTTGACGGAACTGAACTTCTCAAAAAGATTGGAATCAAGTCGACTACCATCCATGCAGGCAAAAACAAAAACATGTTGAATTTCAACGAAAGTGCCACAGAAGAACAGCTCCAGATCATGCAGTCACTCGCGGACGAGTGCTACGACCAGTTTACAGACATCGTTTGTGCATCTCGTAAAATGAATGTTGAACAGGTAAAAAAGATTGCCGACGGACGCATTTATTCAGCATTGCAGGCTCAGAAAAACGGACTTATTGACGATGTAATGACTTTTGAACAGGCCGTTGCGACTATCAGAAGTACAATGCCGGCCGACAATCTTATCTTTAAGGATTACGCCTACGACAAACCTGACAGCATCAGAGACCTGCTTATGGAAGGTTTGAGCATAATAAAAAACCCTCAGGCATGTTTTGCTGAGGGTAATGTAATGAACTATCTTTATACAGGCGGATTGAATTAATTCAATCTGTAACGGCAGGCGCCGCAACTAGATTGCGGTGCTTACTGCCTGTGCAACTTCTACAAGGTTCAAAGGCTTTTTAAAGAAGTGCTTTACACCCAGTTCCTTAACGCGGTCTTCCGTGTCGCTGTCTTCCAGGGCAGTGATTACAATTACTGTCGGCTTACCAAAGTTTGAACTTGTTTTTATTTTCTTGCAAAGACTAAATCCATCAACACCAGGAAGATCCAGATCGAGAACGATACAGCCCGGATGTTTTTCTGTCATCAGAACACCGGCTTCAAAACCGTCAAAAGCCTGAAAGAATTCAAAGTTTTCACTGCTGTATTTTTTTTCAAGGAATTTAGTGATTACAGTGTTAAGCCCGCGGTCATCATCAACTACGAGAATCGATTTTTTTGCTACTGATACACATGAGCAGTGTTTTGCAAGTTCATCAGGAATACGCATATCGCGTTCCTTCATAAATTCAGCAAGGTCATCCGGATAAACACGATACTGACCGCCCGGAGTTGTAAAGGCCTTAAGATGTCCGCCTTTAATCCAGTTAATTGCAGTCTGATTTACTACACCACAAATATTTGCTACTTCAAGAGCTGAAAAGACAACAGGTTTATTAGTTTTATCCGGCATCACTTTCTCCACAATTTATTCCGATTCTATTTCTTTAATCATTTTATACGAAAATCCCGAATCAATCATGCTTTTTAACAATTTTTCTCCGGTTTTTCCGTTTCTCAATGCTTTTTTATATGCCCGCTTACATAATTCAAGTTCATCAACGTCAGCAAAAAATTCATCGAGGGCACTTTTTGCATCCTGTGAGCAGATTCCTCTGGAACACAATTCCGACAGAAGGCGTATCCGCCCCTGAGGCTTGTTTATAGTATGACTTCTAATCCAGGAAAATGCAAATCTTCTGTCACTTAGAAGTTCCCTGCCTTCAAGATAATCCAGTGCAGCTTTTATTGAATTGGCCGGCATCTTTTTTTGAGCAAGTTTTCTCTCAAGGCCCATCCTGCACTGTTCACAACGGGCAAGGTATTCTTCCGCCTTACGCTCTGCGGCAAAGGCAAGTCCGGCTTCAACAAGTTCATCAAGTTCAGCGTCTTCAAATACGGCACCCACTTGAATATTATCCGGGTTTATACTCTGCAAATATGCAAGTCTGATAAAAAAAACAGGCCCGTCTTCAGAAGTAATTTCTACAACATCTGACACGGCCTGTTTTAATGCACTGATACGCAATAACGTATTCCTCAAGCAATATTCGGGATTTTGCAGAAATAAACTGCAAAATCTTTGTATAAACTAACGCTTTGAGAACTGGAAGCGGCGGCGTGCACCACGCTGACCGTACTTCTTGCGTTCAACCATGCGGCTATCACGTGTAAGGAAGCCGTTTGTTTTAAGAGATGTATGAGCATCAGGATCAACCTGGAGAAGAGCTCTTGAAAGACCGTGAAGACAAGCTTCGGCCTGACCTTTAAGACCACCTCCAGTTACGTTAATAAGAATGTCATATTTATTTTCGTTGCTTGTAACGAGAAGCGGCTGGTGTACGATACGTACCTGTTCTTCTGAATCAAAATATTCAGCAACATCTTTTCCGTTTACAACGATTTTTCCGCTGCCATCACGCAGGAAAACGCGTGCTGTAGCTGTCTTTCTTCTACCTGTACCAATAGCAATATTCTTTACCATCATAGACTCCTAATTAAACTTCAAGTGGCTTTGGATTCTGTGCTTTCTGAGGATAGTCAGATCCAGCATAAACTTTAAGATTGTCCATGAGCTTGCGTCCAAGACGTCCATTAGGAAGCATACCGTTAATTGTACGTGTAAGCGGTTCAGTTGGTTTCTTTTCGATCAATTTAGCGAATGAATATTCACGGAGACCGCCGATGAAACCAGTGTGATGACGATAAAGCATGCCATCTGTTTTGTTTCCAGTAACAATTACTTTGTCTGCATTGATAATTACTACATAGTCACCCATGTTCTGGTTAGGTGTGTAAGTAGCCTTGTTCTTTCCGCGAAGAACTGATGCAGCTTTTGCTGCTACGCGTCCAAGTGGTTTACCGGCAGCGTCAATAACATACCAGTCGCGTTTCTGTTCGTAATCTTTAACGAATAAAGTTTTCATTTGTATATACCTTGTACTATAAAAGTCTTTGTGTAATTCTGATTTGCATCTTCAGTCCTACACAACCGCAGATATTGAAGCATTTATCTGCGCATATACGGGGACAATCAATATAAATTTTTTATCAATTTTGGTCAATAAACAGCCGGGGCAAAATTCAATAATTTTCTAAAAAACTACTCGTTTTTTTCGGCTTCTTCGAGGGCGTCGCGCTTAGCTTCCAGTTCCTCTTTGCGGGCTTCTGCCTTGTCCTGAATGTCTGCGACTCCAATAAAAATCACAATCAGGCCTGTCACTGCGCAGAATAATGGAGCAATACCTTTGATTGCAGCGATAATCTCAGGCCCCCAGCCCAAAACCTGGGGAAGACAGGCGCACACACAGAATCCGATCAATAAAAGTCCAAGTATAATTGTAAACATAGTTTTATAAACTCCGTTTTCCTCTCCAGTTCAACTATACCTTTTTTTTGAATATGGTGTAACCCCCTTAATCTTTTATCCGCAATCTGATATATTAGTCAAATCATGCTTCAAAGAAAGAATGTAAAAAAAGCTTTTCATCTGACAGTGCCGATTCTTTTTGGTTATATTTCAATTGGAATTCCGTTTGGACTCATGGTTGTAAGTACGGGTTATCCGTGGTGGCTTGCCCTTGTAATGAGCCTTACTGTTTTTTCCGGAACAGGTGAATATATGGCTGTCGGCCTTATGGCCTGCGGTGCCAGTCTTCCGACTTTTTTAATCACACAGTTTTTTGTCGGAATCCGCCATATCGTTTACGGACTTTCCCTCCTTAAAAAATATGAAACTACGGGCAAATGGAAATTCTTCCTGATTTTTGCCCTGACAGACGAAACATACGCACTGCTTTCTACCGAAGACTGCCCTGAAGGCGAACATCCGGGTGAGTACTACAGTCTGATTGCGGCCATGGACTGGCTCTACTGGCTTACAGGAACTGTAATCGGAGCCCTTTTGGGAACCTTTCTTCCGTTCAGTTTTGCAGGCGTCGACTTTGCACTTAACGCACTCTTTATCGTTTTGATGATAAATCAGATAAAAATGTCAAAAGACTTCTTCCCTTCGCTTTGTGGAATTCTCACAAGTCTGACTGCAATCATTCTGTCAAAGGTTGGAATTCTTCCGGCCCAGCACCAGCTGATTGTAGCACTCTCGCTTGGAATTGCAGTACTTCTTCTGGTACGCGGCGTATTCAACAAAAACCGGGATCAGATTGAATCTTTCGGGGAGGAATCTAAATGAGACTGTCAATTTTACAGGCTTTAATCGCAATTTTTTCTTCTGCGGTTTTAATGTTTTTGCTAAGGGCTTTTCCATTCATTCTGTTCAGCAGGAGAAAGCCGCCGAAGCTCCTGGCATTTATCGAAAAATACATTCCGTCAATGGTAATCGGAGTTCTCATTGTTTACTGTTTGAGCGACCCCAAATTTGCAACCGTCACAGAAATGCCGTACGGAATTCCTGCATTAATCGGTGTGATTTCAACAGTAATCCTGCACCTTAAATTCAGCAACAGTATGGTAAGCATTTTTGGTGGAACCGCAATTTTTATGCTTCTGGATTACCTTATTTAGGCCCCGATTACTATAGTTCAAATGCCGGGGTCCCTTAAAAAAATGTCCGTAATATGTACACTTCCAGGAAAGCGCGTCTGTCTTCTTACCTTCGCAGCACAGCTGCTACGGAGACTCGCTGGAAACGCTTCTCAAGCGTTTCCTTAACGCTCCCTAGATTGCAGGTAATAGGAATCCGACTGCGCT
>JAILFZ010000064.1 GCA_024697295.1 Treponema sp.
CGTCGATGTGACCGCTTACAATGTGGCCGCCAAATCTTGAGCCGGCTGCCATTGCGCGTTCAAGATTTACTTTTTGTCCGTTTTTGAGTGAACCCAAATTTGTGCAGCGCATGGTTTGTGCCATTACGTCAGCTGTAAAAAGGGTATTTTTTGCTATACGTTTTGTATTTGATGTATTGTCCAAAATTAATCCCTTCTAAATAAATCGCGTGTATAGACTTTTTCTTCTACATCATCAAGACAATAATCATATCTATTTGCAATAATTGCATTTGACATCGACTTAAATGTTTCTAAATCATTTACAATAAGACTACCAAAAAATGTCTCACCGTCTTTTAAGGTCGGTTCATAAATGATTACATTTGCACCTTTAGCCTTTATACGTTTCATCACGCCTTGAATAGAGCTCTGTCGGAAATTATCAGAATTACTTTTCATTGTTAGACGATAAACACCAATTGTTACTTTTTTTTCTGATTTTTCATTAAATTGATTATCATCAGTATATCCATAGTATCCAGCTTTCTGTAAAACTCTATCTGCAATAAAATCTTTTCTGGTTCTGTTGGATTCAACAATTGCTTCTATTAAATTCTCCGGAACATCTTGATAATTCGCCAAAAGCTGCTTAGTATCCTTCGGCAGACAGTATCCGCCATAGCCAAAACTTGGATTATTATAAAAATCGCCGATTCGTGGATCGAGTGAAACACCTTTTATAATGCTTCCTGTATCGAGACCTTTCATTTCAGCATATGTATCGAGCTCGTTGAAATAGCTTACACGTAAGGCAAGATATGTATTTGCAAAAAGTTTTACAGCTTCTGCTTCTGTAAAGCCCATGTAAAGGGTTGGAATATCCTGTTTGATTGCTCCCTGCTGCAAAAGTTCTGCAAAGGTATGTGCAGCATCTACAAGGCGTTCATCTTCTAAATCTGTTCCTACAACTATGCGGCTTGGATAAAGATTATCGTAAAGAGCCTTGCTTTCGCGAAGAAATTCCGGTGCAAAAATGATGTTCTTTGTATTGTATTTCTGGCGCACTGATTTTGTGTAGCCAACCGGAATTGTTGATTTGATAATCATTATTGCATCTGGGTTTACTTCCAGCACCAATTCGATCACCTGTTCAACATATTTTGTATCAAAAAAGTTTAATTTTGGGTCGTAATTTGTTGGTGTTGCAATGATGACAAGATCTGCATTTTTGTAAGCAGTGCGACCATCTGTTGTTGCTACAAGTTTTAATGGCTTTGTAGCAAGAAATTCTTCTATTTCTTTATCCTGAATTGGAGACTTTTTATTGTTTATAAGGTCTACTTTTTCCGGAACAACATCTACTGCTACAACATCATTATGCTGTGCAAGAAGAGTTGCTAAAGAAAGACCTACATAGCCAGTACCGGCTACGGCTATTTTGTTTACTATCATATTTATGCCACTTCTCCCATGCTAACAAAAAAAGACTTCTTCATAATTATATGTTCAAACTACGAGCATCCTACTCTTCAACAAACTCCTGCAAGTATTCTCTGGCTTGCTAAAGGCTTTTGTTTTAAGGCATCTGCGATATTCTGCAATGTTGCTATATCATTATTCATAATATTCAATAATTGAATATATTATATATTAACCGGATTGTCAAAGTTGAGAACTCTTACCCCGCCCCCACACCGGATTCCTCATCGTTATTTCCTCACGCATCCCAGAATCTTTTCTGCCATAGATTTTGCTTCTGTAAATCCCGTCGGGCAGTTTCAGCAACTGGGCAAATCTTTCCCCTATTCCCCCGACAGCCAGTTCAAAAACCTGTCGTCGCGGTCGCTTTGTTTTGCGGCAGTTACGCCCAAAAGGCGCTCTGTGTATTTTGCGATTATGTCGTTTTCGAGGTTTACGGTGTCGCCGCTCTTTTTGGCTGCGAGTGTTGTTTCCTCTTGTGTGTGCGGAATCAGGCTTACTGCAAAACTCTGATCGTCAAGATAGGCCACTGTCAAACTGATTCCGTCGATTGCAATTGAACCTTTTTGTACTATCAGGCGCAGAATGTCGGCAGGGGCCTTGATGTAAACCCATTTTGCGTTCTGTTCATTTTGAATTTTACTGATTACGCCTGTGCCGTCGATGTGACCGCTTACAATGTGGCCGCCAAATCTTGAGCCGGCTGCCATTGCGCGTTCAAGATTTACTTTTTGTCCGTTTTTGAGTGAACCCAAATTTGTGCAGCGCATGGTTTGTGCCATTACGTCAGCTGTAAAAGTTGAACCCTTAATGTCTGTTACGGTCAGGCAGACTCCGTTTACAGCGATGCTGTCGCCGATTTTTGTTCCTTCAAGAACTTTTGATGCCTGGATTTTTATTGAAGCGGAATTTGAATTCAATTCAAGTCCGCTGACTGTTCCAAGCTCTTCTACGATTCCTGTAAACATTCTATGCCTCTTTTATTCCTAATTCTAAAAATATATCACCGTCAAAGTTTTTCTGGCTTTCGATTTTTAATTCAAATCCGTCGGCAACTTCTTCCACGCCTTCTCCCATTACAGGTCCTCTGGCGGCCCCTCCAAAGATTTTTGGCGCAATAAAAGCATAAATCTTTTTTACAGCTCCCGTTTTAAGCATGCTAAAGTTCACCTCGCCGCCGCCTTCAACAAGCACGCTGTCAATTCCATTTTTGGCAAGGAGTTTGAGCACCTGCTTTGCGTCAAGTTTTTTTGTATCATTCCCGTCGGATTCAACTTCAAGAATTTCAACTCCCTTTTCTTTGAGGGCGCTCTTTTTGAATTCAAACTCTTTTATTGAATTTTCATCATCGTCCGACATTTTTTTTGCACAAGCAACAATTGTCCGGTTCCCAAATGCAGTTTTTACAATCCGGCTTTCAAGCGGAATTTTTAAATCGCTGTCCAGAACAATGCGCGCAGGATTTTTATAAACCGGAAGTGCAAATTCCGCGTCGGTCGGGTCGGATTCAACTGTTTTAAAATCTTCCGGCCTGCAGGTTAAAAGCGGGTCGTCGGCAAGAACAGTCCCGATTCCGCACATTATCGCACCAAAATGACTTCTTATCTTATGAACATAACTTCTTGAACGCTCATTTGTAATCCACTTTGATTTTCCTGTGCGGGTGGCAATTTTTCCGTCCATTGTCATGGCATATTTTAAGGCAACGTACGGCAGTTCAGTAGTTATATAGTTAAAAAAGAGTGAATTCAACCTGTCGCATTTATCACGCAAAAAGTCTTCTATTACAGTAACGCCCGCCTCACGCAAAATCTTTACTCCCTTACCGGCAACGAGCGGATTGGGGTCGCGCGAACCTACAACGACGGTGCTGATTTTTGCGTCCAGGATTGCCTGTGTGCATGGAGGCTGTTTGCCGTAGTGGCAGCAGGGTTCGAGCGTTACATAAATTGTTGCACCTTCGGTTGAATTTCCTTTTTGCTGGCAGTCAAAAATTGCCTCGCGCTCAGCGTGAAAGCTTCCGTACTGTTTATGCCAGCCTTCTCCGATGATAACGCCGTCCTTAACGATTACGGCGCCAACCATCGGGTTTGGATTTGTTTTACCGCGTCCAAGACCTGCAAGTTCAAGGGCACGAAGCATATATTCTAAATCAAGTTCAAGTTTTTTCATTTACTATCCTTATCAAAAATCCTAACCGAGTGCCACATCGAGCACCATCATGAGCGCAAAACCCGCCGCAAAGCCGATTGTACAGATGTCGGTTTTATCGTCGCGGCTTGCTTCCGGCAAAAGTTCTTCTACAACTACATAAACCATGGCTCCTGCGGCAAAAGACAGCAGGTACGGAAGCAAAGGAAGCACTAAGCCTGTAAGAAGAATCGTAATCACAGCCGCCACAGGTTCAACGGCGCCGGACAAAGTTCCATAAATAAACGACTTGAACTTAGAGTTTCCCTCAGAGCGCAGCGGCATAGAAATAATTGCGCCTTCCGGAAAGTTTTGAATCGCAATTCCTATCGAAAGGGCAAGTGCCCCGGTAGCCCCGATTTGAATTCCATCGCTGAGCATACTTGCAAAAACAACTCCGACAGCCATGCCTTCAGGAATGTTGTGAAGTGTTACCGCAAAAACGAGCATCATCGTGCGGCTCAAATTGCTTGCCGGTCCTTCAGGAGTCTTTGCAAGAGCGTGCAGATGAGGCGTAATCTTATCCAAAATGAATAAAAACAAAACCCCAAGTGCAAAACCTGTTAAGGCAGGCAAAAACGCAAGGCGCTCAAGATTCTCTGACATTTCCATCGCAGGAATCAAAAGCGACCACACAGAGGCTGCAATCATAACACCGGCCGCAAAGCCCAGAAGGGCCCGCTGAACCGCGTCGTTCATCGCCTTCTTCATAAAGAACACGCAGGTCGAACCAAAAGCTGTTCCCAAAAAAGGAATCAAAAGTCCCCAAAAAACTGTCCAGTTAATTGAATTCATATATTCTCCGCAAATAATTAGCTGAAAACCGACGTGTACATTTATATTTTATCGAAAAAGGCTGATCTGTCCAAGAAGTCGCGGAAAAAGGGGGATTGCCTGGTAATAATTTTAGTTACAAACTAATTCCTGTGAGCTTCTGGATTTTTAATTTGAGCGCACATATTTTTTTGTTCCATCGGAATACAGCAGGTAAGCAGAATTAGTTGCCGCATCATAGCAGGAAATAGGAGTTCCTTTGGCTTTTTTTATTTCATTTTCAATTCTTACAGCTTCAATAAA
>JAILFZ010000193.1 GCA_024697295.1 Treponema sp.
ATGTGGCGGATTACAATCTGGTCGTAGTCGTCGGTGTTTATCAGGTCAAACTTTGCGTTGTATTCCTGGAGGGCCTTGATGTAAAGGTCCATCTTAAATTCAATCTGGTCGAGGGGCAGGTGAGCAATTCCGTAAAAATCGTCTTTATCAAAGCCCAGCTGAATCAGGCCTTCGTGTAAATAATTCAATCATGCCTCCATATAAGCACTGTGTGCGTTCTGCTCCGGGCAAATTCTATTCAAGAGCCATAAGAACATCAACCTTGAGCCCGTTTTGTTCGGTGCGGAGTGTTACAAGGTTTCCTGTGCGGCTTGCCTTCAGATTGTCAATCTGTGAGAGCCTGTAAAGCGGCGAACTTGCATCATCGCCGGCCTGTGTGATTGCAGGACTGACTGTAAATGCGGTTCCGGAGTTTTTTGTGCCGGTTGCGCGGAACAAAAGGTGGAATGTTTCTGTATTTGTTTTTGATGAATTCAAATAAACGCGGTCTGCTGTCAAAAGGAAGGTTCCGTCGCTTTCCGGGTGAGAAAAATAAACTGCACGCAGTGAGCCGAGAATGTCGGTCCCGTTGATTACAAAGCGCAAAAGTTTGGAGCGTTCGGTCTGTTTTGAGTCAGAAACGGCAGCTGTTGTTGTGGCAGGAGTTGTTCCGCGGGCTGTGCTTACGGCGTTTACCTGCTGTTTTAATTCATTTAATTCGCTTAAAATCTGCTGGAGCATCACGGTGTCAGAAGTGCTCTTCTTTGTTGAATTCAACAGGCCGCCCATTGACGGAAGGACTCCCATGCTTTCAAGCGAAGACAAATCGCCGGCAGTGAGCATGCTGGAAATTGGACCTGAGCTGTTTGCAATAAGCGACAGTGCATCAGTTGAACTTGTATTGGTCGTTGAGGCAGTTACTGTCGAGGCTGTGCTTTCTGTTTCCGCTGCAGTTTTTGAATTTGCGCCTGCCGGTACATTTTTGTGGCCTGAGTAAAAGCCGTCGCTTCCAGGAACATAAAAGCCGTTTCCGAGGGCAGGCGCGCTGACAGAAGGCATTGAAGGTGCACTCGGCATTGTAACGCGTGTTTTGGGAGAGGTTTTAATCTGTGCAAAAAGGCCTGTCTGCAAAAGAGCGAGAGCGACAGGCAGAATAAACTTAGAGACTTTCAAGGCTTTCCTCAACGTACTGGAGACGCTGCTGCAAGGCAGTGATTGTCTTTTCCAGCCTGTTTTTTTCTTTTTCGAGTTTTGCGCGGGGGTCGTCTTTTTTGTGCTGCTTCATAAGCTGTGCAACTGTGTCAGCAGGTTTACCGGCAAGAATCTGTTCTTCGGCGGCGGTACGTTCGTCCTTGTTTTTAATCATTGCGACCTTTTTCATATTGTCAAAACCCATTGCCGGGTTAACTTCTACGTGGCCGACCTTTGTAATTTCTTTGGCGGTATTGCGCGGAAGGCAGAGAACGCGGTCAAGATAATCTTCGTAGCGGATGTTTGCCTTTTCGCAAAGGGCATGTGCCTGGGCAAGAAGCCTGCCAAATTCCTGCATGAGCCGTCCGTTTACTTCCATGTAGTCACGGCGGATTTTTTCTGTAAGTTCTTTGAGTTCAGGGTTGTCTTCGATTTCAATTTTGTAAATTCCAAGCTCACCTGCCTTTTCGAGGAGGGTGTGGAATTTTGACCAGAAGGCTGCGTTGTGGGCGCGTCCTGTTGCAAGGAGTTTGCCGCCGCTTTCTGCAAGTTTTTCTTCGTTTATGAGATGGTGTGTGTATTCGTGAATTGCGGTGTAAATGAGCTGGCTGTCGCTCTTAAAGTTTTTGTTGTGCAGCAGAATTTCGCGGGTCTCAGGGTTGTAAAGACCGTTAACGCGGACAGATTCTTTTCCTGTCATAATTACTGAAAAATCCAGGTCTGTCGGTTGAATCTGTAAAAGAGCCTGTTTAATTGATTCGTTATCCATAGATTCCATTTTATCCTAAAAAGCCCATTGAGTCGAGAATAAGGGAAGCGGCAACTGTGGCGGCGGTTTCTGTTCTGAGTACGCGGCACCCCATCGAGCATAGCGAAAAGCCTGCACTTTGAAGAAGGTCGCGTTCTTTGTCTGTCCAGCCGCGTTCGCTTCCGATTGCAGCCACGGCAGAGCGGGCACCTTCTTTCTGTAAAAAGTCGTGGAGGCTTTGGCCGGCGCGGACGTTATCAAGGGCTATCAGAGAGCTGTCAGAGCCTGCAGGAGAGGCATCCTGTTCTTTCCGGACCAGCTGTATTGCCTGGCGCAAAGAAGCCGCTGTAACAAGCTGTGGAACGTGTGTGCTTGCGGCCTGGGCACTTCCTTCGAGTAGCATGCGGTATGCGGAGCCGTCTTTTACTACGTTTGAATTCAAATAGCTTTTTTCTGTGAGTTCGGTGCCGGCAAGGATGATTTTTGTAACTCCAAGCCCAGCCATGTCGCGCAAAAGGCGGCGCAGCTGAATCGGGCGCGGAAAGCCGATAATCATTGTAAGCGGGTAGAGTTTTTTGCCTGCAGTTTTTGGTTCAAAATTGAATTGAATGTTCCCTTCTGGAGAAATATCTGTAATGGTGGCAACTCCTGCCATGCCGCCGATTATGCCTGCGTCAAAGCTGTCTCCGGCTTTTTTGTGGAGAACTTTTACGATGTGTTCGGCGCGTTCATCTTTTTTAGAAAGAGGCTGGTTAAGTTCGTCAGTTGTAAACAGACAGATATTCATAGGTGAATAGTAATGTGTTTTAGACGTTTGGACAAGGAAGAATAATGGAGCAAGGCCCTGCGGGAAAAAAGTAAAACTTGTTATATTCAAAAAAATTAAGAGAGTTTTTCGAAAAGTGAATTATAATTATAAATGCAGAAAATTGAATTCTTACCTGGAGGAATAATGAAAAAGTTTTTGATTGCAGGCCTTGCTTTGACCGCAACCCTTAGTTTTACTGGCTGTGATGTGATTATTGATATTCTTGAGACAGCGGCAAACGGTACTTCCAGTCAGGACATAACCCAGACGGCCACAGAAAGTAAAACATGGAACTATTCGGCAGAAAACAATATTTATGAAATCGGACCTGAAGTTGCTTCTGTAACTATTAAAAATTATTCTGCAGCAAAAGGAAAAACCATCTATCTTGTGCATGCAAATAAAAGCGCTACTGAAATTCCGGCAGGAAATCTGCGGACTGTTCAGGCTACAAGTTCTGTCGCTGCAACTCCGGTAAGAGCCGCTGCAGCAGACGACGCACTGGAAATCCCGGAATTTGAATCCAGATACCGTCATTTTGTGCCGCCGGTCGATATAAGTTCAATCCAAAAGGTAACAAGTGCTGCCCGTTCAACTTCTTCAACGACTCTTACTGCGGCAACACCGGTCAGCAGAACTGTCGGTACTGCAAAAAATATTTACGTAGACAGCAACTCAGACATGACTCAGTACAGACAAAAGGCTGCAACCCTGCGTGCAGTCGGAACTCACTGTAACGTTTGGATTGTAGATCAGTACTACACCAGCGGAACTGCAGGCGGAAACAAGGCAAGTACAGCAATTGCCGAGGAATTTGCGACT
>JAILFZ010000084.1 GCA_024697295.1 Treponema sp.
GCGGAACAGACGGTTCGCGCCTGACCGAGATGGGAATCCCGACGCCAAACATTTTTACAGGCGGTTCGGACTTTCACTCAAGAAAAGAATCTTTGAGTCTCAACGGGCTTTGTAAGTGTGTAGAAGTTTTAATAAACCTCACCCTGATATAAGCGTCACGTTTTTTATAGGAGAAATAAATGTACGAATACAAAGTAGAAGGCGGAATCCCAATCCGCGGAACAATCGCAGCAAGCGGCAATAAAAACTCCGCACTTCCTTGTATTGCAGCAGCAATTTTAACCGACGAGCCGGTAATTTTACGCAATATTCCGGCAATCGAAGACACAAACGTAATGCTCTTGATTTTACAGTCTCTCGGAGCAACTGTAGAAAACGCAGGCGACCACGTATGGAAAATCAACGCTGCCAAAATCGAAAAAAATGACATCCCTGCCGAATTGAGCAGGAAAATCCGTGCTTCTATTTTGTTTGCAGGCCCGCTCATCGCCCGCACAGGAAAGGCTATCATGCCTCCACCTGGTGGTGACGTAATCGGACGCCGCCGGGTAGACACCCACTTTCTCGCACTCCAGGAACTTGGTGCCGTAATCACTGCAAACGGTCCATTCTCTTTTACAGCAAACAAACTCGTCGGAGCCGACATCTTCCTTGATGAAACATCGGTTACCGCCACAGAAAACGCAGTTATGGCTGCCGTTCTTGCAGAAGGCAGAACAAAAATTACCAACGCCGCTTCTGAACCTCATGTTCAGGATTTGTGCAACATGCTCGTAGCTATGGGTGCAAAAATCAGCGGAATCGGTTCAAACATTCTTATAATTGACGGAGTTAAAAAACTTCACAAAGTTGACTTTACAATCGGACCTGATTTTATGGAAATCGGTTCATATATCGGTCTTGCGGCCGCAACAAAGGGTTCAATTACAATCACCGGAGTACGTGCAGAAGATATGCGTCCGCTCCGCGTGGCCTTTGGCAAGCTCGGCATCCGCTGGACTATCGAAGGCGACAAATTGAGCGTTGATGTTGGCCAGGAAATGAAGGTTAACACAGACCTCGGCGGAATGATTCCAAAAATTGACGACTCTCCGTGGCCTGGATTTCCGCCTGATTTGACTTCTATCATGACTGTCGTTGCAACCCAGGTTGAAGGTACAGTTCTGATATTTGAAAAGATGTTTGAAAGCCGCATGTTCTTTGTTGATAAACTTATCAGCATGGGCGCACGCATCACTCTCTGCGACCCTCACCGCGCGGTAGTTTCCGGACCGAGCGTTTTGCACGGAGACCACCTCGTAAGCCCTGACGTTCGTGCCGGCATGGCAATGGTAATCGCTGCAATGGCCGCTCACGGCGAGTCAACAATCAGCAATATTTATCAGATTGAACGCGGATACGAACACCTTGTAGAAAAACTCCAGAGCCTTGGAGCCAAAATCAAGCGTGTAGAAATTGAATAGATTTAATTTGCAAATCTTTGAATAATTACTTCGTATGCTTTCTGGACGCGGATAAATTCCGCGTCATTTTTTTCTGTCCCGCTGTCCGGATGGAATTTTGCAGCCAGACAGCGGTGAGCCTTTTTTACCTCATCAAGAGACGAATCTTTATCAAGTCCGAGCACAAGGTACGCATTCTGCACTTCGTCATTCTGCACCGAGTAGTTGAGCAATGATGCAAGGTAAACAGACGGTTTTTCGCCCTTATCTTCGTCCCACGCAAACTCCGAGCCGCGCAAAAACGCAAAAATTTCTGTCACGGGAACAAGTGTTTCTTTTTCGTGCAGCAAAACAGAAGCAAGATTTTCCACAGCCAGATCCTTGTTAAAGTCTTCAATTATTGAAGAGCGGCAAATTGAATTCCAGTCGGCTTTAAAGCGGGGACCAAACACAAGGCCGGCGCCGCGTGCCGCACTCGCGCTGTCACCAAGACACCAGCTTGCCAGCGCGCACGCATACACCGCCCCCGGAAAAGGTTCTTTTATATTTGAAACACGCTTTCCGCCCCTCAGGACGTTTTTTAAGGAACGCTCGTCTTTAATTCGATTAACAATAAGTTCAACAAAAAAGCCTGTAAAAAGTCCTGCTATTGCACCGTACGGACCGGCCAGAAGTCCGATGCATAAGCATACGGCAAAAATCCAGTGCTGTTTAAGCAAATCAAGAAGAATTAAAAATGTTTTTCTGGCAATAGTTTTGATATTCAATTTAGAACTTACGCGGTCTTTTTAAATACAAAATGCAGGGAAACAAGAACAAGTACAACCGAGTAAATTACAAATGCCACAAGCAGAGCAGAGTTTTTGGCACAGGCCGCAAATGCAAAGGTGCTGAGCCCGGTAACAGTCAGTATCAATTCTATAAAGATATCGGTAATCAAAGTACAGAACGGAAGGACAAAAATCCATACAAACTTGAATACCTGGTCCTTTTTTGTTCGGAGGTTCCATGCGACAGATGCAAGAATCACAAGAACAATCAGCATAATCAGCGGATAGGTCAGCCGTTTAATCATCATTGAATTAAACACTTCGCCCGAGTATCCAAGGTTCTGCGCTGCCGAACTCATCTTTACGAGGGCATCGAGACGCATTTTATCCGGACCGCCGTACAAATCGCAGGCAGTGTTAAAATCATCAAACGGCATCGAAAGTACAAGCGAGTTTTCTTTTTTCTGATTTTCTTTAGCAATATATGGAGCGTATTCCCAGACAGGACCGCTGTTCTTTCCGCGCATATTGCGGTCAATACTGTCGAGCATCAAATACGGAACATATTTATATTCTTCTTTTAAGCCGAGTTTTTCGCGGGTTTCTTCATCAAAATTATCCACCGGCACGGAAAGAAGTTTTACATAAGGGACGCTGACACTTCTTACAAATGAACCGTTTTTGCCAAAGGTTGTCATATTAAATCCGCGCAGATACTGAACCATGCGTCCGCTATCGCTTACAGGCGTAATTCCACGGATGTAGATAACATCAGTTACGCCGCCATCATGCTTGATTGTAAAGTAGACGTCCATGTAATTTTCAAAGGTCTGGAGACGGTCAGTTTCATCTATAAAGAAACACTGGCTTTGCACGCGCTTTTTAGCAATTTCAAGATACTGGGTAACGTCCGGGTCACTCGACCACGATTCGTCCTCGGCTGCAATTTCCATAAACTGATAGTAAGATTCAACATTGTCGCCTTCAGAAAGCGACTTGTACGCCTTACGCTTTTTTTCAAACAAAAGCTGGTCGCGGTCTTTTTCAAGTTTAGGAGCACCCATAAGATTGTTCCATGCAACTGAAGCAAGACGTTTTGCTTCTTTGAGATTAGAGTCCATGCCGCTTCCGCTCGAAATTGCAAGCTGAGCGTAATAATGACTGTCAAACCATTTGTTGTGTGCTGCAGCTTCCTCTGCTTTTCTAATCAGGGAAGTTACAGTTTCGCCCCTGGCCTCAAGGTAAGGAAGCAGCTGATTTGCAGTTTCTACCGGAGTTTTAGGAGCTTTTTTAATAGCCTTGATAACGGCTTCACTTTTATCGATTAATTCACGGGCAAGCATATTTTTAGGTTCAATCTTTACAGCCTGACTTCCATATCTGTGTGCAAGCGTATAATTATTTTCGCTGAGGGCTTCCTGTCCGTTTTTGATGTATTCACTTAAAAGATGAGGAGCGCGTTCAAGATAATCTTTTCTACGCGCAATCATCGGGCTCAAAATCTCGTTTGTAACGGTCATAATCGCAACAAGACAAACTGCAACAATCAAAACGTGCTTAAAGTTTGACATAATTACGCGGCTGAACCTCATCAAAGCTTTTTGAGCATTTTTTCCAAAATCAATCGCAAAGGCAAGCAAAAAGGCCGATGCAAGAACGGACGGCAGAATTCTAAAAAAGAAGATAAATGCACGGCAGAGAATCCAGCTTGTTTTTGCACCTTCAAGCAGAGCAGGAATATGACCGAGCGCGGTTGCAGTAATCAGACAGGCACCAAAGGCCAGAACTGTATACGAAAAAATGATTCCAAAAATACGTCTCATACCAGTTCGTCCTCCGTTTCTGCCTTACTTCTAAAAATAAAAAGTAAAATTCCTGTCAGTGTAAGAAGTGCAAAAATTATAAAATTAACAAAGCTGATAAATAAGTCCGGCGCGTGTATGATTGAATTAAAGAATCCGTCCGTTTCAGGAATATATGCCATCAGTTCATTCCATTTGCCGGTAACCGAAGTGAACAGATAGCCCTTGTAATAAGCCCAGTTTACAACACAAATCAAAAGTCCCGTAAAAAAAGCCAGGAGAGCATCAATCAAACTCCATGCGCTGAAGTTTTCAAAGGCAATGCACGAACCAAATGCAAGGGCAAGACATAAGAATAAAAGCCAGTGCGCAAAGGAGTCGTTCCAAGCGGCTTGTGCCTTATCGCGCAAAACTGAATATAATTCAAGCGGGGCTAAAATCACAAAAGGAAGTTTTACGGCATCACGGATAATTGAATCTGCAAACTGTCCCGAAAAGTCAGCGTCGATTATTGAATTGGAGAAGCGTACTACACTTCCCTTATCGCCTGTAATTCCTGTTAAATCGATATACAGTCCGTCGGCCTTGCCATCTTCCTGAACGCGCGAAAAATAAAAAACTCCGCCCGATTCCGGCCTAAAAAAGCCCGGAGACAAAAACGGAACTTCATAAGTTTTTGCGAATTTTTCTTCATATTTTTTTAACAGAGTAAAACTTGAAGGAATCAAAATAATCCAGGCGATAAAGCCGGACACAACATAAACTGCAAGTCTGATGAGCGGATTCTTTTTATGACGCAGACCATAGACAATCATCAACGCCAGAACAATGACACAAACCAGCGGGAGCGTAATCAAAAGTCCCCGGATATAAAAATCCCAGTTAAAAAAGGCAAAACTTTCTCCGCAAACCAGAAGGGTCAGATTGCAGCAAATCATAAAGACGAATGCAGCGGCAAGAGTTCCACAGACGGTCATGAGGAAAAAATACATAAACATTGTAAAAGCGTTTTTCATCATTTTTAGTATACTCCGCAACAATCCTGAACACAACTCACTTTCTAATCACAAGTTATCCACAGGTTGTCAACACAAACTTTCGTTAGTTTCTAAATTTTCGGCATTTCTAACTCACAATATTAAAAGAAATTATAAGTTTTTTTGCTGTTAAAAATTAAATAATTCCTTGTATTATATAGAATTAACCTAAATATAACAAAATTCAACCTAAGTCATTATATTAGATAGAATTAGCATTTTGACTAGTATTTTTACCTGTACAGGCACTTAGAAACAAGTTATCCACAAGTTAGACACAAGCAAAAAAAAAGCTCCGTTTTAGCAACGGAGCGTTGATTTTAGCCTAAGAAAACCTGACCCTGCTGGTCGATAGCAAGGATTGATTTACATTCAGAACAGCGGAACCGGCCGCTTCTTGAAGCCTTAAGGCGTTTAGAACATACTGGACAACTGAACACTTTAGGAAATACGCTTTCTGTAACAGGAGCGCCCTGCTTAAAGAAGTTAACAGCGTCTGACATAGAATCTTTGATATTAAAGAACTGGCTGAATCCAAGCAGCTGGAATACTTCGTAAACCTTTGGCTGGATTTCAAGAAGAACAATGTCTCCTCCCTTTGGCTTTACCATTTTAAGGAATGCGGTAAAAGACCCGATACCAGTTGATGATACATAGTTAAGGGATGCGCAGTTGAATATAAGGTTTTTATATCCGGCTTCTACAACCTTAGAAATTCTCTTCTGGAAAAAACTTGAGTTATAGGTATCGATGTAACCATTCAAATAAATTGTAAGACAGTTTTCAACTTCTGAGATTTTTTCCAGATTGATTTTGAGACTGTCATCTTTTTCATCGTTAAAACCAGGAACAAGGTTGTTATTATTGCTCATAGATCTCCTACCATTTATAAACTCATTTTAAATTAAAGACAATTATAGTCTTTAAAGAATACTACAAAAATCACCATTATGTCAAATTCTAGACATTGCTCCTGGCAAGATTTGCAGTCAAACCACGGTCTAAACGCAGTAAAACGCCATTTAAATCACCGTTTGAAAGAAGAAATTCAGCTGCCAAAGCAACACTTTCTTCCTTTATTAACTTACCGCCCGGCATTTTTTTTGCAAGTTCAATTTTTTGCTCCGGACTGACATATCCGGTATCAACAAAGCCAGGCATAATAGCATTACAGGTTATTCCGTAATCCGCATAATTTGATGCAACAGACTGAACCAATATTCCAAGCCCGGTTTTTGCACCTGCATAGGCAGCATTGGTTTTATACTCTGTCCTGAAAGAAGTGCCCGTTCCACCAAAGAGCAAAATCCGGCCCCACTTCTTATTCATCATATTTTTTAATGCGGAACTTACGAAAAATCCGGGAAGTGCATAATTCAAAAGACTTATGTCCTTCCACTGCTGCGCTGTCATCTGATCGAGACTTTCCTGAAGAAAGGGACCATAACAGACACATAAAATATCGGCAATCGCCACACACTTGTTTAGCAAACTTGAATCAATATTTAAAAAATCCGTTTTTTCCAGGTCCAGATTTACAGTTTTAACAATTGAATTAAATTGTTTTTGAAGTTCAGCCGAAACTTTTTTGAGTTTTTTGTCGTCTCTGCCGTGAATTGTCAAAGAAGCACCGTTTTTGACGAGAATTTTAGAAATCTCAAGTCCAATTCCGCCACTGCCTCCGATTACAACCGCAGTTTTTCCTTCAAAAATATTCATGTGTATAATTGTAGCACAAAAAATCAAAAAGAATTAGACTTATACAAAAATAACGAAGGAATTTTATGAATCTAGACAATATCACCGTAGTCCTTGTCCGTCCGGATGAAAGCCGTAATATCGGCGCAGTCTGCAGGGCAATGGCAAACAATAACATTCACGACTTACGCATTGTCGGAAAAAAATCTGACTACGATGAAGAGCGCGTCCGCATTCTGGCAATTCATGCCGCATACATCTGGGAAAACGCAAAGTTTTATAAATCAATTACAGAGGCAACCTCTGACTGTGTAATCGCCGCCGGAACTACACGACGCCGCGGTAAAAAGCGCGCCGACAAACTCCTCCTTCCCGAGGAATTTGCAGAACTTTCCGACAAAAGCAACGGCAGAATTGCAGCCGTTTTTGGCAACGAACGTACAGGCCTGACAGATGAAGAGGTTCTGGAGTGCACAATCGGAGTCACAATTCCTTCTTCAGAAGAATTTGCTTCTCTCAATCTTTCTCATGCAGTACAGATTATCTGCTACCACCTTTTCAGACGGCAGGGCAAAGTTTCGCCGGGCTACACACCAATCGACCTCAAACGACTGGACAAAACTGTAGACACGATCAGCAGATCGCTCAAGCAGGTTGGATTTTTTAAAGTTGCAGGTCAGGCCGATATGGAACGGTTCTGGCGCGGAATTTTATCCCGGGCAGTTTTGAGCGAAGGCGACGCGTCATATATCGAAAAAACTTTTACAAAAATTGCCGGCTTGAACAGTAAAAATTCAACTCAAAAATAATTTGCCCCGATTATTTTGTCTTTGCACAAAAGACTTGCAGTGCGAAGGCAGTTTTCAAGTTCGCGGATATTGCCCGGCCAGTCACGATTTTTCAGTTTTACAACTGCGTCAGCGCCAAGCGATTTTTGAATTTTCTCTTTCTTAAAAAAATTTCCGGCAAGCTCTTCAATATCTTCCCTGTGCTCGCGCAGCGGCGGAACCTCGATTACAAACTGACTTATTCTATAATACAAATCCTGCCTGAACCGTTTTTCCGTTATCATCTGCTCAAGGTTTGCGTGCGTTGCAAAAATCAGCCGAACGTCAGTGTGGTACAATTTATCGTCACCCGGTCTGCGGTAAGTTCCGTCCTGGATAATCTGAAGGATTTTTGCCTGCATCGCCGGACTCAGTTCGCCGATTTCGTCGAGGAAGAGAGTTGATTTGTCCGCACTGGCAAAAAGTCCCTTTCTTGAACTCACACTGCCCGTATACGCACCTTCGGCAGCTCCAAAAAATTCGCTTTCCGCAAGACCTTCTGCGATTGCAGCCACGTTCTGGCTTACAAAGGGTCTTCCGCAACCGGCACGTTTACTCAATTCATGAATTATGCGGGCAATTAATGTTTTTCCCGAGCCGCTTTCGCCCCGCAGGAGGACAATCACGTCTTCTTTTGCGGCTGTCAAAATCTTTTCTTTTAATTGTTGAACTGCACGGCTCGTTCCTGAAATTTTATCCAGCGGATTTGTTGTTTCTTTGTCAGCATTTTGAAGTTCGTTTTGTAAGGTAAAAAGCTCGGGACGGGATTTGATAAGGTGCCTTAGTCCAAAAGGCATCGAAATTGAACTGGATTTCAGGCGGGGCAAACCCAATTCAATTTTGGCTGAGACAAAAAAAAGAGTATGATTGAATTTTTCGCACAGGAGACGGATTCGGTTTTTATCTTCTTCTGCAAGCCTGCAGTCAGCGAGCACCGTAAAAAAATGATCTGATTTTAAGAGATTGTACAAAAACTCAAAAGAGTCGAGCACGCATGCATCCAGGCGCTTTTCCAGACACGAAGAACACAGTACCCTGAACTTTTTATCCCAGGAGAATACGATTACTCTTTTCAATAGATGAACTTTTAAGCCGACTTCTTAAAAATTCTATACCACACCAGTAACAGTATATATCGAATGAATGGAAATACAAGAAATAATTTGAGAGGGTTTCTGACGATTTCTGACCAGATTTCGAGTCCTTTGTCAAAAGTCTTTTCACTTACGCGTTTGATTCGTTCTGAAAAGATTCCGACAGCTTCACGGTAATAAAGGAAGATACTCTGAGAAAAATTGTTGCGGCGGACATACGGCCAGAGATTCTTTTCTTTAATGCCTTCGCTCAAAAGGACAAGGGAAGGAGAAGCCTTGTAAATTGCCTGTACAATGTCCGGTTCAATTGAACGAGGATAATAACCGACATAGCGTCCGACTATTGCCAGGTTGGGGAAGGTTTCGCGGACGTTTCTTTCTGCCTGCATGAGCGACTTTTTGTGACCGCCCAGAAGGTAGAGGGATTTATAATGGCTTTCCATAATGGAAAGAATATTGATTACGGCGTTAAAAGGATTGTAGCGGACAGGTACGCTTTTTTTGAGGAATTTTGCGCCCCAGATAATCGATTTTGAAACCGGAAGAATCAAGTCCGCAGCATTCAGACACTGGCAAAAATCTTTTTTCTGATTACGGCCTTTTAAAAGATCCCAGATGGAAAGAAAAATAATCTGTTTTGTGCCGGGTTTTGAAATGATTTCCAGAATTACGTTTTCCAGATCTTCGCTGTTGCATACATCAACAGGAACACCAAGCAATTTTATTCTTTCGATTGCCATAAATTTTTCTCCAGAACCGCACTTTGTACAGCGGCAATGCCGTACAGGGCAGCGGTTTCGCACCTCAAAATATTAGTATCAAAATGAACGGGTGTAAATCCGCCATTCTGTAAAAGTTCAATTTCGCGTGGACTGATTCCACCTTCTGCACCACAAACTATAGCGCATTTTTTAATTTGTTCAAACTGACCGAAAACTTTATGAACAGCAATTGTTTTTTCCGAGCGCTCGTACAAAACACAGCCCATTACCGCCCCGGACCCTTCCTTACAGATATTCTTCCAGTGTTCAATAGCGCCTTCAAGCGACATTGTTGTTTCAATTCCAGTGTTTACGGGACTTCCGCTCTGCTGACGCGCCTCTTTAATGATTCTCTCATAGCGCTCTGACTTAAAGTTTTTTTCTGCCGCCCCCGCCTGACAGAATTCTCCGCTTACCGGAATTATCGCTCTCACACCGCACTCAGTCGCCTGCCGGATAATCAAATCCATTTTCTGGCCCTTTGCCACAAACTGAAAAAGGTAAAATTCGCAGGCCTGTGTAAAGGAACTCTGGTTTTCTGTTGAATCTATTGTGTCGCAGAGCTGCAAAGTTACGCTGTGCTTTTTGTCGTCGATTTTACAGACAGTTGTGTTTACGAGTTGTCCGTCCGGAATTCTTACGCTCAGCATATCGCCGATATTTAAACGCAGAACCTGTCTGAAGTATCGAAAATCTTTTCCTTCTACAACAATCAATCCGTTTTTATCCGGATTTCTGGACGAAACAAACTGCCTCATTATTTTTTAGCGGTTTCTTTTTCCTGGGCGGCGGCTTCTTCCTGCAGTTCTTTCAAAGTCTTGGTTGAACGAACAAGCGTTTCAAAGTTTTCGTTTTCAAGAATATCGATGGCCGCATTCAACTGAACGTCATAATCAAGGTCGTACAATGGAGTACCCTTTGTGCGGTTTACTTCGTTACGAATCAGTTTTCTCAAACTTGCAAGGTCGATTTCCGTATATTTTGTCTTGAGGGTCTTTGCATAAGAGGCGATTGCCTTTTCGCTCATCTGGCCCAGTGCTTCAACATGATTTTTGATTTCGTCGCTCTTAAAGAGTTCAATATACTGCTTTTCGCCTTCTTCGCTCAAAGCAGGGAATAAAACTTCTCTATCCGGCGGAATTCCAATCTTGTCGATATTTGTGTCACTTGGTGTGTAGTAACGTGCCATTGTGATTTTTACGCCGTCAGTTGCCGACAGCGGAAGCACCTGCTGCACGGAACCTTTTCCGTAAGTGCGCTGACCAACAAGGTATGCAAGGTGGTTGTCTTTGAGCGCACCGCTGAGGATTTCAGAAGCCGAAGCAGAACCTTTGTTGATAAGAACCACGATTGGAGTTCCTTTTTTGAAGGTTGTCTTTCTCGGACTTGCAGTAAATACAGAGTTTTCAAACGAGATACGGCTTTTAGTAGAAACAATTGGTCCGTTATCAATAAATTTATCTGCCACATCAGCAACTGAATTCAACAGTCCGCCCGGATTGTTACGAACGTCGATAATGAGTGACGAGATTTTTTCGTTTTTAAATGAATCAAGTGCCTGCTGAACCTTGTCTGCCGTCAGCGGTGTAAATTCAATAATTCGGATAAAGCCAACCGTATTGTTTTTAGCAGTTTTAATTGTGCCAAACTTAACGGTCGGAACTTCAATTACAGCTCTTACGAGGGTAACCGGGAATTCCATGTTCTTTCCGCGGCGGATGACTACGTTTACGCTTTCGCCAACCTTTCCGCGCAGCATCCCGAGCACTTCTTCCATTGTGATGGTCGAAGTATCAGTTCCATTTACAGAAATGATAAGGTCGCCTGCCTGGATTCCAGCCCTAAAGCCGGGGGTGTCTTCTACCGGAGAAGCAACTTCGACATAAGCAGGTTTTTCCGGAGTTGATTCTGCAGGCTTAGAAATTGTCAAACCTACACCACCAAACTTTCCTTCGGTTGTATCGCTCAAGTCCCTGAAATAAGAACTGTCGAGGTAAAGCGTATACGGATCGTTTAAGGCTTCGAGCATGCCTTTGAGCGCGCCTCTGTACAAAACCGCCGGGTCAACTTCGTCAACGTAATTACGCTGTACAAAATCAAAAACTCCGTTCATAAGTTCCATGTATTGTCTTGCTTCCTTGCTTGAAGCATCGGAAGTTGAACTGTTGGACTGAGCAAAACACTGTGACGCAAAAATGGTCAGACAAAAAACAGAAAATGCCAGATATAAGGCGCGACTAATCTTTTTCATATTATATTTATTTTATGGTTCAATTCGTACTTGGTCAATCGCTCTCTTTCGTGCTATACTTTGATAATGCAGATAATACCTATAGCCAGCGGTAAAGGCGGCGTTGGAAAAAGTCTTCTTTCCGCTAACCTCGCAATAACTTTAGGACAAGCAGGAAAAAAAGTTGTTCTTGCTGATTTAGATTTGGGGGCTTCGAACCTCCACCTTGTAATCGGACAAAGCTCACCAAAAAAAGGAATCGGGACCTTTCTGACAGGCGAAAGTTCCTTCGAAGAAATCATTCAGCCGACTGAGTACGAAAACGTTTCTTTCATTGCCGGAGATTCCGAAATTCCGGGCTTAAGTTCGCTCAAAATCTTCCAGAAAAACAATCTGATTAAAAAGTTCCAGTCACTCGACTGCGACTATCTTATTATAGACCTCGGTGCCGGAACACACCTTACAATTCTTGATCTGTTCCTACTGTCTCCGCAGGGAATCGTTGTGACAGCTCCGACAGTTACCGCCACATTGAACGGTTATCTTTTCCTCAAAAACGCAGTATTCCGGCTGATGGCAAGTTCATTCAAAAAGAACAGCCCGGCCGCACAATACATGAAAAAGCTCAAGGGCGATTCTGCATCCCTTCAGCGCTTATACATTCCAAAACTTATCGAAGCTATCCGCGAAATTGACCCGGAAAGCGCACAGATTTTCTCTGAACGCATGAGCCAGTTCCATCCGCGCCTCGTAATGAATATGATTGACGAACCGAAGGACGCTGACAAGGCGCTCAAAATCCGCCGTTCATGCCAGCAATATCTTGGTCTTGATGTTGAATCTCTTGGTGTAATGTACCGCGACTCACTTCAGGATAAGGCACTTTCATCACGCCTGCCTGTTATCATTTACAAACCGAATGCAGTAATCTCTCAGGCAATTTACCGTATCGCAGAAAAGGTTCTCCAGAGCGAAACGCTTCAGTTTGAAGGAACTTTTGAAGACATTGATACAGACGCTTCATACGAACTTGCAACAGAAGAGGCAAACGACGATTTTTCTCAGAAGATGTCCTATGTTGAAGACCTCGTTGGAACCGGCGCCCTCAGCATGGGTGAACTTGCAGAAACAATCAAAACCCAGGCTTACGAAATTACCCAGTTGAGAAACGAAAACCTGCTTTTAAAGAGCAAGCTTGTAAAAGCCGCCCAGCAGGGATTCAAATTATAGAATTAAAAAAAGGACTAAAAAAAAATGAATTTTTTGCCGCTATACATTAACTATCCTTCATGGATTCATCCCGAAATTTTTCCGGGAGTACCGGTGCTCGGTTTAATCCGCTGGTACGGACTTATGTATATTTTTGCCTTTGGAACTGCGTTCTTTGTGCTTAAAAAACTTCTCAAAGAAGGTGCACTTGATACACCCGGCTACAAGGCAACAGAAGATGACATTTTTAGTTTTATTGCGACAGGCATCGTTTTTCTTTTAATCGGCGCCCGCATTTTTTCTACCCTCGTTTACGATACTTCAGGAGTTTATTATAAAAAACCATGGCTTATTTTCTGGCCGTTCAATGATAAGGGGCAGTTTACAGGTCTTGCCGGAATGAGTTATCACGGCGGTTTTATCGGCGGTTTTATCGGAATGATTGTCTGGTGCGTACGCCATAAAAAACCAATCCTCAAATGGGTAGACGCAATGGCAACCGCAATTCCTGCAGGATACACATTCGGCCGCCTCGGAAACTACCTCAACGGAGAACTTTACGGCCGCATCACCACAATGCCGTGGGGAACCGTTTTTCCAGGTGCTGAACGCTTTTCTGCTTCAATTGCGTGGGTACAGAACTTTGCACAAAAGTGCGGAATGGAACTCAACGGCGCACTCATCAATTTGCCGCGCCATCCGAGCCAGCTCTACGAAGCTCTTTTTGAAGGACTGTTTTTATTTTTGCTTATCTGGTTACTTCACAAAAAAAAGCCGTTCGAGGGATTTTCAAGTTCACTTTATATCACAGGCTACGGAATTTTCAGATTCTTTATTGAATACTTCAGAGAGCCGGACGCAGATATCGGTTACCGCATCTCAGCAGACCCGTCGGCACCGCTCTACATGAACACTTCGCTGTTCAACCTTTCTACAGGCCAGATACTCTGCTTTCTGATGATTGCAGGCGGCATAACACTTGGTATTGTGTCTTATTTAAAATCCAGGAAAGAAAAACCGGGTAATTAAAAAAGGATTACCTGACATAGTTTTTCATCTATCATCAATAAAAAAACTGCCGTAACTAAGTTACGGCAGTTTTTTTCATTATAAAAGCTAAAAATTAACCTATTAATTCAGCAAGTTTGTCTGCTGTAAAGCCTAAGGCTTCTGCAATTTTCTTGCCAGGTCCGCTTTCGCCAAAACGGTCGATTGTAAACAAATCTTTTTTGTCGTTAACGTAGCTTTCCCAGCCGGTTGAACAACCTGCTTCTGTAACAACAACACGTTTTGCCCCGCCAAGGATGCCGGCCTTAAAGGCGTCGTCCTGAGCTTCGAAAAGTTTTTTGTCCATTACACTTACAACGCGAACGGCTTTTCCGCTTACCTTTGCAGCAGCTTCAAGAGCCATGCAAACTTCACTGCCAGTAGCTACGATTGTTACATCAGGAGTATCGCTTCCCTTTTTAACAATGTAAGCACCCTGTTTGACAGTAGTTTTCCAGTTTGAGTCCTCTTTTGCATATACAGGAACATTCTGTCTTGTAAGAGCCAGAACAACCGGATGATCTTTGCTTTCCATAGCCATGTGCCATGCGCTAACAGTTTCTTCAGCATCGCCCGGTCTCAAAACCTGTACGCCCGGAATAGCACGCAGAGAAGCGAGCTGTTCGATCGGCTGGTGAGTTGGACCGTCTTCGCCGAGGTAAATTGAGTCATGAGTTAAGTCATAGATTACAGGCTGCTTCATGATAGAAGCGAGACGAATTGATGGTCTCATGTAATCACTGAATACGAGGTATGTTGCAACGAATGGACGGATTCCTCCGTGGAGGCTCATTCCGGCAGCTTCGCTTGCCATTCCAAACTCGCGGATACCGTATTCAATTGAACGGCCTGCTCTATTTGAAGGTGTATAAGTTCCACCATCGCACTTCATTCCTGATTTGTTTGAACCTTTAAGGTCAGCACTTCCGCCAACAAGATATGAGTGGCTCAAGCCCATTGTATTGATCATGTCGCCGCTTGCAGAACGGGTTGCAACTGAAGCTCCGATTTCGTAAGCCGGGTCAGCGGCAGAAGCAGTTTCTGTTCCTTCGTAAGAAGCCTTCCACTGTTTTGCAAGTTCAGGATTTTCATCTGCCCACGCTTTGAATTCTTTGTTCCAGTCGTCTTCGTTTTTGGCAAAGACAGCCTTCTTTTCGTTAAAGTAGCGCAATGCATCAGGATCAACATAGAAGAATTCTTCAGGGCTGATTCCGAGAGCCTTCTTTGTAAGTGCTACATCGTTGTCGCCGAGAGGTTCGCCGTGTACAGCAGGGGTCCCCTGTTTTGGAGCAAACTTACCGATAACTGACTTGAGCATAATCAAAGTCGGTTTGTCAGAGCATTTTTTAGCCTTTTCAACAAGTTTTACAAGGCCCTTCACATTGTACATGTCGCCTTTCAAAACCTGCCAGCCGTATGCTTCGTAGCGTTTTCCAATATCTTCTGTAAAGGTAATATCAGTTGACCCGTCAATGGAAATTTTATTCTGATCGTAGAATACAATCAGTTTGCCAAGTTTGTTGTGTCCTGCAAAAGAACTTGCTTCAGAAGAAACACCTTCTTCAAGACAACCTTCACCAACAAGAGCATATGTGTAGTGATCTACGATTTTGTGATTCTTAGTATTATATTTTGCAGCCAGGTGCGATTCTGCGAGAGCCATACCAACAGCAAGTGCAATACCCTGACCAAGAGGGCCACTTGTGTTTTCTACACCGTCTGTGTAGCCGTATTCCGGGTGTCCCGGGCAGGCTGAACCAATCTGGCGGAAGTTTTTGATGTCTTCCATAGTAATTTTGTAGCCGCTCAAATACAGGATTGAATAAAGCAGCATAGAGCCATGTCCTGCCGATAAAACAAAGCGATCACGATCAGCCCACTTTGAATCAGCCGGATTGTGCTTGAGGATTTCTCCGTACAAAACAGCAGCAAGTTCTGCACATCCAAGCGGGAGTCCAGGATGACCTGATTTTGCTTTCTGGATAGCATCGATTGACAAACTGCGAATTGATTTTGCAACGGCAGCAATACCTTTTGTGTCCATAAAATAACCCCTTAAAAAATATTTATGACTAAAAACCTAGAATTGGCGTGTCAACGGAAAGATGACGTCAAAATCCTGTCTGGTTTCCAGTGCATTTTTAAACTGTGGATTTTGTAAAAGTCGTGCCAGGCGCGAAATAATATGCAGATGTGCCTGTACACTACAGCTCAGAGGAATAATCATTGTAGAAACCCTTTTGCTGTCCATTGCCTGCATATCAATCGGATCTTTTAAGTAGCAGATATAAATTCTCTGGTCTTCAACACGCTTTACAAGTGGCTGCTGTGAGTGTGGAATTGCAAAACCTTTTCCAACAGCAGTGCTCAAAACGCTTTCTCTCTGACAGAGAGCATCATATAAATGTCTTGGTGATAATCCTTGAGGAAGGCTGATTGTTTTGCAGATTGAATCAAAGCACTCTAAAGCAGTTGCGCCGCCAATGTCTTTGTAAATGCCACCGAGTCTTAAAAACTCACCGATATTTACATCTGGAATCATTGTAATCCTCCGCAAAATTAGCGAACAGTCTCTGATCAGATAACTTTGAATCTTTTAGCAAGAGATCTGTCAACAGCTGATTTTAAGCGGGTTCTGATGTCTTCAAAATTATATTCCATACCTTCGAGCGAAAGTTTAATTGCAGTTTTTTCTTCATCTGCACATTCCTTTTCACCGGCAAGCATTTCGAGCATCCTTGTAATGTGAGCAAACAACTGTGACAGGGTTACAAGTTCCTGCTGGGGGAACTTAACTATTTCTTTACCTGCACAATCTACTTCGTAAACAAGGTCGCCTACTCTTGAATACAAACTCAATGCATCATGTCTGATTGAACCCATCGCAAAATCAGCAAATCTGTTGTATTTGTTACGGATTATAGCATTTCGCCGCATAATATGCAATGTAAAGTCAGCCCTCTCTTTTTCTGTCAGTTGAATTGAACTCGGTATCATTGCTTCGCATAATGAATCCAGATCATCTTTTTTTTCATACAACTGATCTTTAATAAAGCAGTCAATTATATACTCAGGCATTCCGCTGAATCTTGCGGGAGCAAAATCATCTTTATCAGAACTTCCGTGGAAAAGCGTGTCCATATTCCACTTGCCTACCGCAGGAACATCTTCGTTCTTTTTCCAGAGTCGAGTTTCTACGCCAAAAAGTTCCATACCAACGCGCGTGGCCTTGTCCAGAAATTCATGAAGAGAGCCGCATTCAGGTGAGCATAACTCGCGCCGGTTTTCGTAAAAAGCAAAACCAAGCTGCTGTTCCATTGAATTACACGGTCCCATCTTGTCAAAGCTTAAAAGAAGTGCGTCTTCAAGTTTTTTACACCACTTTTCGCGTTCAGAAATTTCTGCGGCACGGATAAATGGGTTTTTGTTATGTTCAGTTTCCGGGAAGAGTTCTATAATGCCTCTGTCCCAGTTGTTTACACGGCAGAGAATTCGATCCCCTTTCTTAAAGTCAAAATCTTCCATTACGCGCTCAAGAGAAACTGCCGTTAGCCTTAATTTTGGCGGAAGTTCAAAACCGTTGTTTGCAAGGTTTAAATCAGCATTTATAGGATCTGCTCCGATGTACTGGCTTGCGTATTCGTCCCCGTAGAAAGTAAAAAGGTCGCGGGCGGTGTTACAGTCAGTTTCAAATGTCGTCTTCGGAAGAATTTTACCCGCATACTCAAAATTAAGGCTGCAGGAAAGCATTTCGCCGTCCACAAACGGCATGCATCTGTCGCCCGGTACAAAAACTTTCTGGTCAAGTTCCTGCTGAGTCGGAACAAAACTAAAGAACATTCCGGTAAATGCACCGGCCTGAGTTATAAAATGATTGCCTTCAAGGGCAAACACTCTTTCGTCCATATGAAGAAAATCCGTCAATTCATTCTTTTCAACTTTTTTGCCGCAGGTTTTCATCAACTGGGCCAAATCGTTGACGGTAAAGGGAGAAGTATAATTTCTTAAAAATCTTTCGAGCAGAGATTCTAAACTCAGGTTCATATATATAATTTAATATAGGAAATTGCTGGAGTCCATTAAATTATTTAGTTTCGCGGATGTCGAGAATTTTTACGCTGCAGCCGCTCAGGATAGATTCAACTTCTTTGAGCGAAATATTACCTACCTTGATTGTTACGTTGCGTTTAGAAACATCGATTCCGTCGGTAGTTACCGTAGAAACGATATTTCCGTTCTTTTCAGCAAGTGCCTGGGTAATGCGTGCAAGTTCACCAGGTTTTTCGAGAGCTTCAAGTGTTACGCGTACGCCCGGATGACGTGCTCCAAACATATTGACAAAAGCGTTAAAAATATCTGTTTCAGTGATAATTCCGCTCAAAATGCCTTCGCACAGGACAGGAAGACAACCGATTTTTTTATCTGCCATAATACGGGCAGCTTCTTCGATTACCTCATCACAGTCAACAGTTACAACATTTTTAACCATAACCTTTTCAACCTTGAGTTTAGACAAAAGGTATCCAAGTTCATAAATATCAAGAGTAGAAGCGCTTGATGGATCTGCTTTCTGAAGGTCATTCTTTGTTACGATTCCAACAAGACGATTTGATTTATCAAGAACAGGCAGCTTATTGATTTTTTCTTTGTTCATAAGAGCCTTTGCGTCAGTTACAGAAGTGTCCGGTCCTACATAAATAGGATTTTTAGTCATAATATCACATACTTTCATATCAATTCTCCTTATAAACACCGCGTTAGCGGCGCTGCACGGATGCCATGCATAAATGCATGGAATCGCAGTTTTGCCAGCGGCAAAATTTGCCAGTGATAAAAATTACACGGATGCTCCTGTGCGCAAGCACAAAGTTTTATAATTTCCTATATGCAAACGACACGAAGTGGCGTACGTAATTTTTATCACGTCTCCTTTTAAACTCTTTATATTATATCACAACATCAGCCGCCAAGGTATGCGGATTTTACGGCAGGATCATTAATCATGTCAGCTGCCTTTCCGCTTGATGCCACGCTTCCTGTTTCGAGAATATAAACACGGTTTGCAATGCTCATTGCCTTAAACGCGTTCTGTTCGACAAGAAGAATTGTTGTTCCGTCTGCGTTGATTTTTTTGATAATGTCAAAAATCTCGTCTACAAGAATCGGGGCAAGACCCATACTCGGTTCATCGAGGAGGAGAAGTTTTGGCTGTGCCATAAGACCGCGTCCCATAGCAAGCATCTGCTGTTCACCACCACTCAGAGTACCGCTGATCTGGCGGATACGCTCCTTGAGACGTGGAAAAAGTTCAAAAACATGCTCCATATCATTTTTGATTGCTGAACGGTCCTTTCTTGTAAAAGCGCCCATTTCCAGGTTTTCTTTTACAGTAAGGTTTGCAAAAATTCGTCTTCCTTCAGGAACATGAATCAAACCGCGGCGTACAATCTGTTCCGGAGCAAGTGAAGAAATATTTTCTCCGTCAAAAACAACACTGCCGTTCTGTTTTTTTATAAGGTTGGAAATTGAATGAAGTGTCGTTGTTTTTCCGGCTCCGTTTGAACCGATAAGGCTGATAATTTCGCCCTGTTCAACATCAAAACTTATTCCCTTAAGGGCTCTGATTGCCCCGTAATTTACGACTAAATCTTTTACTTCAAGCATCTTATTTGCCATTTTGCTTTCTCCCATTACGCAAGGCTTTCGGCTTCAGAACCGAGATAAGCTTTGATAACTTCCGGATCAGTTTTGATTTTGTCCGGAACTCCGCTTGCAAGAACACGACCGTAGTTCAATACGTAAAGTCGTTCACAAATGCCCATTACAAGCTTCATATCATGTTCAATCAGCAAAATAGTAAGATTGAATTCATTTCGGATAAAAGCGATGAGTTCCATCAGTTCTTTAGTTTCCTGAGGGTTCATGCCGGCAGCAGGTTCGTCGAGCAGAAGAAGGGTCGGATTTGCGGCTAGAGCACGGCAAATCTCAAGTTTGCGCTGTTCACCATAAGGCAGGTTTGAAGCAAGCTCATTTTCTTTTTCTGCTATCTTAAACAATTTAAGAAGGTTATGAACTCTGAGGCTCATCCACGCTTCGTCACGACGGTAACGCGGCGTGCGGAACAAAACATCAAGCTGGTTACAGTGCCGGCTTGAATGAAGCGCAATACGAACATTGTCAGCAACCGTCAGGTTTCCAAAAAGACGAATGTTCTGGAAAGTTCTGGCAATTCCGATTTTATTCAAATCGGCAGGTGATTTTTTATTAACCAGGTGAACTTTGCCCTTTTTGTCCCAGAAAGTAATCTGGCCGCTGGTCGGCGTGTAAACTCCGCTCAACATGTTGAATACAGTTGTCTTTCCGGCACCGTTTGGTCCGATAAGACCAACAAGTTCGCCTTCGTGTAATTCTATATTAAAATCGCTTACGGCCTTTAATCCACCAAAAACAATTGAAATGTCAGAGGCCTGCAAAATCATTTTTTTATCGTTCATCACAGCCACCCCTTAAACCTTTTCCTTTTTGATTTTTGAACATAGTTTTTTGAAAAATCCCGGAAGTCCATCCCAGATTTTTACAAATGAAACTTCGCGCATTCCCATAAGTCCCTGTGGACGGAAAAGCATTACAAGAATCAAAATTACCGGATAAATCAAAAGACGGTAGTTCTGAAGGAATCTGAGGAATTCCTGAAGATATGTCAGAACAAAGGCCGCAAGAATTGAACCTGTAACAGAGCCCATACCACCCAATACTACGAAAATCAAATCGTTGATTGAATTGTTAAAGCTTGCAAGGTCCGGCTTGATAAAGCCGATGAACGGAGCGTAAAGTGCGCCGGCAAAACCTGCAATCAAAGAAGCGATTACAAAGCCAACCATTTTGTACTTAAACACGCTGACACCGTTTGAGTTTGCGGCAATTTCATCTTCGCGGACTGCGAGGATTGCACGTCCGTAAGTTGAATGAATAAAGTTCAAAACCAGAACAATTACAGCCACAAGCGAACCGATGATTACAAAATAAGAAAGGGTCGGTCCCCATTCAAGGTTTGTTGTAAACACTGAAGGAAACTGTTTGCCGTTTGGACCGCCTGTAATTCCCTTTAAGTTTACGAGAACTACACGGATGATTTCGCCAAAGGCAAGTGTTACGATTGCAAGATAATCGCCTTCGAGTTTGAGTGTCGGAAAGCCGATTAAAAATCCAAAGAAAGCTGCAATCAGGGCTGCAATTATAATTGATACAGGAAGTGGAATTCCAATATTCTGAGTCAAAATAATAACTGAATATGCACCGAGTGCTTCAAAACCGGCCTGGCCGAGACTTAGCTGACCTGTGATACCACAAATCATGTTTACCGAAAGAGCCATCAATGCATTGATTCCGCCGAGTGTTAGAATCTGGGCGGTGTAGGCGTTGATAGCGCCTGCCTTAATCAAAACTGTCGGAACGATTATAGCCAGAAGAGCAAGAACTCCAGGAATGGCCATGTTACGGATAATTTTATTCTTCATCATTTTTACACGCCCTCCCATCAAACCTTAACATGGGTTTTTCTGCCCAGAATTCCGCTTGGTTTTACAAGAAGAATTACAATCAAAATACAGTAAGAAATCGCGTCCGCATACTGTGACGAAATGTAAGCCTTAGTCATTGTTTCTGCGATACCGAGAATGATGCCGCCGAGCATTGCACCAGGAATTGAACCGATTCCACCGAGTACGGCTGCTACGAATGCCTTAAGACCAGGAATATATCCCATAACCGGGTCAATCTGCGGGTAGGCTGTAGCGTACAAAACGCCGCCTGCACCGGCAAGAACCGAACCGATAACGAATGTAATTGCGATTGTCCTGTTTACGCTTATGCCCATAAGGCTTGCGGCGCCAAGGTCATAACTTACGGCACGCATTGCCTTGCCCGTTTTTGTATGATTTACGATGTAATTGAGGAGTACCATCAGAACAGCACTCAAAACGATTACAATCAGCTGAATATTCGAAATTGAAACAAAAGAAAGCGAAAAGTTCTTAATAGCCATTGTCGGAAACTGGCGTGGGTCCGGACCGACAAAAGGAAGAACGCGCATCAGGTTCTGCAAAATAAGTTCAACGGCAATTGCAGTGATTAAGGAATTTAATCGCGGCGCGTTACGCAAAGGTCTGTATGCTAGTCGTTCGATTACCAGACTTAAAAGAGCACACATTACCATTGCGGCAACAAACGCACAAACCATTCCGAAAGGAGTAGTTCCAAGTGCGCACAATACAAAATAACCGGCGTATGCGCCCACCATCATTACGTCACCGTGGGCAAAGTTAATAAGCTTAACTATACCGTAAACCATCGTATAGCCAAGCGCGATTAAAGCGTAGATACTTCCAAGGGACAGCCCGTTAATAAGCTGCTGGAAGAACATATAAAGCGAGTTCAAATCGTCCTCCGACTTTTTTTCTGTTTTTTCCCTTTTATTTTACTGGGAAATAAAAACAAGGTAAAGACAAACAAAAGTTATTATATCTGAATATCTTCCGTCCAAAAAAAAAGGCGTGGATTTCCTTATTCAGGAAACCCACGCCTTTGTGAGCTAAACTAACAAACTGTAATAATTACGGCTGTACTGTAGTTTTATAAGCTGTTGTCAAAGCACCGTCTTTGCGTACAACTTCGAGCATTACAGCTGATTTAATCGGGTTGCGTTTGTCATCGAATGTGAGGTGACCTGTTACATAGTCACCGTCAGTCTTTTCCAATGCATCACGAACAGCTTCGCTGTCAGCGCTTCCTGCAGCAGCGATTGCGTCCTTGAGCATGTAAACTGAGTCGTATCCGAGAGCAGCAAATGCGTTAGGAACTTTGTTGTATTTTGCCTGGAAAGCTTCAACAAACTTCTGAACAGCACCTTCTGTTGAGTCAGTTGCATAGTGGTTAGAGTAGAAACCATTGAGAACTTCATCACCAGCGTTGTCGTTGTTCATACCGTCCCATCCGTCAGCACCAACGATTGGTGTATTGATTCCCTGAGCGCGGAGCTGTTTAGCGATCAAAGCAACTGTTCCGTAGTAATCCGGGAGATATACAACATCAGGCTTAGCGTTTTTAATCTTTGTAAGCTGAGCGTTAAAGTCTTTATCGCCAGTTGCATAAGATTCTTTTGCAACGATTTTACCACCGAGTGATTCGAATGTAGCAACGAAGTTGTCTGTCAAACCAACAGAGTAGTCGTTACCAATGTCGTAAAGAACGGCAGCTTTGCGTGAACCGAGAGTTTCGTAAGAGAATTTTCCTCCTACAGTTCCCTGGAACGGGTCAATGAAACATGTGCGGAAAATGAAGTTTCCGGCATCAGTAATTGCAGGTGCTGTAGCAGCAGGAGCAATCTGAAGAACTTTCTGAGCCTGTGCAAGCTGTGTGATAGCCTGTGTACAGCCGGAAGTCAAAGAACCAATTACGAGTTTGATTCCATCTTTTGTAGTCAGTTTTTTATATGCGCTTACTGATTTTTCAGGATTTCCTTCATCATCTTCAGCTACAACCTTGAGCATTTTGCCGTTTACGCCGCCGGCAGCGTTGATTTCTTCAACAGCAAGTTCGATACCGTTCTTGCATTCAACACCGTAAACAGCTACTGGACCAGACAAAGGTCCGATAGAACCAACTTTAATTACATCTTCTGATTTTCCTGAACAGCCAAGAACCAGAAGACCAGCCATTGCCAAAGACAAAGCTCCAACAAATTTTTTCATTTTTTTTCCTCCATACTTTTAGAAAAAAATGTCTCAAACCTTATTGAGTTTCTTATTCTTTAAATCTAATTACTTTTACTCATTTAGTAAAGGTCTAATTTTTTAATTCAAGCCTGCCGCTGTTGAATTTTTATAACGAATTTTTAACACAAGTTGTTAAAGGAGTAGTATAATTACCGATAATAATAGTGAGAATTTCTTAATAATTTTTTAAAGCGAGAAAAATATGAATAAGAATACTATTGCTTTTTTAACCAGATCTCTTGTAGACGCAACCGGCAGCAACATGTGGCGCGGAATTAAGAATGGTTGTTTAAAAGATGGTCGACCTTTATTCACTTTCAGAGGACCTGTTTTAAATAAGGGACAGGGCTCAATTATCTATCATCTCATCGATGATAATTCTGTTTCAGGAATTATTTCCTGGGCTTCAAGTGATGCTGATCCTGCAACAACTGAGTACTACAAAAAATATCAGAAAACACCTCTTATCTGTATGACTTTCCGTCTTCCGGGACACCCGCTTATTGTCACAGACTGTAAGACCGGAATTATGGAAATGATGGACCACCTTATCGATGTTCACCATTTTACAAAAATTGCATTTATCCGCGGACCGGAAGCACACGTTTATGCAAAAGAACGCTATGACGGCTATCTTGAAAGTCTTGCAAAACATAAAATTCCTGTCAACAATGACCTTGTTTCTCCATGCGGAGGATGGGCTTTGAGCGACGGCGCCAAGGCTGTAAATGCCTGGATTGATAAGGGTTTTGTAATCGGCAGGGATATAGAAGCTGTAGTTGCAGTCGGTGACAACGTTGCAATCGGTGCCGAAGAAGAACTTATTTCAAAGGGATACTCAGTTCCGCACGATATCGCAGTTTGCGGTTTTAACGGCACAAACGATGCTGCATGGAGCAATCCTCCAATCACAACTGTAGAAATGCCGTTTTACGGACTCGGAACGAAGGGTTACGAAACCCTGACAGCATTGATGAATAATCAGCCGGTTCCAGAAGTATTCCGCTACCAGACAAAACTCGTACTTGGAGAGTCATGCGGTTGTACATCAGTATCTGTAAAAAAAGCTTTTTTAAATATCGGTGCCAAAGATGAAGAAAATGGCGGATTCTTCAGAAAAAAATCTGCACTCTCAATGTCAGAGAGCGAATTAGTTTCATTATTCAATTCTGCGACATGGAAAGATAAACTCAAGCTTATCATATTAAATGTTGTGGATCATAACCGTTATTCAGTTCCACAAATACACGAATTCTTTGATACATTTACAATCCGCTTTATCGGAGCACTCGTTGAGGATTCGCTTGATCCAAAATCAAAACCAATTTTTATGGAAGAATTATCACGCGGTTTGAATAAATTTATTCCGATTTCGAAAGAATTCTCTGTCTGGCAGGACATTATTTCTGTTTGTCGTGCCTACACTCTCCCGGCTCTTCAGAAACATCCGGTTTTCTATAAAAAAGCCGATAACCTTTTCCAGCAGGCACGCATCCTGATTAACGAAGTTGACTGCCGCACTCAAAAGCAGACTGTTCTTCTTGAAGCACGAAAAGAAGCCAACCTGAGAAATATCAGTACACAGATTCTTTCATGCTCTGATAAAGAACAGTTGATGAACCTTATCGAAAAGTCACTTCCAAAACTCGAAATCAGCGGCTGTTATGTAGTTTTATACAATGACTGTAAATATACCGAAGAAAATCATTTGATTCCGGAAAATAGTACATTGATTCTCGCTGTACGCGGCGGAACAAGAGTTGCCCTTCCTGACGAAGGAATGGTTTTCAGAACAAAAGAAATAGTACCTGACCAGATAATGGGCAGCGGCGAGGGCGAACTTTTTGAAGTTGAATCCCTGCACTATCAGGACCAGTATCTCGGTTATATCGTATTTGAATCAAAAGCCGAAATCGGAACCACCTTTTCGACGCTCCGTGACCAGATTTCATGTTCATTGTACAGTGCACTTCTTCTGGAAGAACGCAACAAGAGCCGTGTAAGACTGGAAAGAACAATGCATACAATGACTGAAAAGGCAGACCTTGTATCAAACCAGTCTGAAGGAATTTCTATCAATATCAACGGAATTTCAAAATCAATGGGCGACGTTACATCAAATATCAAAAACATTTCCGGTAACATCGTTACAGTTACAGACACCATTGATTCTGCAAATAAATTAATTTCAGAAGCAAACCAGGCTATCGGACACCTCGTTGAAAGCACAGTTCAAATTAAAAACTCAATCCACATGATTAACGACATTGCAGAAACTACAAACGTTCTTTCTCTCAATGCGGCAATTGAAGCTGCCCACGCAGGTGACGCAGGCCGTGGATTCAGTGTAGTTGCCAAGGAAGTTAAATCTCTGGCAGCTCAGACTGTAAATTCAACCAAGTCAATCCAGGAACTCGTTGAGCAAACTTCGGAGAATACCAAACAGACAGAAGAAATTATCAACGAAACCTATTCTGCCATGCACAAAATTGCAGAACTTGCTGACAACATCAAACAGTCAATCAACGATCAGGTTAGTTCTTCAACATCGATTTCTACACAGTTGCAGGGTGCATCAGAAGGTGCAGAACAGATTTCCAATGCAATTACAGAAATCGCTTCTCTTGGTGAAAAGCTGATTTAAAAAAATAATGCCGTCCTTACCATGAAGGACGGCTCAAACACAGTTAAACTAAAATTATGCCTGTGCTTCTTCTGCAGGAGCTTCATCGCCAGCAGGAGCTGCTTCTACAGCAGGCTTTGCTTTTCTTGCTTCAACTCTAGCAGCATTTTTGAGGGCAGCGTTACAGTATTTGCATACTTTTACCTGAGCGCCATCAATTTCTTTTTCGTAAAGAACTTTAATGTTTTCTTTACCACAGCGAGGACATTTTCCTCTTCCGTGATTTGCTTCGTTACGGATACCAGTTCCGCGATGTGCTTTAGACATAACAATACTCCTTATTTTGCTTCTTCAGCAGCAGGAGCTGCTTTTGCAGACTTAGCTTTTGGAGCAGCTGCTTTTTTTGCAGGTGCTTTTTTAGCTGCCGGCTTTTTAGCTTCAGACTTTGTTTCTTTAGCTTCTGCCTTTGGTTCTGCTTTCTTTGCCTTTGCAGCAGGTTTTTCTTTAGATTCTTCAGTTGGAAGTTTGTAGTCAACCAATTCAAGAATTACCATGTCAGCTGCATCACCCTGACGGAAACCAATCTTAAGAATGCGAGTGTAACCACCCTTGCGTTCTTTCATGCGTGGTCCGAGTTCTGTGAAAAGCTTATTCAAGATTTTTTCATCCTGAATGTACTTAGCAGCAATACGGCGGTTATGTACTGTATCAACCTTGCTGCGTGTAATCAATTTTTCAGCAGCTTTACGAACTTCTTTAGCTTTTGAGCTAGTAGTTGTAATGCGTTCAAATCTGAAAAGTGAAGTTACCATGTTACGTGACATTGCACGGCGATGTGCAGTTGTACGCGAAAGTGGATTAAAACCAGTTCTATGATTCATTGGATTCTTCCTTTTGCTTTGGATTTGCTAAATTTACATTTTTGAGATGACTGTAATCTGTCATACCAAGAGTAAGTCCCCATTCAAGGAGCTTTTCTTTAATTTCAGTAAGAGATTTCTTACCGAAGTTTCTTGTTTTGGCAATGTCATCTTCTGTCTTTTTAGTCAATTCCCCGATAGTACGGATATTTGCGTTCTTAAGGCAGTTTGAAGAACGTACTGAAAGTTCAAGTTCTTCAACAGGAGTGTTAAGCAATGCACGAATACGTTCATCACCTTCATCTCCATCATCTGCGCTAGATACATCATTATCGTTAAAGTTAACAAAGATTGAGAAGTGATCTTTTGCAATCTTTGCAGCTTCTGCGAGTGCATCATCCGGAGCAATAGTTCCATCTGTCCAAACTTCGAGTACGAGTTTGTCGTAGTCATTTCTTTCGCCGACACGACAAGGTTCAATAGCATATTTTACCTTGCGTACAGGAGAGAAGATTGCGTCCATTGGAATAGTTCCAACAACTTCAATATAACCACTGTTTACTTCGGCAGGAACATAACCTCTGCCAAGATCTACCTGAATTTCAATTGTAAGATTGGCACCAGCCATCATTGTGAAAACCGGTACATCTTTAGTCAAAACTTCAAGCTGACCTTCTTTAGCAAAGTCATTACTTGTTACAGTTCCAGGTCCTTTAAATTCGAAAAGAAGTGTGTCCTGTTCCGCATCATTCGGAAGTCTAAAGCGAATCATCTTAAGACTGTTAAGTATTTCGAGAGTATCCTCAGAAACATTAGCAATTGAATCAAATTCACTCTGAATTACACGAGGAACACCTTCAGCATCAAATGAAGTAATCCTTACAGATGTTACTGCATATCCCTGAATTGAAGACAAGAGTACACGACGGAGAGTATTTCCGATAGTAGTACCGAAGCCTGGTTCAAACGGATAAGCTGTAAATTTTCCGTAGTTCGGATTTGTTTCTAGATGTTCAAATGTAATGCCTTTTGGTTTTTTGAAACCTTTCAGCAGATTTTTTCGAGCCATCTGAACTCCTTATTTAGGTTTACGCTCAACGAAGAGCTAATTTTTTAATACTTTTCCCCGAACTCATGTTCCAGGAAAACCTAACATTTACTGACCTTCGTAAAACAACAAAAATGGACGTAGCTGATACATCCATTTTGCATATTTTACATACGGCGAGTCTTGCGTGGACGGCATCCATTGTGTGGAATTGGAGTAACATCAGAAATTGATTTTACTTTAAGTCCAAGCGATCCAAGAGCGCGTACTGCGTTTTCACGGCCCATTCCTGGTCCTTTAACGAATACGTGAACTTCACGCAAACCATAGCTTACTGCTTTCTGTACAGCTGTTTCTGCAACTGACTGTGCAGCAAATGGAGTCGATTTTTTTGCTCCACGAAAACCAAGTCCGCCAGAAGATGCCCATGAAAGAGCATTTCCGTTCAAGTCTGTAATTGTTACGATAGTATTGTTGAACGTAGCCTGGATATATACGTTTCCTTCGTATACGCTCTTCTTTTCCTTTCGTTTTTTTACGGTAGCCATTAATTAATTCCTCCGCCTTATCAGACAGCCTTTTTCTTGTTAGCAACAGTCTTCTTCTTACCTTTGCGAGTACGTGAGTTAGTGCGTGTGCGCTGACCACGAACTGGCAAACCTTTTCGATGACGAAGACCACGATAGCAACCAATGTCCATAAGACGTTTAATGTTAAGACCAATTTCAGAGCGAAGGTGACCTTCAACCTTGTACTCTGCATCAATCAAAGCACGAAGTTTTGCCTGCTCATCCTGATCAAGATCATTCATCATCTTGGTAGGTTCAATCTTACATTTTTCGCAAATCGTTTTTGCAGATGAACGACCGATACCGTAAATATAAGTCAATGCAACAACGACATGTTTATTAGGGAGGTCAACTCCCGCAATTCGAGCCATCTGTTACTCCTTAACCCTGTCTCTGCTTATGTTTTGGGTTTGAACAAATGATACGGACGATTCCGTTTCTTTTGATAACCTTACATTTGTCGCAGATGGGCTTTACGCTGGTTCGTACTTTCATAAAAGTCCCCCTGGGAATGTGTTGAACCCGAATCATGGCAATTCGCAATGAATTACAATTCGGGTTATAAAATATACCACATATTCCCTTGTTTGTTCTATAGAAATTTGTTAAAAACTTGCAAGAATTTGCAAAATTCTACAGATTTCTTGAACGTAATTTTCCCTTCTTAACAAGACCTTCTGAGTGATGCATTTTAAGAAGAGCTTCAATCTGGCTCATAGTATCCAAATCAACACCAACCAGGATTAACAAAGAAGTACCACCCATCAACATAGCAATTGACTGTGGGAACTTGAATGCAATCTGAATGATTGTCGGTAATACAGCGATGGCTGCAAGATACAAAGAACCTGGCAACACGAGACGGTTCAAAACCTTCTGCATGTATTCTTCTGTTTTGTCGGTACGGATTCCAGGAATGGAACCACCGTTTTCACGAATGTTCTTTGCGATTTCTGTGGGGTTCAGTGTTACCTGTGTGTAGAAGTATGCAAAGAATACGATCAAAAGAACCAATAAAACATTGTATGTTAAACCAGTTGGCTGAAGTAAATATGCCAGCTTAGAAACCCATCCTGCTGACGCACCACTTGAACCTACACTGGAAATAATCTGGAGCGGGAAAGTCAAGAACGATGATGCAAAGATTACCGGAATAACTCCCGACGGATTAATTTTAAATGGAATATAAGTACTCTGTCCACCGTACATTTTTCGGCCAACTACGCGTTTAGCATAGTGAACTGGAATTTTACGTTCGCCGGACTGTTCATATACTACAAGTGCGATTATTCCAAAGAACATGAGAATAACTACGATTACTGCAACTGCGTTGATTTCGTGGCTGCGAACTTTAGATACAAGTTCAATAACAGCATGTGGAAGACGAGCAACGATACCTGCGAAAATGAGAATTGAAATTCCGTTTCCGATACCGTGTGCTGTAATCTGATCACCGAGCCAAACTGTAATCATGGCACCAGTAGTAACAGTAAGCATTGCAAGCAGCTTAAATGCAAGCTGATTATCCAGAATCATTGCTCCTGGAATACTGTTTGCATAAACAGTTACAGCAAGGGACTGAATCAAACATACAAATACTGTACCAATTCTTGTCCAAGCTGCAAATTTGCGCTGACCTCCATCCTCCTGAACGATACGTTTAAGAGAAGGGAAGATAATCAGCGCAAGCTGCAAAATAATCTGTGTAGAGATGTATGGCATTACACCAAGCATGAACACAGAGAAATTTGAGAATGCACCACCGGCAAAGAAGTCCATATAACTAGCAAATGCGTTCTGACCGTTCTTCGCAAGGTCGTTGAAGTACTTTACGAGTGCTCCAGCGTTGATGCCAGGGATGGTAAGAACACATCCCAAGCGGTATATTGCGAGAATAGCCAAAGTAAAGAGCAGTCTGTTTCTAAGCTCTTTAATTCTAAACATATTTACAATCGGATTGTTTGCCATGTGTGTCTCCGGTACTTATTGTTATTTAGTTTCACTTTCAGCAGCAGTTTCTTTAACTGAACCACCGGCTTTTTCGATTTTGGCTTTTGCAGAAGCAGAAACCTTATCTACTGCAACGGTAAGTTTTTTAGTCAAATCACCTGTACCAAGAATCTTAACAGAAGCATCAATCTTGCTGATCAATCCTTTTGCCAAAAGTGATTCGTTGTTTACAGTGTCACCTGCTGAAAACTTTTCTTCAAGAAGAACAACATTCACTACTGAATATTCTTTCTTGAACGGGTAATTAGAGAAACCGCGGTGTGCAATACGACGGTACAAAGGCATCTGTCCACCTTCGAAACCGATGTATGTTTTGCCACCAGAACGAGACTGCTGTCCCTTGTTTCCTTTTCCTGCAGTTGTTCCACGACCTGATGAAGAACCGCGGCCAACAATGCGTCTTTTCTTGTTAGCACCTTCTGGTGCGCTCAAAATAAAATCTGCCATTATTTTACTTCCTCGATAGTAATCAGGTGTGATACAGCATCAGCCATTCCGAGAACAGCTGGAGTTGCTTCCAACACATTTGAAGAGTTGATCTTTTTAAGACCAAGACTGCGAACAGTTGCTACTTTTGCAGGTTTCTGTCCGATTGTACTTCTTACGAGAGTAACTTTAATTTTCTTAGCCATGATTAACCCCACATTTCCTGCAGAGATTTACCTCTGTTAGCTGCAACAGCCTTTGCATCCATAAGATTTTCAAGAGCTGAGAATGTTGCACGTACTACATTGACTGGGCTTGATGATCCCAAAGACTTGGAAATAACGTCTGTTGCTCCAATTGCATCCATGATTGCACGAACCGGACCACCTGCGATGATTCCAGTACCGGCACAAGCTGGTTTTAACAAGATTGAAGAACTCTTGTATTTTCCAAGCATTTCGTGTGGAAGAGTACCATTCTTTACAGGAACTGTAATGAGGTTTCTCTTAGCCTTGTCAATGCTCTTTCTAATAGCTTCAGATACATCATTTGCTTTACCAAAACCGTATCCTACGCGACCTTTTCCATCGCCTACAACTGTAAGAGCTGAGAATGACATACGGCGTCCACCTTTTACGGTTTTCGCTGTACGATTCAATCTTACGAGCTTTTCAACGAATTCCTTCTGTTCTTTTTCTTTATCGAACTTATTCTGGCGTTCCATAGAGTCTCCTAGAAAATGATCCCGGCTTTACGAGTTCCATCTGCAAGGGCTTTTACAACACCATGATACAGATATCCGTTGCGGTCAAAAACTACAGTTGTAATTTTCTTGTCCTGAAGACGTTTTCCAAAAGCTTCACCGATTTTTGCGGCACCTTCTACATTAGGTTTGATGCCGGCAAATTCTTTTTCCAAAGTAGAAATAGAAGCCAATGTAACGCCTTCTTCATCATCAATTACCTGAGCGTAAAGATTACAGTTGCTGCGTGTTACAGTTAAACGTGGGCGAGCAGCTGTTCCGTAAATTGTCTTACGAATATGAACTTTACGATGCAGGCGCTTTCTTGCTTTATCATTAAGTTTCTTAAACATATGCTACACCTTATTTTACGCCGGTCTTTCCGACTTTGCGTCTAATTGTTTCGTTTTCATAGCGAATACCCTTTCCTTTGTAAGGTTCTGGCATACGCAATTTACGAATCTGAGAACTGAATTCTCCGACCAACTGTTTATCAATACCGGAAATTGTAACCTTACCGGCAGCATCAGCTGTAACAGTAAGTCCTTCCGGAATCAAAGCGATAAAGTCAGAAGAATAACCAAGGTTCATAACCAGATTCTTTCCCTGAACTTCAGCTCTGTAACCTACACCATTGATTATAAGTGACTTGCTGAAACCAGCAGTAACACCTGTAACCATATTGTGGATCAAAGCGCGGTACAAACCATGAGCTGCACCAGCTGCTTTTGATTCATCTACTGGTTTTACAGTAAGAGCTCCGTCTTTAACTTCTACAGTCACTTTGTCATTGATGTGCTGTTTAAGTTCACCTTTTGGTCCCTTAACTGAAATTTCACCAGCGTTAACTGAAATTGTAACTCCTGCAGGAATTGTAACAGGAAGCTTACCAACTTTAGACATGTCTTCCTCCTATTACCAAACTTTGCAAACGAGTTCTCCGCCGATCATTTTTTCGCTTGCTTTCTTGCCGGTTGTTACACCAGAAGAAGTTGAAACGATCAATGTACCGTATCCGTTAAGAACACGCGGCAGATCTTTATAACCTGAATAAATGCGGCGGCCTGGTGTTGAGATTTTTTCAATACCATGAATAACCGGAGCATTAACTTCGTCGTATTTCAAGAAAATACGAATGATCGAACGACCTTCTTCCTGTACTTTCTTGAAGTTCTTAATATAACCTTCTGTTTTAAGGATCTTAACAATTTCAAGCTTGAGTTTAGATGTAGCAACATCTACTTTCTCGTGGCGAGCCTGAACAGCGTTGCGAACCTTAGTAAGCATATCTGCTATTGGGTCTGATGCACTCATTCTACTTCCTCCACTACCAACTTGATTTTGTTACGCCTGGTAAAAGGCCTTCGCTTGCCAACTTGCGGAAGCAGACACGACACATCTTAAACTTACGCAAATATCCGCGTGGACGTCCACAAATCTGACATCTGTTATAGCTGCGAGTGCTATAGCGAGGTGTACGATTTGCTTTGATAATCATTGATTTCTTAGCCATGATTCCTCACCTACTTTCTGAAAGGCATTCCGAACTTGGTAAGCAATGCACGACCTTCAGCATCTGTGCGAGCGCTTGTTACAATCGAGATGTTCATACCAGCAATCTTTACGATTTTATCGAAGTCGATTTCTGGAAAGATAATCTGTTCTGTAATACCAAGAGAGAAATTTCCGTGTCCGTCAAAACCTGTTGCTTTGATTCCGCGGAAATCCTTAACACGAGGTAATGCCACATTGATAAGGCGGTCCAAAAATTCATACATAATTGTTCCGCGCAATGTAACCATTACACCAACTTCATTGCCCTCACGAAGTTTAAAGTTAGCAATACTCTTCTTAGCCTTAGTCTTAACAGCGTGCTGTCCAGTAATCTGAGTCAAATCAGTTACTGCGGCGTCAAGGAGTTTCTTGTTAGTGAGAGCTTCGCCAACACCCATGCTTACTACTACTTTTTTGATAGCAGGAATCTGCATTACGGATGTGTATCCGAGTTCTTTAAAGAGCTCTGGTGCGATAGTGTCCTTATAGACTTTCTTAAGCCGTGGTACGTACTTATCCATTACAGTGCTTCTCCACACTTGCGGCAAACGCGAATTTTCTTGTCGCCGCTAATTTTATAGCCAATTTTTGTCGGACCGCATTTCTTACATACGATCGCAACGTTTGAAATATTCAGCGGAGCTTCAATCTCAACGATTCCGCCCTGATCCTGCTGTGTGCGCTTTCTCATGGCCTTTTTAACCATGTTTACGCCAGATACAATAACAGCATCCTTTTTAGCGATTACGCGTACAACAGTTCCACGCTTACCTTTGTCTTTTCCAGCGATTACCTGTACAGTATCGTCTTTACGGATTTTAAATTTCTTTTCCATATTCAATACTCCTTACAGAACCTCTGGAGCAAGTGATACAATCTTCATAAAGTCCATATCACGAAGCTCGCGTGCTACAGGTCCGAAAATACGTTTTCCTTTTGGGTTTTTATCAGCATCAACGAGAACGCAAGCGTTGTCATCGAAACGAATATAAGTTCCATCAGGACGGCGGTATTCTTTCGATACACGAACGATTACAGCCTTTTCTACTGAACCTTCTTTAATTGTAGATGTAGGAATGGCTTCCTTAACAGCTACAACAACAATGTCACCGATTCCGGCATAACGGCGATGTGAGCCACCGAGAACCTTGATTACCTGAACAAGTTTGGCACCAGAGTTATCAGCAACATTCAATTTTGATTGCATCTGCAGCATTTTCTAACTCCTTAAGCCTAACGTGCTCTTTCAATTACTTCTGCAAGTCTCCAGCATTTATCTTTGCTGATTGGACTGCATTCAATGATGCGAACTGTGTCACCAATGTGTGCATCGTTCTTTTCATCATGTGCCTTACACTTCTTAGTACGTGTAACATATTTCTTATAAAGTGGATCCATTCGCTTTGTGTTGATTGAAACAACGATGGTTTTATCCATTTTGTCGCTTGTTACGATACCAACAAATGAGCGTTTAGCTCCCTTTTTAGTCTGAACTTCCTGTTCTGCCACGGGTCAGCTCCTACTTAGTCTGTCCGGCAATTTCTTTTGCACGGATGAGCGTATTGAGAGCCGCAATTTCGCGGCGCATTGTACGCTTCTGCATCGGGTTATCTACATGGCCCATTACCATCTGGAAACGGAGATCCATGTATTTTTGTTTCATGTCATTGCGTTCAGCTACCAACTCAGCGTAAGACATTTCTTTAACATTCTTTTTCTTTGAATTAGCCATATCTTACTCCTTAGTCAATTGTTGGTTTGAATGCAATCTTTGTTCTGATTGGGAGCTTAGCAGCTGCAAGCGTAAGAGCTTCTTCTGCAAGCTTAATGTCAATTTCACCAACTTCAAACAGGATTACACCTGGTTTAATGTTTGCAGCCCAGAATTCTGGAGAACCTTTACCCTTACCCATGCGGACTTCCGATGGTTTTTTAGTAATAGGTTTGTCTGGGAATACACGCAACCATACTTTACCTTTACGCTCAAGTTTGCGGTTAATAGCAACACGAGCTGCTTCGATATGGCGAGCCTGAAGCCAAACTGGTTCAAGTGCTACGAGAGCGATCTTACCAAAATCGATATTGTTTGCACGTGTAGCGTTTCCTTTAACTTTACCGCGCTGTACCTTACGGTGAATAACTCTTTTAGGACTAAGCATTTACGTTACTCCTTTGAAGAATCTGCGCGAGCAGGGCGTTTAGCTTTTGAACCGTCAGCCTGACCACGATTCTGTCTTGGTCTGCGAACAAGCTGTCCAGCATCTTCATTCTTTTCATGACCGTAGTTCATTCCGTTGTAAACCCATACTTTAATACCGATTTTACCGTATGTTGTATGAGCTTCGAATGTACCGTAATCGATGTCTGCACGGAGAGTATGGAGAGGAACACGTCCTTCCTTATGCTCTTCTGAGCGACTCATATCGGCACCACCGAGACGTCCTGACAAACGAATCTTGATTCCCTGTGCTCCGCCTTTCATAGCGTTTGATGAAGCCTGTTTGAGGGCCTTGCGGAATGAACCGCGTCCTGCAAGCTGGCGTCCAACATTCTGTGCAATAAGTGACGCATTGATGTCGGCACGTTTAACTTCCTTGATCTTAATCTGAACTTTCTTAGTCAACTGTGCCTGGATTTCTGCGCTAATCTTTTCGATATTTGCACCTTTCTGTCCAATAATAACACCTGGGCGTGCTGTGTGAATTACAATTGTAACACGCTGAGGGTGACGAATAATTTCGATTTCTGCAATGTCTGCATTCTGGCATTCTGGTAAAGCTGTTACCATCTTGCGGATTTTAATATCTTCAAGAACCAGGTCTGCATAGTCACGAGGACCTGCATACCAGCGAGACTGCCAAGTCTTGTTAATTCCAAGACGCAAACCGATAGGATTTACTTTCTGACCCACTTTATTCCCCCGCCTTCTCGTCAACAATGACGGTGATATGACACATACGCTTTAAGAGCTGATCTGCACGGCCGCGGGCGCGGAACCATACTCTCTTAAGTCTTGGACCTTCGTCAATGCGAATTTCCTTAACATAAAGCGAATCTTCATCAAGTTTCTTGTTAGCATACAAAGCGTTTGCAACAGCTGATTTAAGAGTACCTTTAATCAACTCTGCACCCTTCTGTGGCATGTTATCAAGAATTGCCATAGCCTCAGAGCAAGACTTCTGATTGATTACATGAGCTACAGGGCGAACCTTTGTAGGAGATGCAATCAGGAATTTTGTAGTGGCTACATAACCTTTATTTTCTGCCATCGTATCCACCTTTACTTAGCACCAGCGCCTTTGTCTGTGCCGCCATGTCCCTTGAACGTACGAGTTGGAGCAAATTCGCCGAGCTTGTGGCCAACGAGATTTTCAGTAACGTATACAGGAATCCATGACTTACCATTGTAAACACTGATTGTGTTTCCAACCATTTCTGGAATGATTGTAGAGCAGCGAGAATATGTTTTGATCATTTTCTTGTCTGACTCTTTATTCATTTCAATTACTTTCTTGTAAAGACTCTTTTCAATAAAAGGTCCTTTCTTAACTGATCTTGACATTGTTAACTACTCCTACTACTTCTTACGGCGTGAAACAATGAAACGGTTAGAAGGCTTTCTCTTATTGCGAGTCTTATAACCTCTACAAGGCTGACCCCAAGGAGTAACTGGGTTACGTCCTTTACCAGCACCTTCACCACCACCAAGTGGATGATCAACTGGGTTCATAGCCATACCACGTACGGTAGGTCTAATACCGAGCCAGCGGTTGCGTCCGGCTTTACCAAGCTGAGTGTTCATACGATCTTCGTTTCCAACTACACCGATTGTTGCATAGCATTTACCAAGAACACGGCGTGTTTCACTTGAAGGAAGACGAATGATTACATATTCACCATCTTTAGCTGCTACAAGAGCAGATGCACCGGCAGAGCGGGCAAGCTGTCCACCGCGGCCAAGTGTAAGTTCGATATTGTGAACTGTAAATCCTACAGGAATAGCTTCAAGAGGAAGTGCATTTCCAACAGTTGGAGCTGCATTTTCGCCAGACATGATTTTCTGTCCGACTACAAGACCTTTTGGAGCGATAATATAGCGTTTTTCGCCGTCTGCATAATAGATCAAAGCGATGTTAGCACTGCGGTTTGGATCATATTCGATTGAACGAACAGTTCCAGGAATACCGTGCTTATTGCGCTTGAAATCAATTACGCGATACTTTCTTTTGTGTCCGCCGCCCTGATGACGTACAGAAATACGTCCACCAGCACCGCGACCACCGTTTGATTTAAGACCTGATACCAGACTTTTTTCGGGTTTATCGGTTGTCAGTTCTTCTCTTACCAAATCAATACGGGTACGTGTACCTGCTGTATATGGTTTAAAAACTTTAAGAGCCATCTGGTTCCCCTTAATTTACGAAGGCTTATACGCCTTCGAATACCTTAATTGTTTCACCTGGAGCAACTCTAACGATTGCTTTTTTCCAGTCGGCTGTCTTTCCTGGTTTACCACGGAGACGTTTTTCTTTGCCGAGAACATTTACAGTTGTGATTTTAACAACTGTAACTCCGAAGAGTTTTGATACTGCTTCTTTAATCTGTGTTTTGCTTGCTGAAGGCTGTACTTTGAATACATATTTTCCTTCTTCACGCAAAGCAGTTGCTTTTTCTGACAGTACTGGCTCAATAAGAACATCATTCAAACTTGTCATTATTTAGCCTCCTCTTCTTTATAGAATTCTGAAAGATTTTTAGCTGCTGATTCGAGCATGATAACTTTTCTTCCGTAGAAGAGGTCATGTGCACGAAGGCGGTTGTATGACAAGAAGTAAACATTGTGGATATTGCGTCCAGCCTGTTTAATTTTTGCATCGTTATCTTTAAGAATGATGACTGTGCGTTCGTCCTTAGCAAAGTTGTTAAGGATTTTTACCAAGTCTTTTGTTTTTCCGCTTTCAACAGTGAAATCTTCAACAACAGTAAGTCTGTCGCTCTGTGCCTGAAGGCTCAGGATTGATTTCATTGCAAGGCGTTTTACCTTTTTAGGAAGTGCATAGCTGAAGTCGCGTGGTTTTGGTCCAAAAATTGTACCGCCGCCAACATTGATTGGAGACTTTTTATCACCACGACGAGCATGTCCTGTGCCCTTCTGCTTGTACGGTTTTGCGTTAGATCCGTGTACTTCAGAACGAGTCTTTGTACATGCTGTTCCAACACGTTTATTTGCTAATTCGTTATTGATGGCATAATAAATAACATCTTCATTTACTGGAAGTCCGAAAATGCTATCATCAAGCGTAATAGTGCGCAGTTCTTTACCATCGGTTGAAAAAACTTTCTTATCCATTTCTCATTTCCTCCGGATTATTTCTTTACTGCGGACTTGATTATAAGTGTGCAGTCTTTAACTCCTGGAACTGCTCCACGTACCATAATAACCTTAAGTTCAGGATCAATCTTAACGATTTTGAGGTTCTGAACAGTTACACGTTCAAAGCCCATGCGGCCAGGCAACTTAATATTTTTTACACTGTGTCCCGGTGTAGTACAGTTTCCTGTTCCACCTGGTTCACGATGAAATTTTGAACCGTGAGTTGCACGTCCACCATGGAAGCCCCAGCGTTTCATAACACCCTGGAATCCCTTACCTTTTGAGGTTGCTGTAACATCGAGATAAGATGTTGATTCAAACAACTCAAGACCAATCTGATCACCGATTTTTACTTCTTTTTCGAATTCTCTAAATTCTTTCAAATGACGTTTCGGTGAAACATTTTCAGGAAACTGACCTTTGTAAGCTTTGTTAACTTTTGATTCTTTAACATCTTCGATGCCAAGAACAACAGCATCGTAGCCGTTAGCTTCCTTTGTTTTTGTAGCAACAACTGTATTCGGTTCTACATGGATCACGGTTACTGGTGTCAGCTCGCCGTTGTCGTCGAATACCTGTGTCATTCCTACTTTTTTTGCAATCAGACCTTTCATTCTGATATTTCTCCTATAAGAAGAAAACGCCCGTTTTCTTCTTCATCGGCCGCCATCCCTGATCCAAGGGACCGTTACCGTTTTTTTCAGTAAGTTTTAGTTGCGACGCAACCTAAAATCCTTACTGTTTAATTTCTACGTCTACACCGGCAGGCAATTCAAGTTTCATCAAAGAATCCATAACATCTGCTGTTGGATTCAAGATGTCAATAAGACGTTTGTGAGTTCTCATTTCAAACTGTTCACGAGACTTTTTGTTAACGTGTGGTGAACGAAGAACTGTTACCTTATTGATTCTTGTAGGAAGTGGAACTGGTCCTGAAACCTTAGCTCCAGCTTTCTGTACTGTCTGTACGATGGCTTTTGCGCTCTGATCGATCAGCTCTACATCAAATGCACGAAGTCTGACACGAATTTTTCCGTTAGCCATTATATTCTCCAATAACAGAGATGCGGCTTTTCACCGCATCCCTGCAATTTACGATTAAAACTATTCGATAATCTTTGTAACCTGTCCAGAAGCGATTGTACGACCGCCTTCACGGATAGCAAGTTTAAGACCTTCGTCCATAGCGATTGGGTGAATAAGTTCACCAATAATCTTAACGTTGTCGCCTGGTTTAACCATGTCTGTACCAGCTTCGAGTTCTACAGTACCTGTGATATCTGTAGTTCTGAAGTAGAACTGTGGGCGATAACCTGTAAAGAATGGGCTGTGGCGTCCACCTTCTTCCTTAGAAAGAACGTAGATCTGAGCTTCGAATTTTGTGTGTGGGTGGATTGAACCAGGAGCTGAAAGAACCTGACCACGAACAACATCTTTCTTTTCAACACCACGGAGGAGGATACCAACGTTATCACCAGCCTGACCCTGATCAAGAGTTTTCTGGAACATTTCGATACCAGTTACAGTTGAAGAAGCGGTAGGGCGGATACCAACGATTTCTACTGGATCGTTCATATTGATTACACCACGTTCGATACGTCCTGTTACTACAGTACCACGACCAGAGATTGTGAAGATGTCTTCGATTGGCATCAAGAATGGTTTCTGATCATCGCGAACTGGATCATCGAACCATGTGTCCATTGCAGTAAGGAGTTCTTCGATACATTTTGTATCATCAGCAGAAGCGCCGTCCTGGAGAGCTTTGAAAGCAGATCCCTTGATGATTGGTGTGTCAGCAGAGAAGCCGTATTTCTGGATTGTATCTTTAACGTCTTCTTCTACGAGCATCAACATTTCTTCATCACCGTCGAGCTGGTCAACTTTGTTCAAGAATACGATGATCTTTGGTACACCTACCTGACGAGCAAGCAAAAGGTGTTCTTTTGTCTGAGCCATAACACCATCAGTAGCTGCGATTACAAGAATAGCACCGTCCATCTGAGCGGCACCAGTAATCATGTTCTTTACATAGTCAGCGTGTCCTGGACAGTCGATGTGTGCGTAGTGGCGTTTGTCTGACTGATATTCCAAGTGACGAGTATTGATAGTAATACCACGCTCTTTCTCTTCTGGAGCGTTATCAATTTCATCATACTTAAGAACTTTATCACCATACTTTTTAGCACAGTATGAAGTGATAGCAGCAGACAAAGTTGTCTTACCATGGTCAACGTGACCGATAGTACCAACGTTCATGTGAGGTTTAGTTCTGACGAACTTCTCCTTAGCCATGTGTTTCTCCTTTGCCGAAACTCTTTTTTCGTTCGGCTTTTAAAAATATATGTGTTGCACTTTAAGCCAGAACGGGACTTTTTCACACAGAAAAGGTCACATTCGCATACACACTAATTTATTTATTATTGATGTTAGAAAAAGCAGCTTTTAACTGTACCTTATATAATTCAAGGTACATTTCCGAAACCACCTATCATCATCAAAATAAAATCTCAACAACTGGTCTGGCATTCAGAATTATCATGCAGGGCAAGAAGATTGCCTGCAACAGAAACCCAGACCTTTGCGCCAGGGCCATATCTACCTGAAAACCGTTTTGCAGTTAACTTTACGGTAAATATCAGACTTAATAATTGAAGTCTGTCTGAACAATTCAAAGAACCCAACCTAAATACCGACAATAAGCCCATTTAGGCGCGTTCTTTATTTATACATTTTTTAGAAAATAAATTCAATAGCTAAAAATTGAATTTTAATAAATTTTCAAAATACTTCGGGTCAAGCCATACTCTCACCTGGAGTACTGCATCATCGCATTTAGAATTTGGCATAATCCTCAATAAAAAAGACCGCCCCGGTAAAAGGCGGTCTTTATAAAGAAGTCTGAAACTACCAGCGGTAGTGAGCAAATGCTTTGTTTGCTTCTGCCATCTTGTGTGTATCTTCCTTCTTCTTGTATGCAGAACCTGTATTGTTGAATGCATCATAAAGTTCTGATGCCAATGTGTCTGCCATACCGTGACCTGAGCGGCTGCGTGCAGCTGTGATAATCCAGCGCATTGCAAGAGCTTCACGGCGTGAATCTCTGATTTCGATAGGTACCTGGTAAGTAGCACCACCAACGCGGCGTGACTTTACTTCTACCATAGGTTTAACGTTATCAAGAGCCTTGTTGAATACTTCAAGTGGATCCTGATTTGTTTTTGCCTTAAGTTTATCCATAGCTTCATAGATAATCTTGGTACATGTTTCTTTTTTACCGTCGAGCATCATTCTGCTGACGAATTTTGTAACAACCGGGCTGTTGTATTTTGCATCTGGCATAACAGGACGGTTTACCGATTTCTTATGTCTTCCCATAGTAATCCTCCTTTAATCCTTATGCCTTAGGCTTCTTAGCACCGTACTTAGAGCGGGCACGTTTACGTCCTTCAACTCCAAGAGTATCTTTTGTACCGCGAATAATGTGGTAACGTACACCAGGAAGGTCCTTTACACGTCCACCGCGGATAAGAACAACTGAGTGTTCCTGCAAGTTATGTCCAATACCAGGAATGTATGCAGTAACTTCAATTCCATTTGACAAGCGAACACGGGCTACCTTACGGAGAGCTGAGTTCGGTTTTTTAGGTGTAACAGTCATAACACGTGTGCAAACGCCACGTTTCTGTGGGCAAGACTCAAGTGCGGGAGCTTTAGTCGTATTTGCCAAAGTCTGTCTACCTTTACGAATTAATTGATTTATTGTAGGCATCGGCCTATTCTCCTATTTACATGCCGGTCAGCACCCCGGACAGAATAAACAAAACAACCCTAAAGTTTAGGGAATTCAATAATAACGAATTCTAAACAATACAGTCAAGAACTCATAATGAAAATTCGGTGAATTCACATTGAATTCACCGAATTTCAAGGAAATTAGTCCTCGTCAGCTACAGATTCTACAGTAGACTCTTCCATCTGGGTTTCCGGCTTCTCTTCTGCCTTAAGACGAGCGAGAGCTTCTTCCATCTGGATGTCGAGGTCATTATCAGAACCGTCAAAGAGTTTAACGTTTCTGTAGTTGCGGATACCTGTTCCGGCTGGAATCATGTGTCCGATAATTACGTTTTCTTTCAAACCGCGCAAGTGATCTTCATCACCGGCAATAGCTGCGTTTGTAAGAACACGGGTTGTTTCCTGGAATGAAGATGCAGAAATGAATGAGTCTGTAGCCAAAGCTGCCTTTGTAATACCCTGGAACATCGGGCGTGCAACAGCCGGCTGACCGCCTTCTGCGATAACGCGTTTGTTTTCTGCATGGAACTGGTATTTATCTACCTGGTCACCGAAGATGTATTTTGTATCACCAACGGAAACAACTTCTACCTTGCGGAGCATCTGGCGAACGATAACACCAATGTGTTTGTCGTCAATTGCTACACCCTGTGCAGAGTAAACTCCCTGGATTTCGTTCATCAGGTATTCCTGGAGAGCGTTTTCACCGAGGATTGCAAGGATGTCGTGTGCACTTGCTGCACCGTCACAAAGCTGTTCACCTGCCAGAACATGGTCACCGTCGCGAACGAGGAGACGCTGTGTCATTGGAATCTGGTGTTCAAAAGACTTGCCGTATTCGTCTTCTACTACGATTGTACGTTTACCTTTTGTAACTCCCTTGAACTTAACAGTTCCGGAAATCTGTGAAAGAACACAAGGATTCTTTGGTTTACGAGCTTCGAAGAGTTCAGATACACGTGGAAGACCACCTGTAATATCGTTTGTCTTGGCAGCAGCAACAGGCATCTTGGCAAGGATGTTACCTGCTTCAACAGACTGTTTATCTTCTACCTGAAGGATAGCGCCTGCAGGGAGGAAGTAAGATGCTGCTTCGTTACCAGCTTCATCAGTAATAAGGATACGAGGCTGTTTCTGATCCATGTGGAGGTCAGTGATGTAACGTTCTGTTTTACCAGAGTTTGTATCGATAACTTCTTCGAGGGTTGCGCCAGGAATAATATCTTCAAAGTGAACGTATCCGCTTACTTCGGCAATAATTGGTTCAGAGAATGGATCGAATGTACCGATTACATCTCCGGCCTTAACAATGTCGCCTGCCTTAACCTGAACTGTAGAACCGTTGGCAATTTCTACCTTCTGTTCGTTACCTGCAAGGTAAAGAGTTCCGTTAAGAACGAGGATGCGTCCGTTTTCTTTTGCTACAAAGTCACCGCGCTTGCGTTCAACAAGTACAGTTCCCTTAAGTACACGGCTACCGTCCTGAACTACAGCCTTGTCACCGTTTTCAAGTTTGCATGAATCGATAAGACGGGTTGTAATCATTGTACCTTTACGGGTAAAGAGCCAGCTGTCGTCGCTGTTTACAACGTGTGTACCATTGATGTCTCCAACAAGTACGTCGTATTTGAGAACAATCTTGTTGTCTTCAGTTTCCTTGGAAGCAGTACCACCAACGTGGAATGTACGCATTGTAAGCTGTGTACCCGGCTGACCGATTGACTGAGCGGCGATAACACCTACAGCTTCACCGATTTCAACGAGTTTATTGCGTGCGAGGTTTTTACCGTAACACTTAACACAAACACCGTGTTCAGCTTCACAGGTAAGTACAGTTCGGAGCTTAACTTTTTCAACACCGGCGTCTTCGATTTTCTTTGCAAGTTCGTCAGTGATGTAGTCGTTGGCATCACAAATGAGTTCACCTGTTACCGGGTGAATTACACGTTCAATTGTAAAGTGACCTGCAATTCTCTTTGAAAGAGGAGTAATGATTTCGTCACCGTTTTTAATGGCTGTATAATCGATACCGTTGATAGTGCCACAGTCTTCTTCGTTTACAACGACATCCTGTGCAACATCAACAAGACGACGGGTCATGTAACCGGCGTCGGCTGTCTTAAGAGCGGTATCGGTAAGACCCTTGCGGGCACCGTTTGAAGAAATGAAGTATTCGATAACCGAAAGACCTTCACGGAAGTTTGACTTAACCGGGAGTTCAATGATGTCGCCGTTAGGCTTAGCCATCAAACCACGCATTGCGGCAAGCTGAGAGATCTGCTTTTTAGAACCGCGGGCACCAGAATCAGCCATCATATAGATAGTATTGAATCCGTCCTTATCCTTCTTGAGGTTTTCGTACATGATTTCTGTAAGCTTGTCATTGGTACGGGCCCAGATATCAGTTACCTTGTTATAGCGTTCGTCCTGTGTGATAACACCACGAGAGTACTGACCAACGATTTCTTCAACTTCTTTGTTTGCTTTATCAACCATTGGCTTTTTCTCTTCCGGAATGATGATATCTTCCATAGAAAGAGTTGCACCAAAGAATGTTGCGTTTTTGTAACCACAAGCCTTGATTGCGTCGAGCATCTGGATTGTGAGCCATGCTCCCTTGGTATGGAATACTTTTTCGATCATCTTGCGAAGATCTTTATCACCCATACGTTCGTTTACAAATCCAACGCCTTCCGGCATTTCTGCATTAAAGCGGATGCGGCCTGCAGTTGTTTTGATTACATCACCGGCTTTGAAAGCACCGTCAACGAATGAATCCTTTGGAGCCGGAACTTTGATTTCTGCCTGCCATTCAATAAAGCCGTCTTCAGCAGCCATAACTGCTTCGTCATCGCTTGAGAAACGTTTGTTTGTTCCCTTGGCGTTTGGCTTGACAGAAGTCATATAGTAGATACCCAATACCATGTCCTGTGACGGATAAACGATTGTGTTACCGTTGGCAGGGTCAAGAAGGTTGCGGGCTGAGAGCATCAATGTCCAGCATTCCATCTGAGCTGCCTGAGTAAGAGGAACGTGGATAGCCATCTGGTCACCATCGAAGTCGGCGTTGAAAGCTTTACATGCGAGAGGGTGAAGTTTAAGGGCTTTACCTTCAACAAGTACAGGTTCAAAAGCCTGGATACCAAGACGGTGGAGGGTCGGAGCACGGTTAAGCATAACCGGATGTTCGCGGACTACTTCGTCAAGGATGGCAAATACTTCAGGTGATTCCTGTTCAACAAGAGTCTTAGCCTTTTTGATATTGAATACAACTTCTTTATCAACGAGTTTTTTCATGATAAACGGCTTGAACAGTTCAAGAGCCATTTTTGTAGGGAGACCGCACTGCCAGAGTTTGAGTTCCGGTCCAACTACGATTACCGAACGTCCAGAGTAGTCAACACGCTTACCGAGAAGGTTCTGGCGGAATCGTCCCTGTTTACCTTTGAGCATATCGCTGATTGATTTGAGAGGGCGGTTTGAAGCACCCTTTACAGATCGCTTGCGTTTAGAGTTGTCGAACAATGCGTCAACAGCTTCCTGGAGCATGCGTTTTTCGTTACGGATAATGATTTCCGGAGCAGAAAGCTGCTTAAGTCTCTGAAGACGATTATTGCGGTTGATTACGCGGCGGTAAAGGTCGTTAAGGTCAGATGTAGCAAAACGTCCGCCATCGAGCTGTACCATAGGGCGTAAATCAGGCGGAATAACTGGAATTACATCAAGAACCATCCATGATGCCTTGTTGCCTGAAGAGCGGAAGTCTTCTACGATGCTGATGCGTTTGAGAAGGCGTTTGTCACTCTTTGCTCCCTTTTCGCGCATTTTGTCGCGCAATTCAGCAGCGAGTTCGTCGAGGTTGAGGTTTTCGAGCATGGTTTTGATAGCTTCGGCACCCATACCTGCAGTAAATGACTGACCATAGCGTTCAACATCTTCCATGTATTCTTCTTCAGAAAGAAGTTGACCTTTCTTAAGTTCAGTGTCACCTGCATCGAGAACGATGTATTTTTCGTAGTACAAAACAGAGCGGAGCTGGGCAACCTGCATATCAAGCAAAAGACCCATGCGGCTCGGAACTGATTTGTAGTACCAGATGTGGCTTACAGGAGCTGCAAGTTCAATATGTCCTGTACGTTCACGGCGAACCTTGAAGTGAGTAACTTCAACACCACAACGGTCACAGATTACACCCTTGTAACGGATAGACTTGAATTTACCGCAGTAACATTCCCATTCCTTTGTAGTACCGAAAATGCGTTCGCAGAAAAGACCGTCTTTCTCAGGGCGGAGAGTACGATAGTTAATTGTTTCCGGCTTTTTAACTTCGCCGTAAGACCAGCTGCGGATGTCATCCGGGCTGGCAAGTTTAATTTTTATTGAATCAAAATCCTGAATATCACGCATCTTCATTCTCCTTGTCGAAACCTGAGCTCTGTTTTTCAATCAGTTCCTGGTCACGTTCGGTAAGAGCAATACGTTTGCCCTTTGCGTCATAAATTGTAAAGTCCAAAGCAAGACCACGAAGTTCCTGTACCATTACGTTGAATGATTCTGGAACACCTGCCGGAGCAGCCGGATCACCCTTTACGATAGATTCGTAAATCTTTGAACGTCCATTCATATCATCGGATTTGATAGTCATCATTTCCTGAAGGGTATTTGCAGCACCATATGCTTCAAGAGCCCAAACTTCCATTTCTCCAAGACGCTGACCACCGAACTGAGCTTTACCACCGAGTGGCTGCTGAGTTACGAGAGAGTAAGGACCTGTTGAACGGGCGTGCATCTTGTCATCAACAAGGTGGTGCAGTTTAAGGAAGTAAATAACTCCGACAAAGATTGGGTTAACGAAAGGTTCACCTGTGCGGCCGTCGCGTACAATCTGTTTACAGTCAGGGCTAAGTCCTGCTTCCTGGAGTTTTTCTGCAATCTGTTCCTGTGAAGGAGTCTGGAATGCAGGGGATTCGAAGTACTGATTAAGGTAGCGGCCTGCAATACCAAGTTCAGATTCCATGATCTGACCGATGTTCATGCGGGAAGGTACACCAAGCGGGTTAAGACAAACATCAAGTGGAGTACCGTCTGCCAGGTATGGCATGTCTTCTTCCGGGAGAATACGTGCTACGACACCCTTGTTTCCGTGGCGTCCGGCCATTTTATCGCCTTCGCAGAGCTTACGTTTATTTGCAATAAGAACTTTAACCTGTTCATCAACACCAGGATTAAGGTCATCACCGGCAGTTCTCTTGAGACGCTGTACATCAAGTACAACACCTTCTACACCGTGCGGAACGCGCAGAGAGTTGTCGCGAACTTCTTTTGCCTTTTCACCGAAGATTGAATTCAAGAGTTTGAATTCCGGTGTAGTTTCTGTTTCAGACTTAGGAGTTACCTTACCAACAAGGATGTCTCCCGAGCGAACTTTAGCACCGATACGGATGATACCTTCCGAGTCGAGGTTGTTGAGCATCTTTTCAGATGTGTTTGGTACATCGCGGGTAATCTTTTCCGGTCCGAGTTTTGTTTCGCGGATTTCGGTTGAGAATTCCTTGATGTGGATAGAAGTATACATGTCTTCCTTAACTACGCGGCGGCTGATAAGAACAGCGTCTTCGTAGTTGTATCCGTTCCAAGGTACGAATCCAACGAGAAGATTGCGTCCGAGAGAAAGTTCACCATTGAATGTTGCAGGTCCGTCAGCGAGAACATCGCCTTTCTTAACCTTTTCGCCGATTTCAACAGTTGGTCTCTGGTGGTTACATGTATCGTTATTGGTTCTCTGGTATTTGAGAAGCGGATATTCATCAATTTTGTCAGAACCGTCAACTTTAACTTTGATGAGGTTGCTTTCTACCCAAACAACTTCACCGTCATGTTTAGCTTTAATGAGAACGCCTGAATCATAAGCGGCCTTACCTTCCATACCTGTACCAACATAAGGTGGTTCAGGGAAGAGCAGAGGAACGCCCTGGCGCTGCATGTTACAACCCATCAAAGCACGGTTAGCGTCATCGTGTTCAAGGAAAGGAACGAGAGAAGCAGAAACCGAAATTACCTGACGAGGAGAAACGTCCATATACTGGATGTCTTTTACGCTGCGTGTTGTGTAGTCACCCTGGTGACGGCAGCTTACCATATCAGTCGGGAAGGAACCGTCCTTCTTCATGCCTTCAGCAACCTGACCGATGTAGTACTTGTCTTCATCAATAGCAGAGAGGTATTCAACCTGGTCTGTGGCCTTACCGTCTACAACCTTGCGGTACGGTGTTTCAAGGAATCCATAGTCGTTAACACGAGTGTAGATAGCCAGAGAAACGATCAAACCAATGTTCGGACCTTCAGGAGTTTCGATAGGGCACATTCGTCCGTAGTGAGTATAGTGTACATCACGAACTTCAAATCCGGCACGTTCACGGGAAAGACCGCCAGGACCGAGAGCGTTAAGACGACGTTTATGAGTAAGTTCAGAAAGAGGGTTAACCTGATCCATGAACTGAGAAAGCTGTGATGAACCGAAGAATTCTTTAATCGAAGCAACGATAGGCTTGATAGAAATCAAATCCTGAGGCTTCATCGTTTCAGTTTCTTTGAGGCTCATTCTTTCTTTTGCAATGCGTTCCATGCGGCTGAAAGCGGTCTTGAGCGAGTTAGTCATAAGTTCGCCAACAGAACGGATACGACGGTTACCGAGGTGGTCGATATCATCGAGGAGTTCGTTTCCGATGTAAACCTTGATCAGGTGACGCATTGTGTTGATGATATCGCTCTTTACGAGAGTGAGTGTATCAACAGGGTCTGAGTAGTTTTCAAATTTTTTGTTGAGCTTGTAACGACCAACACGACCGAGGTCGTAGTGACGGATGTTGAAGAACATACCTTCAAGTTCGTTTCTAGCTACTTCTGCAGCCATTGGCTCACCAGGCTTTAGGACAGTAAATACGGCAGACAATGCGTCTTCCAGAGTCGGTTCTTCGTTAAGAGCACCTTCCTTTGTGTATTTCATGTCTTCACGTTCGAAACAGTTGATGATAATCTGGCTGTCGAGGGACGGGTTGAATTCTTCTTTGTCTCCCTTGCGCTTGCGTGCATCGAAGAGAATTACACAGATTTCTTTAACGTTCTGAGTAATAAGGTCATCAACCTCATGCGGGTGAAGTTTTTCACCTGCGCGGAAGAGAACTTTTTCTTCGCCGTTTTCATCTTTGATTTTTACAGCGCTTGCAAGAACGCGGTCAACAAGAGAATCTTTATTCTTTGTGTCTACTTTTACATTTTCTGTTTTGTAGAAGCAGCGGATAATCTCTTCACGTGTTGAATAACCGAGTGCGCGGAGGAAGATAGTTCCTAAAACCTTCTTTTTGCGGTCGATTTTTGCGTAGATAAGTTCTTTTTTCTGGTCGATTTCAAATTCAAGCCAAGATCCGTGATAAGGAATGATACGGCTTGAGTAAACGCCTTTTTCGTGATTGAAGATTACACCAGGCGAACGGTGGATCTGTGAAACTACAACGCGTTCTGCACCGTTGATAACAAAAGTTCCACGATCAGTCATGAGCGGAATATCACCCATGTATATATCTTTCTGCAGAATTGCACCTGAGTCCTTAAAATTAAGGTTGATTCTTGCCTTGAGAGGCACAGAATAGGTCAATCCCTTCTGTTTGCATTCAAGCTCAGAAAATTTAATGTTGTCTTCTTCGAGCTGATAGAATTCATACTCCAAAGACATGTTGCCATCAGGACTAACGATAGGGAAAGTTGAAGTAAATACTTCCTGAAGCCCCTTGTTTTCCAATGGTTCATTGTTATCCAATTTTTCTTTTTGAAGAAAACTTTCGTAAGACGACAACTGAATGTCGATAAGACTCGGAATTTCCATGAAGTTCTGGATGTCTTTTCCGAAATACTGACGATTGATGACTCTACTTTTAGCGAACATCAATTCCCCCTGAAGAAAGCATTGCCTTTTTAGATTGCTACATGATACACACCCTGCATAACATACAAAATGTGTCCACAGCACAATAAAAAAAAGCTTTTTTGCCGAAAATCCGGCGTTTTGATCAGTTATTTTTAAATTTTAGATATCTGCCTTATAAACAGATAAAGCCTACGGGTAACATTTGACCTTTACCCGTAAGCATTTAATACGTCGAGTCAAGGCACGCATACGCTTAAAGCCTTGACTTCGCCGGTTTTAGGGTTTGTAATAAACCCTAAATAAGGTTGAATTGAAAAACCGCCTGTTCAAGCGGCTTTTCCAATTTCATTAAGCTTATTTTTTAGAAGCTTTACCGCCGGCTTCTTCAACTTTCTTGATGAGTTCATCAGCTTCTGCTTTAGAAACACCAGCTTTGAGTTCTTTTGGTGCACCTTCAACGAGAGCTTTAGCCTCGCCAAGACCGAGACCGAGGAGTTCTTTAACTGCCTTGATAACTGCAATCTTTTTAGCTGCATCGAAGCTATCGAGAGTAACAGTGAATTCAGTCTGTTCTTCTGCTGCTGCTCCACCAGCTGCTGCTCCAGGAGCTGCTGCTACTGCAACTGCTGCTGTAACTCCGAATTTTTCTTCCATTGCTTTTACGAGTTCTGAAGCTTCAAGAACTGACATGTTTGCGATTGCGTCAAGGATCTGATCCTGTGTAATTGCTGCCATATTATCTTCTCCTAAATTGGCATGTCCGACATTTTGTCAGACTAATTTTGTTTGCAGCCGGAACAAACTGTACCGGTTAGCCTGCAATTTTATTTGTTGCAGGGACAGTCGACAGCTATGAAGCCTGAACCTGCTTCAGTAGAATTTGCTTAGTTAGCGCCTTCTGCTGATTTTTTATCCACATAAGCCTGCAATGTAGCGGCGAGTTTCTGAACCGGACCGTTGATTGTAGACATGAGCATAGCGATAAGCTGTTTCTTTCCAGGAACCTTTGAGAAGGCCTCGATTTTTGCAGCATCGAATACTTCATTGTTGATATAACCACCTTTTACAACAAGGTTAGGTGCATCTTTTGCAAAGTCAAAAAGGATTTTTGCAGCTTCGTTGCTGTCTTCTTTAGACATAACAACGGCAGTTGGTCCTTTAAGATAATCTGCTACATTGTCGATCTTCATTTCTTCGAAAGCAACACGTGCAAAGTTGTTTTTTACAACCTTGAGCGGAGCTTCCTTTTCGCGGAGCTTGTCGCGGAGAGCAGTAATCTGTTCTACTGTAAGACCACGGTATTCAGCGAAGATGAAGTCGTTGTATTCAGAAAATACTTTCTTTGTTTCTTCGATAGCCTGAGTTTTAGCAGGCTGGAGTTTTTTTGCCATAATAGCCATAGATTATGCCTCCTCCTTGAAGTCTACCCAAACGCCAGGGCCCATTGAAGAGCTTACTGAAACAGAGCGAACAAAGTCTGCCTTTGCATCAGCTGGCTTTTTGCGGTCAAGTTCTGTAAGAAGAGTATTAACGTTTTCTGCAACTTTGTCAGAATCCATAGATACTTTACCTACAGCGATGTGAATAATGCCTTCCTTATCAGCGCGGAATTCAGTACGACCTTTTTTAAGTTCTGCGATTGCGCCTGCGAGGTCATTTGTTACAGTACCTGTTTTTGGGTTAGGCATAAGACCTTTACGACCAAGAACCATACCGAGACGACCAACATCCTTCATCATGTCAGGAGTAGCAACTGCGATATCAAAATCGAGCCAACCACCCTTTACTTTATCGATGTATTCAGTTGAACCAGCGTATGCGGCACCTGCATCGAGGGCTTCTTTAGCGCGGTCTTCAGTACAGAATACGAGAACTTTCTTTTCTGCAGTGAACTGGTGTGGGAACACGAGAGTATCACGAACAGTCTGGCTCTTTCCGAGGCGGAGAGCAACGTGAAGTTCTACAGTTGCATCGAATTTAACAAAGTTAATGTCTTTTACGATTTTACAAGCTTCAGCAACAGCGTAGTGTTTCTGAGCATCGTATTTTTTGAGGGCTTCAGAATATTTCTTTCCGTGTTTCATTATTCAGCCTCCACTTCTACACCCATACTGCGTGCAGTACCGGCGATGATTTTCTTTGCTGCTTCAATGTCATTGGCATTGATGTCAGGCATTTTTGTTGTAGCAATTTCTGTAAGCTGAGCCTGAGTAAGTTTGCCAACCTTGTCGCGAAGTGGGTTACCAGATGCTTTTGGTAAACCGAGTGCCTTCTTAATAAGAACGGCAGCAGGAGGTGTCTTAAGGATGAATGTGAAAGACTTGTCCTGATAAACAGTGATAATGACAGGGATGATAAGTCCCTTTTCCATTGTCTTGGTTCTGTCGTTAAACTGCTGAACGAACATTGGTGCAGATACACCATGAGGTCCGAGAGCTGGTCCGATAGGTGGGGCCGGAGTTGCTGCTCCTGCTGGACACTGCAATTTAATGACAGCTGTAACCTTTTTTGTAGCCATTTTTTAGCTCCCTTTAATTGGTATCGGGCTGCGGTGTACAAGACATCCGCGCCACTAGCGAAATACCTTTATCCAACGGATATGTATTTCTTCCAAGTATAGGAACTTTGAAAAACTTCAGCTTTTTCAAAGTCTCTGACTATTGAAATATACAGACCGCGCTAACCAGCGGGCTGTATATTTACGATGCAAGACATTGCATCATAAATATAGGAAAAGCTCTGCCAAGAAACAGAGCTGATTCTATCAAACTAATTTTTCTACCTGGAGAAGGTCGACTTCTACAGGAGTTGAACGTCCAAAAATCTGAACAGTTACGCGCAGCTTGCCCTTGGCAGCGTCAACTTCTTCAACCGAACCGCTGAATGTGGCAAATGGACCGTCTGTGATTTTAACCTGATCACCGACAGCGTAAGACTGCTTGATGCGAACGTTCTTTTCGCCTTTGATTTCGCCTGATTTCTGGAGAAGGTTAAGGGCTTCTTCGTTGGAAATCGGACGCGGTTTTACAGAAGGATTAGTTCCTACAAAACCTGTAACACCCTGAATTCTGCGTACGGCAGCACAAACGTCTTTCCAGCCGAGGTCAGGAAGATCCATTTCGAGCATAATGTAGCCCGGAAGGAATTTATTTTTGCGCGAGCGTTTTTTACCGTCTTTGATTTCTACAACTTCTTCAACAGGCACTTTTACATTAGTGATGATATTTGTATCGAGATCACCTGCATCGAGCATCATACGGATGGTGCGTTCGATTTTATTTTCATAACCTGTGTAAGTGTGAACAATATACCAGTTCTTAGACATTGATTAATCCTATTAAGCAGCAGGGAAAAGGAGGCTCATTCCTGCAGAGAACAGAATATCGAGAGCACCGAGAATCACTGCAATAATTATTGTTGAAACGATTACAACTTTTACAGAAGAAATAACATCTTCGCGTGATGGCCAAACTACTTTACGAAGTTCTGCACCGCATTCTTTGATAAAATTAGTTGCTTTTCCCATAACTTTCCTCTAAAAATAGAATTTTTAATAACAGGCCGGGCAAGACTCGAACTCGCGACACTCGGTTTTGGAGACCGATGCTCTACCAACTGAACTACCGACCTAAAAAAATATATCAAGATACCGCCAAAAAGCGGCATCCAAATATCTGATTTGCGCTAAAATTATTTAGCTTTTGTTTCTTTATGAAGCACTTCTTTACGGCAGAATGGACAGTACTTATTCTTTTCGAGTTTTCCTGTAATATTCTTGCGGTTTTTTGTTGTTGTGTAATTCTTGCGTTTGCATTCTGTACACTGAAGGGCAATGATATCAATCGCAGTCTTTTTCTTGCTTCCCATTTTAATACTCCTAAACACCTAAAATTAGTTTTGGCAGAGCTCCCGAGCGGAATCGGACCGCTGACCTCAGCACTACCAATGCTGTGCTCTACCAACTGAGCTACAAGAGCAGTTCACAATGATGTGTCCTAACACTTTAAACAAATACGATTTTTTGGTCAATAGAAAAATCGACGAGAATTCGATTTTTTTTCATAATGACAATCATATGGAATTATGCTATTTTAAATCATATTCTTCAATATTCAGAGGCACCGATGAACATGGATAAACTTATCGACAACATTCTAGATTCATACGAACAGTTTGGCGGAATCAACAAAGCCGGACTCACAAGTTTTCCTAACCGCGAAAACGTAGTTCAGGTTTTGCATGACCTTCAGTGCCTTGTTTTTCCTGGTTACCGCAACGCCGAAGATATCGATTCAAATAATCTCCGCTACATCACAGGACAGCGCGTAAATCGAATTATAACCATCCTTACCCGCGAAATTCAAAAAGCCCTTATTTACACAGTTGAATGCAATTCGAATGAACCGGATAAAGGCGATGTCAAAAAATCACATTGCTTTGCCCTTGCCGAACAAACCTCCCTCGCCCTTATCGAAGCAATGCCGGATCTTCGCCGCATAATCAGACTGGATACTGTGGCAGCCTTTAACGGTGACCCGGCAGCAAAAAGCGACGAAGAAGTCATCGTTTCTTACCCCGGGCTTGAAGCCATCGTTGTTTACCGCCTTGCACACTTTTTGCACCAGAAGGGAGTTCCTGTAATTCCGCGCATCATGACAGAATACATCCACGGCAAGACCGGAATTGACATTCATCCGGGTGCAGAAATCGGCGAAAGCTTTTTTATCGACCACGGAACCGGTGTCGTAATCGGAGAAACTACGGTCATCGGAAAGAACGTAAAAATCTATCAGGGCGTTACTCTCGGTGCCTTAAGCGTCAAAAAAACCCTGCAGAATAAAAAAAGACATCCTACAATAGAAGACGATGTTACCATTTACGCAAACGCTACGATTCTTGGCGGCGAAACCGTCATCGGAAAAGGTGCAACCATCGGCGGCAACACCTGGATTACAAAGAGCGTAAAAGCCGGAACCATAATCAATCAGTAAGTTTTAACAATTTGAATTGAATATTTGAACTTTAGAGAAATCATAATAAGACAAAAAAACAGGCATTTTTAAAAGCAACGCTTTCAAAAATGCCTGCCGTCCAGCTAACTGGACATCGGAGAGAGTTTATCAGCTTTTTTACAAGCTGTTTATAAGTATACTCAAACCAAAATAAAGTTCAAGTGGTTTGATGTAAAAAAGCATAATTTATTGTTTTTTCCGACATCGGAATTGGAGAAAAAATGGCTAAAAAGAAAAATTCTATAATTTTTAAGTGCACGGAATGTTCCTATACGCAGCCAACCTGGCTCGGCCGCTGTCCAGAGTGTGGAGCGTGGAACTCTTTTGAAGAATGCGTCTCAGATCCTAATTCAAGTGCGGCTGCTTTTGGAAACACTGCCGCTCAAATCGTACGCCCTGTGCCACTGGAGTCGGTCAGCGCCCAGCAAAACAGCCGCTTCTGCACCGGCATAAAGGAATTTGACCGCGTAGTCGGTGGCGGTGCAATGAAACGAAGTGCCATTCTCATCGGCGGTGAACCGGGAATCGGAAAAAGTACGCTTATGATTCAAATCGCCGCAGGCATAGCAAAAACTGTACCGGAAGGAAAAGTTCTCTACATATCTGGCGAAGAGTCTGCCGGACAGATTAAATCGCGCGCCGACCGCATGAAGGTCAACACAAAGGGCATCGAAATCCTGTGCACCATGCGGCTCGAAGACATCAAAGACGCACTGAATTCACTTTCGCCTGTTTTTGTAATCGTCGACTCAATCCAGACAACTTATTCACTTGAAGCAGGACTTGTTCCGGGCACTGTAAACCAGCTCAAATACTGCGCCAACGAACTGATCGGCTGGGTAAAAGAAAGGGACAGTGTTTTGATGATGAGCGCCCATGTTACAAAAGAAGGCACGATTGCAGGCCCAAAGAGTCTTGAACACATGGTCGATACCGTAATTTCCTTTGAACGCAATGATGACGAAATCAGGTTTCTCCGTTCACAAAAAAACCGTTTCGGAAGCATTGATGAACTCGGCATTTTTGCCATGACAGACACAGGCCTTGAATGCGTAACCGACCCGAGCGCAATGTTCATCACAAAACGGATCGGACCCACACCCGCAGGCATTGCCAACGCCGCTGTCTTTGAAGGAAGCAGGACTTTTATCGTAGAAATCCAGGCTCTCACGGTTCCGGCCAAGGCAAATACAAGCCGCGTTTACTCAGACAAAGTAGACAGTGCGCGCGTTGCCCGTGTTGCAGCCGTTCTGGAAAAGCGGACCGGCCTCTGCTTCAGTGATCAGGATTTGTACATAAACGTTGCCGGCGGAATCAAACTTACAGAAAGTTCAATTGACGCAGCCCTGGCCGCAGCCCTTTACTCTGCCCGCACAGACATTGCGATTGACGGAACAACTGTTGTAACCGGCGAGCTTAGTCTCGCGGGCGAAATCCGGCCAGTTTACCGCCTCAAACAGCGCATCAAGACCGCGGTTGAACTCGGTTTTACAAAAGTTTTAGCCCCGGAATCTGAAAACGGTTCCGTTAAAATCAGCAACATCAAGGAAATGATAAAAACGCTGTTTGCAAAATAAGTCTAGCCTGCGAGCGCTTCTACCGGATCCAGCTTGCTTGCACGAATGGCCGGGCTCAATCCGAAGAAAACGCCCACAAAGACAGAAAAGACAAAGGCGATAATACATGCCCCAAATTGAATTGTATACGGCTGACCGCGCACATATTCAACTGCGAGTGCTAAAAAGATTCCCAGAATTATTCCGATGACGCCGCCAAAAAGCGTAATGCTTGCACTTTCCACAAGAAACTGGCGGCAGATTGCCATCGGACTTGCTCCAAGTGCCTTTCTGATACCGATTTCCTGTTTGCGTTCGGTTACGGTTACAATCATGATATTCATAATTCCGATGCCGCCTACAAGAAGAGAAATTGCCGCGATTCCGCTGAGCATCAGGGAAAGGGTTTTCATAATCGAAGACATCTGGTCAATCATGGTCTGCATTGACTGAACGCTGACGCTTCCTTCAGAGCCGGCCTTTTCTGTCGTCCAGTCTGTAATGTCGGTTACCATCTGTGTACACGCGTCGGTCGATGTCGCCTGAACCATAATCGTACTTGCGTCAGGATTTGGCTTTACCTTTTTTGAATAAAACCCCCGCGGGATATAAATGCCGGTTGTCGAACTTTCCATTCCGCTGGTCTGTTCTTTTAAGACACCTGCGATTCTAAACGAAAAAGGAACCTTGCTCGTTACCACAAGAACAGTCTTTCCAACCGCGTCTCCGTCCGGAAAGAGCGAGGCCGCAACTTCGCTTCCGATAATCATTTTTTGTGAACCGATAACTTCGTCAGTCACCGTAAAGAATTCACCATAGTCGAGGGAAAGACCGTACATTTCGAGGTAGCCCGGTTCAATTGCAGTCGCATTTGAAGTAACGCTTGTGTCACCGTAACTTACCGTAAAACTTGCATTGTTTTTGTACCAGACTTTTTTTACATTTCTGATGTTGTCAAAAAGTTCCTGACGGAAGGTTTCGTCAAAAACCAGGGTTGAAGCGTCGCGTTTTTTCCGCATATAGCCGGAAGAAACACTTACTATATCGAGCCCGCTTGAACCGAAAGTGTCTTCAATCTGCTTTGTTGAAGATGAGCCCATGCTCGTAATTATGATTACGCTTGCAACACCGATGATTACACCCAGAAGTGACAAAACGGTCCGGGTCTTTGAGCGCGAAAAGTTTCTGATTGCATCAATAAAATCTTCCAGCATTTTTAACGCCCTCCCCGTCCGGTATTCTGATTTTTTATATCTTCCTTAATCTGGCCGTCAAAAATCTTTATGCATCTTTTTGTGCTCGCACCGATTCCAGGATCGTGGGTAACAATTACAATCGTTGTCCCCGTCAAATTAATCCGGCCAAACAAATCCAGAACCGAGTGCCCTGTTGCGCTGTCGAGGGCGCCGGTCGGTTCGTCGGCAAGGATGATTGACGGTTTTGTAACCGTCGCACGCGCAATTGCCACACGCTGCTTTTGTCCGCCTGAAAGCTCGTTTGGAAGGTGGTTTACGCGGTCGGAAAGTCCGACTTTTTCGAGCGCATCCAGAGCCATATCCTTTCTGAGTGAGCGTTCAATTCCCTGATAGCGCAGCGGAACCATAGTATTTTCCAGAACTGTCATTGTCGGCAGAAGATGATACTGCTGAAAAACAAAACCGATTGTCTTGTTGCGCAGAATGGCAAGTTCGCCCTCGCTCATAAGGGCGGTTTCTTTGCCGCCGATTTTTACAATGCCGCCGGACGGTCTGTCCAGACAGCCAATCATATTCATACAGGTCGATTTGCCGGAACCAGACGGTCCCATTATCGAAACAAATTCTCCCTGGTAAATGGCAAAGTTTACTCCGCGAAGCGCATGAACCTGCTCCTCCCCCATCGAATAAACCTTTGTCACGTTTTCCATCAAAATTACGGGTTCGCTCATACTAACCCCCGCTTACATTGGCGGCATGCCCATAGGTGCGCCGCCAGATCCGCTGTTATTCTTATTCTTCTGGGTTTTACCTTTCAGAGAAGTTCTCATTCTGCCGCTTTTTGAAGCCGACGACTGGGCCTTAAGACGCTCGCCGCCTTCAAGTCCACTGATAATGTTTACATAATCCAGAGTGTATGGTTCAACTTCAACTTCGATTTTGGTAAGCTTTCCGTTCCTTTCAATTTTTTCTACAAAGGCTTTTCCCTGTTCGTGGCCGATAGCGTAGCGTTCAACCACAAGCTTATTTTCGCTGTCAGTAATCTGAATTTTTCCGGTAAAACTGAAGTTTGGCAAAATGCCCTCCGGAACATTGTCAATGCGGACCTTTGCGTTTACAACCGTCGCACCGCGGCTTGTAACTTCGCCGATTGCAGGGTAAGAAACCAGGTAGCCTTCAACAGGTTTGTCGTAGGCAGGAAATGTAAATTCAACCTTCTGGCCTTCCTTAAGCTTGCTCACGTCAGTTTCTGCCACTTCAACATCAGCGGTAAGATAACTTGTATCAACCAGAGTTCCTATGCTGTCCTTGGCTTCAAGATAATCGCCGGGGTCAACATCCAGATCAGCGATAATTCCGTCAAATGTCGCAACGATTTTACGGTCTTCAACCTTTCTTAAAAGTGAATTGCGCTGTGTTTCCATAAGCTTGATTTTGCCGGAAGTCTGATTCTGGCGGGCAACACTGATTTCATAATCAAGGTTTGCAAGGTTATACAGCTGCTCCGTGTCATCAAGCTGAACGATGAGATCGCCCTTTTTAACGCTGTCGCCTTCTTTTTTGTATACGCCCACAACAGTTCCGTCGTTGAGAGACTGAAGGGTCTGTGATTTTGCTGCACTGACAGTTCCGGCAATTTCAATTACGTTTTCGTAAACTTCTTTTTTGACTGTGTACACGGTCATGTCAGTCTTTGCTGCAGAAGAAACGATTTTCTTTGCCGCAACAATAATAACAAGGCAGACAATCAGGGCAAGCGCACAGTAAATTGCAATCCGTCCCTTTTTTGGAATTTTATTAAAAAATTCTTTCGCTCTGAATTCCTTCATCTTAGTTTTCTCCTTTTTTAGAAGAATCTGCGGTAAAAAGCAGTTTAACTTCGTTGTTGTAAATTATCTGTTCGATTGAATTAATCATGATATTCAGTCTGGCTTTTTCTTTGTTGTTCATCGCGTCGAGGTAATCGCTTTCGGTTACGATTCCCTGGGCAAGCCATTTTTTCATGTCGCTTTCGAGCTGGGTGTAGAGTTTGTATTCTTCGGCGTAGGAGTTTTGAGCCCACTTCAAGTCGTGGTATTCATTTGTGCGTTCCAGGATTTCTGTTTCCCAGTCGTCCTGTGCGCTTTTGAGGGCAATGTCTTCGATTTTTGAATCTATTCTGTCCTGTTCTTTGTCGTTTTTGCTCACCAGGAATTCGCCCGGATTGATTGCGAGGCTCAAAGTGTAATACGGGTTAAAGGTTTTGTCGGTTGAATTATCACCTGCAATCGAGGAGCCAGTCGGAAGGCCCACACCCGCACTTGCGGTCAATCCGCCCCAGTTCCAGCTCAAAGTGCCTTCAACGCTGTCCGATTTTGAACTTGTATTGTCGTCTGCAAGAAAGTCGTTGTTGATAATATATCCGACTCCGGCCTTTAAATAAGAATCAGATTCTGATTTGCGCTGGAG
>JAILFZ010000129.1 GCA_024697295.1 Treponema sp.
TCTGCCGGGAGGACAATCGATAATCTTGATAAATGGAAGGTCAGGTGTGCTGCGGCAGGTGTTTTTACGGTTTTACAGACTGAGTTCAAACAAAATCCGGAACTGGAAAAATACCTGGTTGAAATTGCAAAAACAACACACGGCTATCTTTATACACTTATCATGGATTTAAATCATCTCGTACTCCCGGAACTCCGTCCCGCCGCACGGGACATGCTGTGCGAGTATTGGGGAGATGACTTTGTCAAAAAGATGGAAGAGCAGTACGAAAAAAACAAAACGACAGGAAGCACGTTGATTTCGTTATAAAAAGAGAATTCTTACAAAATTCCTCTAATTCTATTTATTTAAAACCTGCTTTTCGTCTATAATAACTTTAATTATGATAGGAAAAATATTTAATTTCGCAGGTAGCTTGTGTTTCCTTTTATACGGAATGAAGCTAATGAGCGACGGAATTCAAAAAAGCGCCGGGCAGCGGCTTCAAAAAGCTCTGGCGTTTATGACGGGCAACCGCATTGCGGGGCTGATAACCGGGTGTCTTTTAACGATGCTGATTCAATCGTCCGGGGCCACCACGGTTATGCTTGTAAGCTTTGTAAATGCAGGGCTTGTTACTCTTGAACAATCTGCCGGTGTTATCTTTGGTGCCAACATCGGAACTACCATCACAGCCTGGATAGTTGCTTTATTCGGGTTCAACTTTAAAATCGAGGCATTTGCCATCCCACTTTTTGGCCTCGGATATCTTTTTACAATCCTTAAAAAAATACATAAAGAAGGTCTTGGCCAGGCAATCATGGGCTTTGGACTTTTGTTCATCGGGCTCGGCTGGCTAAGCAAGGCTTTTGAATTCAGTCCGCACATGGCAGAAGCAATCGGTTCAATTCAGAACTATGGCCTTCTGTCACTCATCATTGCCGTTTTAATCGGTGTCTTTTTTACTGCGATGATTCACTCGTCGTCGGCTATGTCGGCCATCGTAATTACAATGGGTTACAACCATGTAATCACCTGGGAATTTGGTGCGGCAATGATTATCGGTTCATCAATCGGTTCAACCGTGGACGCTGTAATGGCAGCCTGGGGGTCAAATGCCGACGCGCGCAGAACTGCCCTGATTCATTTTGGATTTAACTGTGCAACCGTTGTTATTGCACTTCTTATCTTTAAACCTTTCCTTGCCTTTGTTGATATGATTACTCCGGGCCGGGTTGAAGAAAACATGATTTTCCACATTGCCATGCTCAATACAGCATTCAAGGTGATGGGAACAATTGTATTCCTTCCGTTTACAAATCATATTGCAGCCCTTACAAGAAAGTTTATCCGGGACGATGTCAAAGAAGTTTCGCCAAAATACCATCTTGAATGGAATGAACGTCTTGCTGTCGAGTCTCCGGACGGTTGTGTATTCAGAGCGCAGAAAGAAATCACCGTATTTTCAGAAAATGTTGTTGAAATGTTTGATGAACTTCAGGCTGGTCTTGCAAACTTTGACGATACCTTTATCACCGAGCGCCATCCAAAAATTGTTGAACTTGAAGACTACTGCGACCAGATGCAGGAAATTCTGACGGCTTACCTGGTTAAGTGTCAGCATCTCCACCTGTCGGACGAAGCAAAGGACAATGTTCAGCTCATGATGCGCATTACAGGCGAAATGGAAAGCATGTCGGACTGCTGTCTGAGCATTTCAATCCAGATTAAAAAGGCTCTTGAAAAACAGGTTGTATTCAAAAAAGAAGACTTTAACCGCCTTATTCCTTATTTTGAACTTGCACGCCAGCTTTTGTACTTTATTCACAAAAACGTTACAAAAATCCAGAAACTTACACCTGAAGAATTTGAATTTGCTTCTGAACTTGAACAGCAGATTGACAACGAACGCGCCGAACTTCGTAAGATTGCCCGCAAGCGTCTTGAAAACGGAGCCGATGTCCGCGCCGAACTTTACTATATGGACATTATCCGTCAGATCGAAAAAATCGGTGACCGATGCTTTGATGTTGCCGGCGATTTGCGATAAAAGCAGTCTGTACAACATTGGTTAGATTGTGCTAACATACAGGGAAGGGGGACCCAATGTACGAATCAGGAGAAGACTATCTTGAAGCAATCCTGCGCCTTGAACAGGAAAACGGATTTGTACGCTCGGTTGATGTAGCGCACAAATTAAATGTAAGTCGCCCAAGTGTAAGCCGCGCGATGGGACTTTTGGAAAAAGACGGCTATATTCAATTCAATCTTGGAAACACAATTAAACTAACAGAAAAGGGCCGCGAAAAGGCAGAAGATATTTACGGACGCCATAAACTATTAACAAAATTTCTTGTAAAAATAACCGGTTTGAGCGAAGATCAGGCAGAAGAAAATGCCTGCCGCATAGAACACGATATCGATCCTGACGTTGCCGCCGGCATTCAGAAGTGGATGGACCAAAACGCCTAACCTTGACCTTTTAAGTTGAATATGTCAAAATCAATTCGCGACTGATTCGCAAATTAAGGCGTAGTTTTGACTTATTCAACAGAGCAAAGGAATATTCTGCTCACATTCTTACAGACCAATCCCGACACAGTTTTTAGTGCAAGGCAGATTGCTCAAAGCCTTGCCGACAAAAACATAAGTCGCAGTGCAGTCTACAGAAACCTTGCCCAGCTTGAAAGCGCACAAAAAATCAAAAGAGTTGCCAAAAACGGCAGCAGAGAAGCATTTTACCAGTTTTACGACACACAATGCTGCCGCAACCACATCCATCTGTCGTGTACAAAGTGCGGAAAAATCTATCACATGGAAGGTAAAGATGCAGACCGCCTGTCACAAATGCTGGACGGTAACGAAGGGTTTGAACTCAACAAAAGCGAAACAGTAATTTACGGGCTTTGCAAGGAATGCAAATAAGCTTTCCGACGCTATTTATGGAGAATAAAATGAAAAAACTTATCCGGCAGATTTCAGTTCTTCTGGGACTTTTTCTGTTTAGTGCGGGGGCACTTTGTCTTGGAACTTCGTGCCACAAAAAAGAAGATAAAAATCAGAAACTCAATGTAGTTGCAACAATTTTTCCGGCATACGACTGGGTTCAGAATATTGCAAAGGGCAGCGAGTCTGTAAATCTTTCATTACTGATTAAAAACGGAACTGACCTGCACTCATACCAGCCGACCGCCGCAGACATTATAAAAATCAGCACTGCAGACCTCTTTATTTACGTAGGCGGCGAGTCTGATGCGTGGGTTGATGACGCCTTAAAAAACGTGCAGAACCCCAATATGCTCATAATCAATCTGATGAACCTTCTTGCCGAACATGTTGTTCAAGAAGAACATGTGGAAGGCATGCAGGAAGACAAAATTGAAGACCTTGGGGATATTGAGCTTGACGAGCATGTCTGGCTTTCTCTTAACAACGCAATGATTGCTTCCTGCAAAATTGCAGAATGTCTTGAAATCCTTGATCTGGAAAACTCGACCCTGTACGCAGACAACCTGATTTCTTATATTGCACAGATTGAAGAAGTTAAAAACCAGTACCAGACAAAACTCGGCTCACTTCCGGAAAAAACTCTTTTGGTCTGCGACAGATTTCCGTTCCGCTACATGGCCGATGAATTTGGCCTTGAGTACTATGCCGCATTCTCAGGATGCTCGGCAGAAACAGAAGCAAGCTTTCAGACTGTGGCATTTTTGACAAACAAGGCAAAAGAACTGAGTTTAAAAAACGTTTACGTAACAGAAAGTTCGGATTCAAAACTTGCAAAGACCGTAATTAAAAACAGCGGCCTTAAGGGTACAAAAATCATAAAACTGGACTCAATGCAGTCTACTACACAAAAACAGGCTCGTTCCGGTAAAACCTACCTTGGAACGATGGCATCAAACCTTGCTCTGATTGAGCATTCATTTCAATAGAAAAATGGCACAATTAACTTGTAAAAACCTTGTATTGGGTTATGATTCAAAAGAAATTATTAAAGGCCTCAGTTTTTCAGTAAACAAGGGCGATTATCTGGCAATAATCGGCGAAAACGGCTCAGGAAAGTCCACTTTGATGAAGACAATCCTCCGCCTGAATAAACCGCTTTCGGGCACAATCGAGACCGGCGACGATCTCCTTCCTGATGAAATCGGCTATCTTCCGCAGCAGACAATGGTTCAAAAAGACTTTCCGGCATCCGTGCGCGAAATCGTTTTAAGCGGCTGTCAGAGCAGATGCGGACGACGTCCATGGTACAACAAGGAAGAAAAACAGCTTGCCGAACAGAACATGGTCAAAATGGGCATTTACGGACTTGCCGGCCGCTGTTACCGCGAACTTTCCGGCGGACAGCAGCAGCGTGTTCTTCTTGCGCGCGCCCTCTGTGCAACCCAGAAAATGCTCCTCCTCGACGAACCTGTTACAGGACTTGATCCCCAGGTAACCGAAGAAATGTACGATTTGATTCAAACCCTGCACTCGACCGGAATTACAATAATAATGATCAGTCACGATATTGAGGCGGCTTTAAAATACGCCACACACGTACTCCACATCGGGCAGGACCTTTTTTATGGCACGCGTGATCAGTTCGTTCATTATACAAATTGTCCGGATTGCGCCGGTCAGATAAGGAAAATGTATGTTAAACCAATTAATCCACTACTTTAGTTTTAGCTTTGTCAGATACGCATTTATCGTCGGCACCCTGATTGCCCTGTGTTCGTCGCTCCTCGGCGTAACACTCGTACTCAAACGCTTTTCTTTTATCGGAGACGGTTTGAGCCATGTAGCATTTGGAGCCATGGCAGTTGCAGCAGTTACCGGAATTACAAACAATATGTACATAGTTCTGCCGGTGACAGTTATTGCTGCCATCATGCTTTTGCGCACTGGAAAAAACACAAAAATTCAGGGAGATGCGGCTGTCGCAATGATAAGCGTTGCCTCACTCGCTCTCGGCTATCTTCTGATGAATGTATTTTCGGCTTCGGCAAATGTTTCGGGCGATGTCTGCACAACACTATTCGGTTCAACATCGATTTTAACTTTGACACGCAGCCAGGTAATTTTGTGCGCCGTGCTTTCGATTTGTGTAATAATCGCTTTCTTTATTTTTTACAACAAAATCTTTGCGGTAACCTTTGACCAGGACTTTGCACAGGCCATCGGAACCCACGCTTCAATTTACAATCTTGTAATTGCAATCATCATCGCAATAATCATCGTGCTTGCCATGAATCTCGTAGGCTCGCTCTTAATCAGTGCCCTTGTAATCTTTCCGGCACTTTCGGCAATGCGCGT
>JAILFZ010000136.1 GCA_024697295.1 Treponema sp.
GCAGTTGCAGAATATATAGACTATTATAACAATAAGCGAATACAGGTTAAAACAAAATGGATGCCTCCAACAAAATATAGGGAAGCATCCATTCTTTCTGCCTAATTCATAATATGTGTCCAGAATTATGGGTACATATCAACAGGACAGCCTTTTTTTATGAGCGGATTTTTTTTGAGTCTTTTTTATGAGCGGATTTTTTCGGCAATATTAAGCGCGCTTGCCTTGAGGCCGCTCCGTAAAAAACAGAGGGCGGCGTACAAGAGTGCCGGAACAGCCCAGACCAGGATAAACAGGCCCGCATACCAGAGGCTGTAAATAAGGGCAGGAACAACAGATTCGGCAAAAATCAAAATTCCAAAAATATATTTATCCCCCTTCGTTGTTGAATCAAAAAGCCTTCTTAAATCGGCCGAAACTACAATCAGCATCAGAAGAACGAGTGACGGTTCAATAAAAATCGTAAAGAAAGTCGGACTTTCCAGGCTGAAGAGCACACAGAAAGGAAGCCAGACTGCGTAAAACGGAAGCGCAAAAAACAAAAAGGAAGTCTTTCTTTCAGAAATCAGGTCGTTTGACCAGAAAAAATAAAGGACAAACAGAAGAGCCGGCACAAAAAAATAACGGAGCCAGCGGAACAGTGCACGCAGGGCGGCATTTGTTCCCGTGTATTCAGGGAAGAATACAAAAAAGCCGAGGATCGTGCACATAACGGCAGCAGAAACAAGACCGTAAATACACACAAAAAGTTTATTTTTTAAAGTATTGAATGAACCTTCGAGAGAGTAAATTGAAAAACCGTAGTAAATCATTGCCACGGGAATCAGGGCAAATAAAAATAAATACATAGAAAAAACATAACAAAGTTCGCATTCTTGTTCAAGGTAACCTCAACACTAAAAAAAATAGCCTAAATCACGGTAATAGAACAAAATTCGACTAGACAACATTTATTATTTTTTGATATATTATTAGAACTTATCAAAGTGTGTTTTCAGACACAAGGAGGAACGTTGGCAGACGTAAAAGGTTTACGAATAAACGAACATATTCGTGTTCGTGAGGTTCGCTTGATTGATGATGAAGGTGGAAGGAATGGTATTGTAGCTACCCGGGAAGCCTTGGAATTAGCAAAAGAGAGAAATCTGGACCTTGTAGAAGTCTCACCAAACGCAAATCCGCCGGTTTGTAAAATCATGGACTTTGGAAAGTACAGGTATGAGCAGGAAAAAAGACTCCGTGATTCCCGCAAGAACCAGAAAGCCCTTAAGATTAAGGAAATCCGCATGCAGCCAAAGATTGGTTCAGGCGACCTTGATACTAAGGCAAAACATGTTCAGGAATTTTTGGACGAGGGAGATAAGGTAAAAGTTACAATCCGTTTCCGCGGACGCGAACTTGCACACACCGAACTCGGCTATGATGTCCTGAAAGAAGTAGAGAAAAGGCTTAGAGAAGGTTCGTATGCCATCGAAAAACCGGCTGCTATGGAAGGCCGTTTTATGTCGATGACTTTGAACTCAAAAGCCAAATAGGATGAGGTTAGAGAAATGCCTAAAATGAAGACAAAAAAATCCTCTGCCAAACGTTTTACACTTACAGGCACAGGTAAAGTAAAGTACAAGAAAATGAATCTTCGTCATATCTTGACTAAGAAATCATCAAAACGCAAGATGCACCTCCGTGGTGCAGGAATTCTTTCTGAAGATTCAGCAGCAAGAATCCGCAAGCAGCAGCTTCCATACGGCTAATTAAGGAGATAAAAAATGTCTAGAGCAATAGATGGTACAAAACGCAATAACCGCCGCTCAAAGATCCTTAAGCTCGCAAGTGGCTTTACAGGACGCCGCGGAACAAACTACAAGGCAGCTAAAGACGCTGTAACAAAAGCTCTCCGTCACGCATACGTTGACCGCCGTGACCGCAAAGGCGACTTCCGCCAGTTGTGGATCAGCCGTATCAACGCAGCAGTACGCGACGAAGGTCTTTCATACTCAAGATTTATCGACGGTCTCAACAAGGCCGGTGTAACTCTTAACCGCAAGGCACTTTCAAACATGGCTATCGAAGACCCTGCAGCTTTCAAAGCTGTTGTTGAAGTAGCTAAAAAAGCGCTCAAATAGGCGGTAGAATATGATTTCTCTCGATCAGGTCCTTCTTCTGGAAGAAAAAGTAGAAAGCGCTGTTGCAAAAATTGCACAGCTTAATGCAGAAAATGCTGCTTTGCGTAGTAAATGCGCAGAGCTCACAAACGCACTTTCAGCAAAAACGGAGCAGTTTTCTAATTTTCAGTCAGACCAGGGCAAGATCGAGGCAGGCATTCTCAAGGCGCTCGAGCGCCTTGACAGTGTCGAAAATGCAATTCATCAGGCAGGTTCAACTGCCGCAAATCCAGGCCAGTTAAATCACTCTCCACAGGCAGCAAGCCCTGCCCCACAGCAGAGTGCACCGGTTACTCAGACTGCTCCGGCAGCACCAGTTGAAGAAAAACCAGTTCAGGCACCTGTAAATACTTTTGACACAATGAATCCAACACCATCAGCTCCTGCTCCTCAGGAAAGCGCACCGGATTCAAGCCAGCCGACATTCGATATTTTTTAATTTGAGGTCTTTTTATGGGAACACTTCAAATTAATATGCTGGGAACTTCCTTTTCAATAAAATCCTCAGAAGACGAAGCATACCTCAATAAATTATTGGGTTATTATAAAAAAATCGTAGACGCAATCGAAGAAAACGGAATGATGCACAACCAGATGCAGATTTCTATCATGGCGGGCATTATGCTTTGCGATGAACTTTACAAAGAAAAATCAAAGACAGCCAAAATCACACAGAATTCGACAATCGGCTCCGAAGTAGAGGCCGAAAAACTTGCCGAAGACATGATCAGAAAACTCGACGAAGCAATAAATATAAAATGAGCAAATTTGTAATCTGGGTAGACGCTGATTCCTGCCCGCTTCAGGTAAGAAACTGCATCCTGAATAATTCAAAATCAAAAAAAATGAACGTAGTATTTGTCGCAAACCACCAGATTCCATGTCCGGACGAATCTGATGTTTTTAAAATGGTAATCTGTTCAAAAGAGGCCGGCGCGGCAGACGATTATATTTTTGAAAACTGCAGGGATACGGACATCGTTGTAACACGCGACATTGCCTTTGCAGACCGCCTCGTTAAAAAGCAGATTTTTGTAATGAACGACCGCGGAACAGTTTTTACAAAAGAAAACATCGGCGAACGCATGAGCGAACGCAATTTTAACCTTACACTAGCCTCTCTCGGACTCGGCGGAAGCGGTTCAAAAACCTACGGCAAAAAAGAACTGCAAAAGTTTGCAGCAGCCTTTGAGAGACAGACAAGCCAGTTATTGATGAATGAATACGCGGCGCAAATCAGAAGCGCCGCAAAAGAATAAAAGCCTACTCGCTTGAAAGTTCCCACATTGCGTTGATAGCGCAGATGCGGTCTTTAACCTGCATAAAAGCCATTACAACTTCAGGGTCAAACTGAGTACCCGAAAGATTCTGTACTTCCTGGAATGAGTCTTCAATTGACCAGGCAGACTTATAAACACGTTTATGGCTCAAAGCGTCAAATACATCGGCAAGTGCTACAATACGTGCTGCAAGTGGAATTTCTTCATGTTTGAGAGGCTCGGCGCGTGGAACCGGCTCCCCGGGAATGAGTTTTGTATAGTCGATTTTTCCAGGATAACCGCGTTCGCTGCCATCCCACCATTCGTGGTGGCGCAGTGAAACGTCACGGCACATTTCGTCGAGGGCTGATTCAGGTTCAGTAAAGAGCATTGCACCTACACAGGTGTGTCCCTTCATGATATCGCGTTCTTCTTCTGTAAAACGCGGATATTCCTTTTTGAGAATTAAATCCGATACACCGATTTTACCAAAGTCGTGACATTTGGCCGCAATCTTCAGGTTGTCACGGAATTTCTGCTGTTCATAATTTGAAATTCCATGGTTTGCAGCCCAGCGGTCATAAATTTCAAGGGCAAAAGAAGATACACGTTCAACGTGGGGATAAGTTTCTTTTGGGTCACGGTACTGAGCCATACGCTGCATACGCATAATCATGTTACCTGTCAGATATGCGTGTTCAAGAGCCTGTGTAGCATTGGAAGCAAAGTGTGTAATGTACAATTCTGCATCTTCGTCAAATTCAATTACTTCGCCCTGTTCGTCCTGAGCGTTGATAATCTGAAGAAGACCAAGGATTCGTCCGTTTGCCATTTTAAGAGGTATGCTAAGCATGGACTTTGTGCGGTAGCCTGTTGTTACGTCTGTAGATTTATTGAATGAATAAGGAACTTCTTTAGGAAGTTTGTAACAGTCTTTGATGTTCAGGATTTTTCCGGAAAGAACGCAGTAACCTGCAACTGATTTTTCTGTAATCGGGAAAGAAAATGCCACATAAGGAAGTTTTGTTCCCGGAGCAAGCTTACGAAGCTGTGTATCATTCTGAGCGTATTTAATCTTTAAGTTATTGTCTTCTACTACATAAATTGAACCGGCATCAGCGCGGACAATACCGCGGGCTTCTGTCAGAATACGTTCGAGCAAAACGTCCATATCCTGGATTTCGCTGAGCATGCGCTCCATTTCGATAATAGTTTGAAGTTTCTGTTCTTTAGACGTATTGTTCATAAAAAAAACCTCTTTGCTATTTTAAATATAACATAACTCAGAGAGATTTTCTATTGAATTTGGATTTTTTTTAGACAGGACACAATAATATAAAGGACCCGCCCCGTCACTTGCATCAGGCAGAACGTGACGTCCAAAACGTGTCTGCTCGCCAAGCGGAAGCTCTGCATTGCAGAACGCACTCACGTCAGAAACGGGAAGTCCGTCTCCAGTTGAAGAGACTTCATTATCCCCTTCACTTGTAAGCACTTCTACATCATCAAACTTTTTTATGAGTTTTTGAATTACATTGTCGTTTTCGTCAGGATTAAGCGCGCAGGTTGAATAAACCATACAGCCGCCCTCGTTGAGCATTCTCCAGGCGCTGGAAAGAAGCGCCCACTGTGTACCTGCAAGGGTTTTGATTCTTGAAGGAGACCAGTCTTTGAGGTAATTGGGATCCTGCAGAACATGGCGCTCAGAAGAACATGGAGCGTCAAGCAGAATGCGGTCAAAGCGGTTTGATGGAGCCAGACACAGGGTTGCCCCATCCTTACCGATTACGGTTACGCGTTCAGCGATTTGAGGAGGAAGACAGTTTTTTACCGTGTTTACAAGACGCTTTTTTCTGTCGGCTGAGCGTTCGTTTGAAAGCAAGGCTGCATCCTTATCCATACAGGATGCGATTACAACGGTTTTTCCGCCCGGAGCTGCACACATATCAAGAATGGATTTTGCCCCGGAAAGAGGAAGGCTTGCAGCCGCACGGACTGAGGCAGAGTCCAGAAAGTATTTGTCCTTTCCGCCTGCATCGTAGGAAAGCGGACTGTCTTTTCCCAAAAGGGCTTTTTTTAACAAAGGCCAGCGTTCGCCGAACAGCTCAGAATAATACTGCTCAAAGCCCTGCTCCCCAGTAAGTTTTCTGGCACGGTCCTTCTGCTTCATTTTTTTTCCTCAGGCCGGAAAGGAACAAGTTCATACATCGGACCAAATTTATTTTTACCTATCATCTCGTAGCGGAGAAGTCCGTTTTTGATTTTGTATTCAATTACGTGGCGGCAGGCACGATCGAGTTTTGTTGCAAAATTCGGGTTTGCCTCGCATTGTTCAAGAAGAATTTTTGCAATTTCGCCAAAAAGCTTTTCGCTGATCATGATAACATCAACGCCTGCATTAATTGCGCTTATTGCGGCCTTTTTCATGTCGTAACCGTTTTTAACCAGTGCCCCCATAAAAATATCGTCACTGATTACAAGACCGTCAAAGCCCAGTTCACCGCGGATAATGCGTTTAACCCAATATTCTGAAAGGCAGGCCGGTGTCTGGCTGTCAGCGTCAGGGCTGTCAATTACGTTTATGCGTGCGTGGCTCATCAGAACAGCGTCCGCATAAGGCATAAGTTTTTTGAACGGTTCAATATAGGTTGAATTCAATTCGTTTTTGTTTACAGAAATTTCCGGAAGTCCACTATGCGGGTCAAGGTTTGTGTTTCCAGGAAAATGCTTGATGGCAGAGCCGATTTTTTGTGCCTTAAACTGTTGAATCTGTACACTTCCGTAGGCAGTAACCTGTTCAAGAGTTCCAAATGAGCGTGTATCCAGGAACTCTTCATTAAATTTTGTTTCGATTTCTGCAACAGGAGCAAGATTCAGGGAAAAGCCAAGCTCAGCCATTTGTTTTGCCTGATTTGCATACAGTGCAGACGCTTCTTCAAGGGTGTATTCGGCTGCAACAAGTTTAGCCGAAGGAAGAATATCTGTAATTCCACGCAGACGGTTTACATAGCCGCCTTCCTGGTCAATGGCAATGTAAGGCGGAACCTTGTTGTGAATGTAATAGTAATCTTTGATGGATTTTATGAATTCAATTACCTGCTCTTTTGAATTGGCAATATTATAACTGAAAAGCAGTACTCCGCCCGGAACCAGAGACTCGCCTACACGCGGATTTCCAATCAAAGCGCCTGTCTTCTCTACCGGGATGTATTTGCTGTTTCCTTCAACGTTAACGAGAAAAATCTGAGAGATTTTATCGTCGACCGGAAGCGTCTGGACATAATTATCAAGCGCAATGTGCTGGGCGATTCTGATTTTTCTCAAAGTCCCTTTTTGAGCGCCGATAATAAAAAACTGAATGCCCACAACCATCAGAAGCAGGAAAACACCAACAGCGGACAGTAATATCAAATTCATTTTTTGATTTTTAAAAAGTGAAATACGAAGCGTTTTCATCAAGGTCCCCTATTTTATTGCGCCAAATTTGCAACGTTCAATACATTCACCGCATCGGATGCACTCACGGTCATTGATTTTTAACACGTCCATTTTACAAAAATTAGTGCAGGCGTTGCAATTAGTACACTTTTTATTATCGACTTTTATACCGAAAATTGCAGTTTTATTGAAGAATGAATAAATCGCACCAAGCGGACAGAAAAAGCGGCAGAAAGGCCTGTACATAAAAACCGACCATATGATAAAGCTTGCAGCAACCGCACTCTTCCACAAAAAAATGTGTCCCGCCGCAGAGCGTAAATATTCATTAAGCGCGGTCAAAGGCCATCCTGCAAAAATAGTTCCTGCAGGACAAAACCACTTGCAGAAAAGTGGCGAAGAAATTCCATTTTTAAAATAAAAATATACCGGAATCAAAATGCACATAAAGGCAAGGATAAAATACTTAAGGAGAGAAATTTTTCTTGTTACACGCAGTGTCTTCGGGCTCTTTTTAAGTTTTGGAAGCGGAATTCTGTAAAAAAGTTCCTGGACAAGACCGAACGGACACAAAAACGAACACACCATGCGTCCAAAAAGTGTTCCTGTCAAAAGCAAAAAGCCAGTCACAAAAAACGGAAACCTGCCGTTTCCAATCGTGTTCTGCAATGAACCGAGCGGACAGGAAGCGACCGCCCCGGGGCAGGAATAACAGTTGAGCCCCGGAACGCAGCCCCGCTTGAGCGGGCTTGAAGAAATGCCGCCGCTAAACCAGCGTTTAACGTCAGCATTGTAAACAAGCATTGCGGTAAATTGAACTAACTTTCTTCGAATATTTGAGTTCTTAAAAGCCTTAAGCAATTCCCACACACTCCATACAGATAAAAACTGCCTTTCTGAAGATATTCAGATTGTCGCCGAGCAAAATGCCCGCAGCAAGGAGACAAAAGGAGACAATGAGTAAAACCACAGAAAGTCTGGAAAAGTGAATTTTATTCGACATAACCTTTTACAAACTGAGCAAGCTGTTCTTCGCTCATCATGCCGACATTCGTTTTGAGGACTGTGCCGTCCGGTCCGATAAGCACAGTAGTCGGGATTCCCTGGACACCGTAACTTGCAGCAACGATTCCGCTCTTATCAAGTGCTCCGGTAAAGGTGTAGTTGTTTTCTTTCATAAAGGCTGAACGCTCGTCTTCCGTGTCAGAAACACAAACCGCCAGGAATTCAAGTTTTTTAGAATCGCCCTGGGATTCAAGTTTTTCAAAAAAAGCCTGCATGCCGGGAAGTTCTGCGCGGCATGGCGGACACCAGGTTGCCCAGAAATGCAAAAGCAGAGCTTTTCCTTCATAGTCTTTCAGACTTACCTGTCTGCCGTTTTCTTTATCAACAAGCTTCAATTTAAAATCAGGAGCCTTGCTTGCCTTAGTTTTTGCCGAAGACGGCTCAGTGCTTTCAATTGTTTTTTTATTGGTCTTTGCACACGAAACAGATCCAATCATCGTGATTGCCAAAATGACGGTTAATAATTTTTTCATGCTACCTCCAGAAGATGTTCCGGCTTTGCCCGGCGTGACAGGCTGTCTGACCAGGCGCAGCCTATATAAGGATAACACTTTCCAGGCGTTTACGATACACTTTAAAATTGCTTTCAAAGCGTTCCATAAGCGCGTAAAAGTCTTTTGAGTGGTTCAGGTAAATAAAATGGCAGAACTCATGAACAATAACCTGCCTGATGCAGCCTTCGTCAAAATAAATCAGGTTCATGTTGAGCGTGATTTGTTTTTTGGACGGAATGCATGAGCCCCACCGGCTTTTCATCTTTCTGATTTTTAACACGGGGTACGGAACTTTGAGCCCGGCCGCAGTAAACTCTCCGTAAACACTGTCGATAAGCGGCATAAAAACGGCCGTACATTTTTCCTTCATTTTTGAATCCATCTTATCAGTTCTGATTACTTTTTTAGACTCAAGGCTTGAGCGGGCGCGGTTGATGAATTCAATTTTTTCAGAAATAAACTTCTGGATTTTATACAAAGGAGAAAACACCGGGGCAGAGACCATAATCGTTCCTCCTGGGGCAACACGGAGAATTATGTTTTTAATATGCTTCCTGCATAAAACATATTGAATCTTCTGCTGAGTATTTGAATCAGTAAAACTGCGCTCTTCGTATACTGTCATTTATTAAAATATAATTATATTCCCCAAAAAAATGAATTTTTTTTTATTTTTTTTGCAACCTTTTTTATTTTGCCCTCGTCTAATTTAATGAAAGGCAAAAATTTTCTGCCGTTAAAAAATACTTTTTACAAAAAAAATTAATGTAAAGGATACTACAATGAACTTTTTAAAAGACTATTTGCAGAACGACATCGATTTTTCAAGTTATGAAGACATCAAAAAGAATTTTAAAATAAAGGTACCTGAGAATTTCAACTTCGCATACGACATCGTAGACAGATACGCAAAAGAAGCCCCTGAAAAACTTGCCATGCTCTGGATTGATGACAAGGAAGAAAGACGATTCAACTTTAAGGAAATATCACTTCTTACAAACAGGGCGGCAAACTTTTTGACTTCAATGGGAATCAAAAAAGGCGACGCAATCATGCTTATTCTCCGCCGCCGCTGGGAATTCTGGCCGATTCTGCTTGCCATGCATAAAATCGGAGCAGTTGCAGTTCCTGCAACAAACCAGCTTGTAAAAAAAGACATCGAATACCGCACAAACGCGGCTGACATTAAAATGATTATCTGTGTTGACGAAGAAAACATAAGCGCAGAAGTAGAAAAAGCAATGCCGGACTCTCCGACGGTAAAACACCTTGTACGCGTCGGCGCTCCAAAAGAAGGCTGGATTGACTTTGCAAAAGAATTTGAAAAACAAAGCGAGAGCTTTACTCGTCCTTCTGGCGACGCAGACACACAAAACTCAGATATCATGCTCCGCTACTTTACTTCGGGAACTTCAGGTTATCCGAAGATGGTACAGCATAACTTTGCTTATCCTCTCGGCCACATAACTACAGCCAAATTCTGGCAGCAGGTTGTTGACGACGGCCTCCATCTTACAATTGCAGAAACCGGCTGGGCAAAAGCCATGTGGGGAAAACTCTATGGACAGTGGATCTGCGGTTCGGCCGTATTTGTATACGACATGATGTCTTTCAAGCCGTATGTGATTTTGCAGAAAATCCAGAACTACAGGATTACAACTTTCTGTGCACCGCCGACTGTTTACCGCTATCTGATCCGTTCAAAACTTGACAGTTACGATTTGTCTTCCCTCAAACACTGTGTTACGGCAGGCGAAGCTTTAAATCCTGAAGTATACAACAAGTTCTACGAAATGACCGGAATCCGCATGTACGAAGGATACGGCCAGACAGAAACTACACTTCTTGCCGGAAACTTTGCCGACATGACTCCAAAACCCGGTTCAATGGGAAAACCGGGACCGGGCTACGACATGGACATTGTCAACGCTGACGGAAAGCCATGCAAGGCGGGCGAAGTTGGTTCAATTGTATTGTACTTTAAGGAAGGCAAACCTGTCGGAGTATTCTCAGGCTACTACAAGGACCAGGAACTTACAGACAAGGCTTTTGAAGGCGGAATCTACCACACAGGTGACACCGCATACTTTGACGAAGACGGTTACTACTGGTTTATCGGGCGCGATGACGACCTTATCAAAACATCGGGCTACCGCGTAAGTCCGTTCGAAGTAGAAAGCATCTTCCAGCAGCACCCGGCCTGCCTTGAATGTGCCGTTACAGGGATTCCGGACAAGCACCGCGGCCAGGCTGTAAAAGCAACAGTTGTTCTTGCTCAGGGCTATGAACCTACAGAAGAACTTAGAATAGAGATGTTAACCTTTGTAAAGGAGCGATCGGCAGTTTACAAACATCCGCGCGAGCTGGAATTTGTAAAGGAACTTCCAAAGACAATCAGCGGCAAAATCCGACGGGTAGAAATTCGCAACAAAGACAATGTATAATAAATCTTAATTGTGAGGTTTTTTATGGAACAATTCAGTCCGGCTGCACAGGTAATAATTGCCTTGATTCCAATCATCGGAATTGTATTTGCGGCAGTACTTATCTTTTTTGCACTTTTATGGCGTCACCACGAAATTAAAATGCAGATTTCCAAGGGAACTTACGAAGTAAAGCATTTTAACTTCAGGCTGTTTGCCTTATTTTCGGGCCTCTGCCTGACCGGCGTGGGTGTAATGCTTACCCTTATGTTCTTCGTGATGAATTCAATTTCATGGGGACTTTTGGGCGGTCTGATTCCACTCGTGCTTGGAATTATGAACATTATATTCTACAAAATGCTCCCGAATGAAAAATAGACTTTCCAGGATAGAAAACTATCTTGAGTCTATACGCGACAGGTTTCTGATAAAAGAAATCCTGGCCGGAAATTCGGTGGCATTTGCAACGCTGATGGCTTTGTACCAGAAGCGTGTAGAAGCCGTTGGCATGAGATTTTTTCATAACAACGCGGACACAGAAGATTTTGTTCAGGAAGTTTTTTTAAAAGTTTTTAAAAATCTTTCGACATTTAACGGTCAAAGCAAGTTTTCAACCTGGCTTACAAAAATCGCTTTTACAACGGCAATCGACTCTGCAAAAACACGGAAAGACGTAGAAAATCTTTCTGATGAGGAAGAAATTTGTTCAAACATTGACGATCCGGAAGAAGAAAACCTCAAGGCCGCCACACGACAGGCAGTTCAGGAGGCAATCAGGGAACTTCCGGAGCAATACGGACAATGTCTTGAAATGTATTTTTTTGTCGGCATGAATTATGAGGACATAAGCGAAACAACCGGTATTCCGGTAAATACGATTAAGTCCCACATTTTCCGTGCCAAAAGAACTTTGTTTGAAAAGCTCAGGGAGTACAAATGAAAAACGATACATGTCAGAACGTCATGGACACTTTTTTTGCCCTTGATAAAAACCAGCGCATTCCTTTCAAAGTTACCCTTCACATTTTATCATGTAAAGAATGCCGCACAAACATCAGAATGATGACAAAGGCAGAACGAATTCTTGCCAAACGCCACGAAGATTATTCAACATACGAAGGTCTGAGTCTTTTTGATATAATGCAGAAAGTTTACCCGGAAAAATACTCGTTAAAAAAAGTATCAATGAAACAGTGGTTGATAACAGGAATCATTCTTGTTCTGTGCATGATTTTTGCGACAATTTTAACCGCACATGCAATTCCTGCGATTCAGGTATTTGTCTGCATTTTTATCGGAGTTGTTCTTTCGGTTTACATAGCACTTTTTATCGGAACCAATCTGGACTTTTTTATAAAAAGAGTTGAACAGGCCGATTCAATAAAATAGCCCGATTATTTAAAAAATTTAATTCTGTCTTTTCCGGTCTTTTTAAGAAGGAATAATACGCTCTTTCCCTTTTTGATATCATCACGGATAGAAGCACTTGCACCTGTAATCCCGCAGGAAGCCGTAACCATCGTTCCACCGGTTCTCTGCTCGGTATCCGATTTGAATTTTGAAATTCCTTCGCTTACAGATTCAAGAAGTTTTTCTGCTGTCATCAGGCTTGCAATTACAAACTTGTCGCCTTCATAACGGTAAATACGAATCAAAGGTGAAGAAAGGTTTTTTACAAGGTTAATCAAAATCCAGTCGCCGATTTCTACCCCGAACTTTTCATTAACACGGTTAAAGTCATCAAGATCGATAAAGGCAACCGACTTGAATACGAGTGTATTGATGTCGCGGTAAAGTTTTTCGTAAACCCAGGCGCCTGTAAGTTTATCAACAGTCTGACTGTTGTCTATATTGTCCGAGTAATTAACTGCCGCAACATTTTTCATGAAAAGTTCATCAAAAACGTTGTTCATTCCGATGGCAAGGAAGGAACACAATCCCTGGATAAAAAGAATAATTACGCCAAGAGGAATGTAATAAGTTGTATGTCTTGTTACGCCCTGATAAATACAGTAAGAGGCAACAAGAACTCCTGAGATTGCACTTGTGATTCTGATTGCCCGTCGGCTGAAAACCGCAGAAATCAGAACAGGAACAACGTAAAGGAGAACCAGGCAGTTAAAGCCCGGATGACCAAAAATATAACCGGTAAACGCAAAATAAATCGAAGCAAGGTAATAAATCTTTTTCTGAAGATAACTTGCGTGTGAGCAGGAAAATAAAAAATAAAAGACTACGTAGGCTATCAGAGCGTGTACGGTCGGAAAAAATGCGTGAAAAGCCGTCCACTTTTTAAGAAGGTAAACCTGATCATTCTGAATGTTTACACTGCCGTTTACGGTAAAAAAAAGAACGGTTTCTATGATAGCAGCTACAAGTAAAACAAAAGGGAAAAACTTCCACATAAAGTAGAGGTTTTTTTCTACAACTTCTTCCCTTAATGATGAATAAGTCTGCTCAAGATCTCCCATGTATTTTTAACTCCAAAAGTTTTCACCCTTAATATGAAAACAGTATAATTCAATTTGGAAAATTCAAAAGAGACATAACATTGATTTAATGAATTTAACAGTTTTTATAACAGTTTAGAACAACAGCGCCTTTGCGATTCCAAAATAAACAAGAAGCGAAACCGCATCGACGATTGTTGTAATAAACGGACTTGCCATTACAGCAGGATCAAAGCCGAGTTTTTTAGCACACAAAGGAAGTGAACAGCCGATAAGTTTTGCGATGATAACTGTCGCCCACATTGTTACGCAGACAGTGAGTGCAACCAGAAGTGTTACCGACTCGTTGCCCAGGATAATTCTGTCGATGACCATAAGTTTTGTAAAGCACGCGCACGAAAGAACAAGACCGCACAAAAATGCTGTAAAAAACTCTTTAAATACAATCTTCGGAATATCGCGGAATTCAATTTCGCCGAGCGAAAGAGCACGGATAATTGTTACAGATGACTGCGAACCCGAATTACCGCCGGTGTCCATCAGCATCGGGATAAAGGCAGCGAGCACCACCTGAACTGCGAGGGCGTTTTCAAAGTTTGTAATGATGAGCCCGGTAAAGGTTGCTGACACCATCAAAAGCAAAAGCCAGCCGATACGGTGCTTGAACAGGTCAAGCGGTGAAGAACGCAGGTATGTCTTTTCTGACGGGGTCATACCACCCATGATTTCGATATCTTCTGTTGCTTCGTCTTCCATTACATCGAGAGCGTCGTCAAAAGAGATGATACCGACCATTCTTCCGTCACGGTCAACGACCGGCAGGGCATAGTAATTGTACTGGGAAAGAAGTTTTGCAACCTCTTCCTTGTCATCCAGTGTGTTTACGCTTATTACATTTGTCTTCATCAAATCATCGATTATTACCGAGTCATCCTTTGCAAGAAGGAGGTCCTTTACGGAAATACGGCCAATGAGTTTTCTATTCTTGGTAACGTAGCATGCGTAGAATGATTTTTTATTAATGCCGGTATTGCGGATATGGTTGATTGCTTCGCCGACTGTGATGCCGAGACGGAGCGAAACATATTCTGTGGTCATGATTGAACCGGCAGAATTTTCCGGGTACTGCAGGAGCTGGTTGATGTCTTTTCTGATTGCAGGATCAACCTGATTTAAAATTCGTTCAACAACGTTGGCAGGCATTTCTTCGATGATGTCGGCAGTATCGTTTGCGTACAGTTCATCGAGGACGGCCTTAAGTTCGGAGTCAGAAAAACTCTTGATAAGGAGTTCCTGAAAGTCGTGGTCCATTTCCATAAAGGCATCTGCGGCAGTGTCTTTTGGAAGGAGCCTGAAAATCACAGGAACTTCTTTTTTGTCGATATGTTCAAAAAGTACGATTACTTCGGAGGCATTAATCGTGGAGAGAATGTCTTTTATAGTTGCAAACTTCTTTTCTTCAAGCAGTTCATAAATGATGTGGTCGATTTTAATACTTGTTTCTGACATTCCACGCCTCCACAATGCTTTAAATGTGCAGTGTCATTTTATACACATTCTTAAACTTGCACAACAAAGAATTGCAAAATATGTATTGAATTATTTGACCCTTTTGACGTTTGAGAATAAACTGAAAATCTGATGAAAAAGTTAACGATTGTAACCGGAGCCGGAAGCGGAATCGGAAAGGAATTTGCCCTCCAGCTCTCACAAAGACTCAACACAGCCGATGACGAACTGTGGCTTATGGCCCGCTCAGAAGACAAGCTCCAGGCGGTAAAAACTCTGATTCAAACAGAAAAACCGTCGCTTGCCGTAAAATGCATTCCCGTTGATTTGACCGGGGCGGCTGGAGCGGTCAAGTTCAATTCAATTCTTGATGAATTTAAAAAAACTGAAGACTTTACAATCACCTGTCTCGTAAACAACGCGGGATTCGGCACCTACGGACCTTTTTCTGACACACCGCTTGATGAACAGCTGTCCATGATTGAACTCAACTGTACAAGCCTTACGGGGTTGTGCGGACACGCAATTGAATACATGGGGCCGCTCTCAAAAATAATAAATGTTTCAAGCCTTGCGGCATTTATGCCCCTCGGAAACTTTGCCGTTTACGCTGCAACAAAGGCCTATGTTTTAAGTTTTTCTGTCGCACTCGCCGCAGAACTTAAAGAACGCGGCATCTCAGTCACTGCCCTCTGCCCGGGTTCGGTCAGCACAAACTTTGCAAACGTTGCATCAAACGGGGCACGAAAAGAAGTTCTTCACGGAAAGGACCCCCAAAAAGTAGTAGCCCACTGCATCAAAAAAGCATACAGGAATAAACGGATTGTATTGTACGCACCTAAATGGAAGTTCACTGCATTTTTAAGCCGTTTTACAGGCCGTTACCTTGTTGCACGCTTTACGTATTTATTCAATAAAAGACCGAGGGCAAAACAGGCGGCACAAAAATGAACAAAACGCGGTTTACTGTTTGACTAAGACAGATATCTTTTCTAAACTGAATAAAAAAGAGGCAATATATGAAATTTCCAAAACTGATTCATTCACTTCTCGAAAACGACCTTTACAAATATTCAATGGGACAGGCCATTTACCACCAGTTCCCGTCGTACAAGACGACATGGACATTCAAATGCAGAAACAAGGATGTTCACTTTTCGCACGAGACTGTAGAAGAAATCCGTGAGCAGATTAAAGCATACTGCAAACTCCGTTACACAGAAGAAGAACTTGAATACCTCCATAAAATTCAGTGGCTCAAAGGTTCATATATTGACTTTCTGCGCATCTGGCAGCCGCGCTACGAAGATTTTGAAATCAAAGAAACCAGCGAAGGCTGCGGACTTTCGATTGAAACAAAGGGAACCTGGCTCAACACCAGCATGTACGAAATCCCTACCCTCGCAATTGTAAACGAAGTTTACTTCCGCACAAATTACGACTACGAGGAACTGAAAGTTCAGTTTGAACGCCGTCTGGATAAAAAAATCCAGGGCCTCGTTGACGGAACTTACAAAATCGGCGCATTCTCAGAATTTGGTGTACGCCGCCGTCTGAGCGGCGCAATGCAGGAAGCAGCCGTAAAAGCCCTGATTAAAAAACAGCAGAAACCGGGATACAGGGATTCTGTTTTTGTAGGAACATCAAACGTTTACCTTGCAAAAAAATACGGCGTAAAACCGGTCGGAACAATGGCCCACGAATGGATTATGTGTGTCGGCCAGGGAAACCGCAAACACAACCCCGCATACAGCAACTGGTACGCACTCGATGCCTGGGTTAAGGAATATGGAATTCTCAACGGAACCGCGCTGACAGACGCAATCACAACAGACTGCTTTCTGCGCGACTTCCAGCTTACATACGCCACACTCTTCAGCGGTGTGCGCCACGACTCAGGCGACCCGTTTGCCTGGGGCGACAAAATAATTGCCCACTACGAAAGCCTGGGAATCGATGCAAAAACAAAGACTCTGCTTTTCAGCGACAGCCTTGATTTTGAACGAGCAGACAAAATCCGCGCATACTTTAAGGACCGCGCAAAGGTAGCCTTCGGCATCGGAACTTATATTTCAAACGACACAGACGTTCCGCCTCTCAACATTGTAATGAAGACAACAGCCTGCAATGGCGGGGATGTGGCAAAGATTTCTGACATCGAAGGAAAGAGTGTCTGCAAAAACCCCGAATACGTTGACTACCTGCAGCGAAGCATCAACTGGCGCATGCAGCACAAGGAAATGTAGGCAGCACTTTTTGAATTCAACACGGCTGATTTTCTCCAAAAACTCTATTTCTAAAATATAATTTCAGAATTTTAGTCATAATTAAGTAATATTGAACTATTCTTAAATTTCACTCGCTCCGATTATTGAAAACGGAGAGCAGTTACAAATTTCCCTCATAATTTAAATGGAGTATACAAAAAGTATGAGAGTCTGTTTTGTAACGGAGCAGAAAAGTGTCTGTCGGGTAATAATAAACCGACTCAATGATTTTGGTTACCACGGTTATATCCAGGATGACTGGCTCGGTTTAGACAACGATTTACATTCAACCGAAAAAAAAATCGATCTTCTTGTCTGCGATTTTTCGTACGCAGGGAACGCTTCGGTAAACTTCTTTGACATTGTAAAGCAAACCGGCAACAACGTTCCCGTCATTTTTTACAACGATCCCCTGCCCGATGATGAAGAGCGGGTTGCCTGGTGGATCATGCAGAACGAAAATGCCTACAACATCATCCTTTCAACAGATACAGTCGAATTATTGAACCGCTTGAATTCACTTATCTGCGATTCAAAAATCCGCCCCCACATTTCACTTTTACAACCGCCGGTTCCGCTCGCCTACAAAGACCTGCGCCAGAACACTCCCTGCCGCGAACTTGATTTGTACCAGTTCCGGCGACGCACAGGCATTCCGCCTTCCATGTTCAGCCTTTTTGAATACATGTACAAAAACCGCAGACGCGACTTTACCTTAATGGATCTTGCAAAGGCGCTCTTTAAAACAAGAGCCCGAGCCAGGGAAAGCGTCAATTCGGTTTATTCGTATATTTCGCGCCTGAAAAAATATATAGAAAAAGACACTGAAAGCAGGATTGATATAATCCGGACCTCGATGGGCCGGTACGAGATGATAGTTTATTAAGTGAAAAAAAGTCGGGTATGGCGGATTCGAACCGCCGGCCTCTACGTCCCGAACGTAGCGCGCTACCAGCTGCGCTAATACCCGAAAAAAAAATGCCCTCCTAAAATCAGGAGGGCTTACGCGAGCAGCGGGGCTCGAACCCGCGATCTCCGGCGTGACAGGCCAGCGCGATAACCAGCTTCGCTATGCCCGCGTGATGTTGTTATATTATCAAAGCATGGATTTTAGGTCAATAGCATTTTTTCAAAATTTAATATTTTTTTTCATTTTTTTAACTTCACTCCCAAACCGGCGCGTTCCTTTGTTGACAGTTAACAAGGCTAGATGATAAAATCAAATACTATATTTAATAAAGGATAATATCCATTATTACTAAAAAGAAGGACACATTCACTATGAGAAAAACATTGTTATTTGTCGGATCTGTAATCATTCTTATTTTTTCCGCAATCACCTTTATTTTTATTCCGGCTGCTACACCGGGCGCACAGGGCGAAGCTCTTGTTTTTGGTAAATACGGAAACAAAAAGATTGAATATGCACAGGGTACAGAATTTGCAAACGCTGTAAACAACTACACAGAAATGTACCGCAACCAGGGTTCAAACCTTACAGACTCTGATTATTTCTACATTTACAACTATGCTTTTAATTCAGCTGTACAGGCAATTGCCTACAAACAGGCAATCGACAAAGCAGGCTGGAAACCGGCAGAAGAAGCTGTTGCACGCGCAATGGTTCCGTACTTTGCTGACGAAAACGGCAACTATTCATCAAAAATCTACAATTCTGTATCTCCAGAAGATATTGCAAACCTCAAAAAAGAACTTAAACGCGGCCAGACATGGAACCGCTACAGCGAAGACCTTCTCGGTTCTCAGGTTAATGTCGGCGGACAGAAAATGTACGGTCTTAAAGCTCCTGAAGCAGAAGCTGAATTCCTCGCTAAAGTCGGCGGAGAAAAACGTGCCTTTGACATGGCTGTATTCAATACAGAAGACTATCCGGACTCTGCAGTTAAAACATTTGCAGGCGAAAACAAGGATTTGTTCAACAAATACAATGTTTCTGTAATCACTGTAAAAGAAGCTGCAAAAGCAAAATCAGTCCTCAACAAAATCAAAAACGAAGAAATCACTTTTGCTGATGCTGTCGGTGAATACTCTGACAAAGCATACTCAGGAAGCGACGGTCTCGTAACTTCAAATTTTGAATATCAGATTAAAGACATCCTCAAAAATGCCGGCGACATCGAAAAGATTTCTGCATTGAACGTTGATGAACTTTCTGACGTAATCGAAACAAACACAGGTTACTCAATCTTCCGCTGCAACCTTGCAAAATCAGCTCCGGACCTTTCTGACAAAGCAACACTTGCTGCAGTCCGCAGTTACATCGAATCAAAAGAAGCTTCAAAAATCGAAGACTTCTACATCACATCTGCAAAAGGCATGATCAGCAATGCATCAACAAAGGGATTCAAAAAAGCTTGTGATGACAGCGAAGGTAAATACGTTTCAGTTCCAGCCTTCCCTCTCAACTATGACAACTCAGAACTCTTTGCTTCAATTTCTTCTGATGTTAAAGAACTTTCTTCGGCTTCATCAAACGAAAACTTCCTCAAAACTGCATTCTCCCTCAAACAGGGCGAAATCTCTGAACCAATCGTTCTTGGCAACAATGTAATCGTTCTCAAGCTTACAACAGTTCAGACAGACAACGTAACTGACGACGCTAAAAAATCTGTAACAGAAAAAATCAAAACAATTGACCAGAGCGCAAGCCAGTCTACACTGCTCACAAGCAGCAAGGTTAAGAATGACGTTTCAAACGTTTTCTTTAACAAAATCATGAAAAAATAAAAATCTTTTTGAAGATAGAAGGCATGGATAATTCCGATATCACTCAAAAAGAAAACAAACCCTGCCCGGTTGAGACCGGACAGGGTCTTTCAATTCTATACAAAGACAGATACCTCTATTCAAAATACGCCGCAGACCGTTCAATCAAACAAATCATCCAGAACCTTACAATTCCTGACAGTACCCTGATTCTATTATTTTCACCGTGTCTTTGGCATGGAATCACTGAATTACTTGAAAAAACAAAATCAAATTCTGATATCCGGATTTTTGCAGTTGAAGACGATACTGCCCTTTTTGAACTTGCATCGAAGGGCCTGAAACCGGAATGGAATATCAAGCTTATAACTTCTAAAGAGCTGCCGTCAATTTTTGACAAAGTGTATTTATTCAAGCGGGCCCTGTCTATCGACATGAGCGGCGGAACTTTTTTTAATTCAAAACAATATGAATACGACAGGATTTTTGCACAGGATACAATCGGCCAGTTCTGGAAAAACCGCGTAACGCTTGTAAAACTCGGCCGCCTTTTTAGCAGGAACTTCCTAAAAAACCTGAAAAAGGCTCCGGCAAATCACAGTATCGAAGACTTTTACAAAAAAATCGACCGTCCGATTGTAGTCTTTGGAGCAGGTCAGGGTTTAGAAGAATTATTGAATTCAATTCATGAGCAGAATAAAGATTTTGATTCAATTTTCAGCCGGCTCTGCATAATCGCAGTTGACGCCGCCCTGAGTGCCCTAAAAAAACATAACATCACGCCGGATTTTGCCGTAGCAGTCGAAAGCCAGCTTGCTTCCGAAAAATGCTACATCGGAAGCACAGACATGGAAAGCATTCTTTTGTGCGACATGACGAGCAGAATAAGTCTTTCTAAAAAAATCAAAAGTCCTCACGCTTTCTTTACCTCAGAATATGACAGGGCTTCATTTATCGATGAAGCAAACAGTATTGGTATTCTTCCGCCGTCCGTACCTCCATTGGGCTCTGTAGGCCTCACAGCAGCCTTTATAGCGCTTCAAATGAGGTCGTCCAGCATGTATCCCGTTTTTGTCACAGGCCTCGATTTTTCGTTTACAGAAGGCTTTACGCATGCCCGCGGAACTCCAGCCCATACGGCACGCCTGTTCAAAAGCACAAGATTAGTACCGGTTCAAAACTATGACGCCTGTTACCGCACCGGCTGCAAAAAAGTTATGGGAAAAACAGCGCCGGTCATCACGGACATAACGCTTAAAAACTACGCCGATCTTTTTAGCCGGTATTTTGCAGGCATTCCAAATCTTTTTGATGCAGGTAAATCAGGACTCAATCTGGGACTTCCTTTTATTCCGGCCAAAAACTTTATTGAATGCGCATTATCTTTCCAGAAAAAAACAAGCCCGGTAAACTTTATCAAAAACTCTGACGAAAAAACCGGGGCAACCCGGAACTTTATCGAAGAACACAAAAAAAACCTGCTCAGGATAAAAGAATTACTTTCAAAAGGACAGTCTGCAAACCCACCCCCAAAACCTGATTTACAGACAGAAATAAAAAACCGCCTGGAAAAATGCAGTTATTTGTACCTGCACTTTCCGGACGGTTATGTCTGCAAAAGCGATGATTTAAGCTTCTTAAAACGCGTAAGAAGCGAAATCGACTTTTTTATCAAAGACTTAAGTTAGTCTTCCTTTTCTTTAAGAACTGCAAGGAAGGCGCTCTGAGGAAGTTCAACATTACCAACCATCTTCATGCGCTTTTTACCTTCCTTCTGTTTTTCCAGAAGTTTTCGTTTACGGGTAATATCACCGCCATAACACTTTGCCAGAACGTCCTTACGGACTGGGTTTACTGTCTCACGGGCAATAATCTGGCTTCCGATAGCCCCCTGAATCGCAACCTTAAACTGCTGACGTGCAATTTCATCCTTGAGACGCTCGCAGACCTTTTTGGCGCGGGCAACGGCACCCGCCCTGAATGCAAGAAAGGATAAAGCATCAACCGGTTTTGAGTTAATCAGAGTGTCTACTTTTACAAGGTCAGTTGTTCTGTAGCCGGTTACTTCGTAATCAAAACTTGCATAACCGCGGCTATAGCTTTTTAGGCGGTCATAAAAGTCAAAGAGAACTTCGGCAAGCGGCATTTCGTAGATAAGTTCAACGCGCTTTTCGTCGAGGTACTGCATGTTCTTCTGCTCGCCGCGTTTTTCAGTACAAAGCGCAATGATTGAACCGATATATTCTGCCGGTGTTATAATCGATGCGCTGATATACGGTTCCTGAGCTTCCCGTATTTTTGTTTCCGGATACTCGGTCGGGTTATCGATTGTAATTGTATCTCCGTTAGTCAAAGTACATTTGTATTCAACAGATGGAGATGTAAAAATAACTGCCTGGTCGTAGTCACGTTCCAGGCGTTCCTGGATAATTTCTAGATGCAAAAGTCCCAAAAACCCGCAGCGGAAGCCGTTACCCAAAGCAATCGAATTATCCTTTTCGTAAACAAGGCTTGCGTCATTGAGCTTGAGTTTTTCCATTGAGTCTTTTAATTCTTCATAATCATTTGAATCCATCGGGTAAATGGAAGAAAAGACTACAGGCTTAACCTCTTTAAATCCCGGAAGAGGAGCTGGAGCCGGATCGTTTGAAAGAGTTACCGTATCGCCTACTTTTACATCGCTTACGGTTTTACAGCCTGCAACAATATAACCTACATCTCCTGCTTCAAGATACTGAGTTTCTTCGTAATTGATTTTAAAGATACCAATCTGTTCAACCTTGTAATCCGTGTTATTCGACATAAAACGAATCGGGTCTCCCTTTCTGATTCTTCCCTCTTTTACGCGGATATGAATTACAACGCCACGGTATTCGTCATAGTGACAGTCAAAAATAAGGGCCTGGGCCTTGCCTTCAGGATTGCCGCTCGGAGGCGGAAACTTTGTAACGATGGCTTCCATCAGGTCATCGATACCCTCGCCTGTTTTGGCGCTTACCTTTACGGCATCAGCGCTGTCGAGCCCAAGGTCATGTTCAATCTGATGGCAAACGCCAGGAATGTCTGCCGAAGGCAGGTCAATTTTATTGATTACAGGAACGATGGTTAAATCGTGTTCCATCGCCATGTAAAGGTTGGAAACGGTCTGACTTTCGACGCCCTGACTTGCGTCAACAAGAATCAGGGCACCCTCGCACGATGCGATGGCACGGCTTACTTCGTAAGAAAAGTCTACGTGGCCCGGTGTATCTACAAAGTTAAGTTCATAATCTTTGCCGTCCTTTGCATGATAAGGAATTGTTACTGCCTGACTTTTTATTGTAATTCCACGCTCGCGTTCTATATCCATATTGTCCAGAATCTGGTTTGTCATATAGCGGTCGTCGATAATCTTTGCTTTTTGAATCAAGCGGTCGGCAAGTGTTGACTTACCGTGGTCGATATGGGCAACAATACAAAAGTTGCGTTTGAATTTCATCTCTGTCATTACAAATTCCTTAGGATTTAAAAATAGTAAGGGCTGTCGAGCGGAGCCGCGATTCCCATGTTTATATCAAGATAGCCCTTTTTGCGATTTTTTGCATAAATTTCTGCATACAAGGCTGTATTATCATTGTTAAAACTGATGTTTTTGATTTCTATCGGATCGCTTTCAGAAAATCCGGATTCATCAGCAATTGAACCACGGATAACTTCGGCAATCTGATAACGCTTTCTTCCCTGAGTAACCGCATTGAGTTTCATACCGAAAATCGGTGTAAAAGAAGAAGCAACAATATCGTTTTTATAGAACTGATAGCCCGGATTGAGAGGTCTGTCGGTTACATAAACCACAGTTGTCTTGACAGGACCGTCAGTTTCTGAGTAATAAGTTACCTTTACGGTTGATTTTGAAGTAATTCCCATCATAACTTTCTGGACATCTTCAAGATTTGAAACCGCAATATCTTCAATCTTTATAATTACGTCTTTTGCGCGTAACCCTGCCCTGAAGGCACATCCGCCCGGCATAACATAATTGAGTTCAACGCCGTTGTCCTTGAGACCGACTTTGTGGGTACGACCGTTTGATTCCATCCATGAGTGTTCAAATTTTCCGCCGTTAATCAGAACCGGAAGTTCAGCCTTCAGGTATTCAACAGGAATGGCAAAATTCAAGCCCGAATACTGGAGCATTCCGGCAAATACAACCGCCTGAACAGCCCCCTTTTCATCAACACACGGGCCGCCGCTGTTACCTGAGTTTACAGCCGCATCAATCTGCATAACCGGTCCCGCACTGAACAAAACCCTGTCGCGTGCACTTACGATTCCGCTGGTGAGTGTGCGCTCAAGGCCGATTGGAGAGCCGATACAATAAATCTTATCGCCTACATCAAGGTTGTTGCTTGAACCGAGAGCAAATACATAAGGCGCGTCAATTTCGGCCTTTAACACAGCAAGGTCAACTACACTGTCCCAGCCAATAACTTTGGCAGGAATACGGGTTTCGCTGTCCTGCGCAAGTTTTACATATAAGCGGGCGTAACCTTCGTATTTTGGATTTACAAGGTCTGCAATTACGTGATGGTTTGTTACGATGTAACCGTCTTTGGAAATAAAAAATCCTGAACCGATAACGCGGTCTGCATAACCCATTCCGTTTTCTACTTTGATTCCCTTATCAACCCAGACAGTTACAGTTCCGTCAATGAGCTGTGATACTTTAAAATCCGTGCTCTTTGTCGACTCAAAACCTTTTACTTTTTTATTGCACAATTCTTCAAGCCGGGCACTTGATTTTGCAAGGGTTTTTGCACGTTCGTCATTCAAGTCTTCGAGAGCTTTTGCCATGCGTTTTGAAGTAAAATAGTTTTCTTCTTCGAGGGCCTTGTTGTACTGTTCGATGAGTTTTGCTCCCATCAAGTCCACAGTTGCCCTGTCGTTTAACAAAGTTGAACGCCAGTAGGCTTTTACGATGTCCTGTTCTGCAATCTGGTTGATTCGTTTGATTTCTTCACGGCGGACATCTTCCAGGGTGTAATCCGGCTGTTCAAAAACTTCGACCGTTTCATCAGATGATTTGCAGGCAGTAAGTGTCATGGTCTGGGCAAGGCTCAGGGCCAGCACAGAAAGCAATAATGTAGTTTTAATTTTATTTGTATTCATCTTCAATTTTTTCCATAATTACCGGAGAACTCGGCAAAACCTGTCCAAAGACATATTTTCCGATTCGCACGGCAAGCATTCGGTTGATATCAGTCTCAACTATACTACAAACACCTTGAACGGTTCTTTGGTTAACATATTTTAGTATAGTTTTTGCATCTTTTTTTGTACCTGCATTACCAACCCAATAAAGTTCTTCGCCTGAGGCCTTAACGACAGGAAGTTCACGCTTTCCGTCAGTAACTTTAACAGGAAGCCCGTTTTTTAACAAAACGGTTACGAGTGAATTATGAAGCGGTTCATAGAACAATGATTCTTCAAGGAGGGGCCCGTCGTCAGAAACAGGATATTTAACGTAGCGCACATCCCAGTGACCGTTGCTGTTTAAGTCCCACGAAGAAATCTTTCCGTAACCTTCAGTATATTCTTCCGTAAAGTCAGGAATTGTATCTCCGTTGCTGTCCACCTGAATCATCTTTACGTAAAATCCAGTTCCACTTTCGCCGTCGCCAAAGAGGTTTGTCATTACCTGAAGTTCGTCCTGTTCAGAAATGTAGTTCTGCTTCTGGTCCCGGTTGAATCCGTAGGTTTCTACAGTTTCAAAAAGTCCGTCTCCGTCCATGTCCACAGTTCTGAATGCAGGAAGCCCCTGAGAAAACTGTGTCTGGGCGTACATTTTTCCGTCCACATAATAGCGGCCAAGCTGTGCCATTCCGTCGAGTACCGATACATGAATAACTGCGTTTTTGCGTTCCTTTGAAGGAAGTTCGTAACTTGAACAGGCATACAAAAGCTGCTGTCCTGATACATTCTGCACTTTTTCCGGAATTATTGGAACAAAGAATTCAACACCGAGGTAATTCTTAAAGTCATTATCAGGATTTATATAAAACGGAGTCCAGTTCAGGGTTTCTGCGACAAGGTTGAATTTAAGCTTGGAAGCATTTCCTTCTCCAAGATAAGTCGCCTTTGAAACAGAAGGCCATGAGCCGTATTCAATATCGAGTTCACCTTCGGTCAGATGAACAGAAACTGGAACCCCAAAGTCACATTCACAGGTCCACTCATTGCGGTCGTCCTGTTCTTTGTCGTAGGAGATTTTCTGCGGGCGTCCGCGGGTGTAATCAACAATCATGTTAAAGGTCAGGTCGCCGTCAGTATCGATTAAAATCTGACCGTTGTAGGCATTTAAATATTCACCAAACTCGCGGATACAGTCTGGATTTGTAAGGGAACGTGCAAAATCCTTTAATACTTCAAAATCCACTGATTTGTCAGCAAACTTGTAAAAATAATCAAGTGCCTTTACTTCTTCAATCAGGCCTTCTTTAATTGCGGCGGCCGGATACATAGGTGATTTATAAGAGCGTGCGTTAAAAGATTTTAACATGCGCACTTTCTGCTCGCCCGAAGCAAAAAGAGTCGCGTACATTTCAAGTTCAGAGCCGGGATTTTTGTACAGCGAAACTAAAGAAATAAAGGAATCGGCGATTTTCTGATTGGCTTCGTTTCTGCCGCCAAGAGCATATTCGTACCTGAAGAACAATTCTGCAAAGCGTTTGTCGTCAGGATAAATACGGCGTGCTGCGTCAACTTTTTCGCGTGCCTTTTGAATTGAATTTTCATCGTGCAGATTGTAGTAAGACTTTGCACGGATGTACTCGGCATCGGCAGAATAAATGAACGGGTCTCCGTCAAGTACGGCCAGAGCCTGATCAAATTCCCTTGTAGAAGCAAGAAGGTCAGCATACATTACGCGGGCGCTTTCCCTGTTGTAATCCACCCACTGCCCCTGAGTCAGCGACTTTACGAGCAGAGGCATTATTTTATATTTTGGATAGTTTAAGTTTAAGTCAGAAACAGCATTAATGTACCAGAGGTCAGCTATTGAATCATCATAAGCAAGCCCGATTTTGGCGTTGGACTTTGCTTCTTCCCATTTTTTGTCGGCCGCATACTGCTCAGACAGTTTGAGATAACGTACGGCTGTCTTTTTATTTGCAACCGAAGCGGATTGAGATACAACCGGCAAAACACCGGCAAACGAGGTAAAAAAACACAATAAGGCAAAGACTTTTCTTAATTGCATATTCTTATTCTACAATGTTTTAAAGCAAAAAAAAAGTCCCCTGTAAAGGAGACTTTTGTTCACTAACTGTAAAGTTAATCCTAGCGAGCTGGAGCTACGCTGATAACTTCTGATTCAGCTGGTGTAAGGATAGTTACGTTTTTACCGAGATCAATGTCTTTTACGCGGAAAATATCACCAATGTTGATTGGAGATACGTCAACTACAACGCGTACAGGAAGATCTTTTGGCAAAGCCTTAACTTTGATTTCCGGAACGTGCTTAACCATGAATCCGCCCTTGAGAACACCGGCAGCAGTACCTGTGTACTGGAGCTTGTATTTGCGAACTACAGGCTTTTTGTTAGAAACTGCGAAGAAATCTGCGTGAAGTACAGAATCAGTGATGATATCATATTCTGTATCGCGGATAAATGCGTCGCAAGACTTTCCGTCTACGTTAAGGGTGATCAAAGATGTGGCAGTGATTGAACGCCATACTTTGTTAAACTGAACTGCATCAACATCTACTGATACAGCCTTTCCTTCTTCGTCATACACAACAGCAGGAATACGTCCGGCAGCGCGAAGAGCTTTTGCTGCTTTTTTACCAGTTTCCTTGCGTGTTTTTGCATCAACTACTAACTGTTCCATTTTATAGAACTCCTTTAATTTTGAGCGGTCATCTAAAACTAGAGTTTAGCCGGCCTCTCTTAATCTATCCCCCACACGGGGAACCCCACGTACAACGTATGCGGGGTGAATGCTGGGACGACAGGATTCGAACCTGTGGAATACCGGCACCAAAAGCCGGGGGCTTACCGCTTGCCGACGTCCCAATAAAAACAGTTTAACTAATCCTCACCGCTTCCGTCATCTTCTATGACATGTCCTGCATTGTATTCGGCAAGAATTTTATCCTGCAATGCTGTTCTGAATTCAGGGCTGATGGGATGTGCAACATCCTTAAATTCGCCACTGGCAGTCTTTCGACTTGGCATTGCAATAAACAGGCCTGCTTTACCTTCAATAATTTTTACATTATGAACAACAAAACAGCCGTCAAATGTTACTGTAACGTAAGCCTTGAGCTTACCTTCAGCCGCTACTTTTCTGATACGCAGTTCTGATACTTCCATACAAGTAAATCCTCCGCTGCAAAATACACCGACTCAAATCACGCTTAAAGCCTTGACATCGTCGTTTTGAGGATTTGTACTAAACCCTCATTATGTTCAAGTCACCAATACGCAGTGACTCCAACTTTTGTGTAACTGCTCATAGGCTTTTTTTGCAGATTGTTCTGATTCATAAACACCAAATACAGTTGCGCCCGAGCCAGACATGTCTGACCATAAAGCACCGCTTTTTCTGATGTCTTCCAGTGCATCGCCTATCACAGCATACTTTTGCACAAGTACGGATGTAAAAGTGTTTGCGAATGTCCAGTCCTTTACAGGACGGTTGTAGACAGCCTCCAATTCCGAAATTTTTGGGCAGATTACTTTCTGATTATTTGAATAAGCTTTATCCACAAGTTCATATGCTTCTTTTGTTGAACTATGAACTCCGGGAAAGACAAGAACAAAAAACAAATCGTTTCTCGGTCTTATCGGCTTAACAAACTCACCCCTTCCGGTTACTATTGCAGACCCCGTCTTACCTTCACTTTCTCCGCTGTGCAGAAAGAAAAATACATCGCTACCGACTTGGGAAGCAACACCGTCCGCAAGACTGTCTGTAAGTTTCACACCAGTAAGATAAGCAAGAGCCTTTAGAAAGTATGCGGCATCAGCTGAGCCGCCACCCAGTCCGCCACCTGAAGGAATACGCTTTGTGAGATTAACCTTAACCCCGGCCGTGCATCCTGTCAGCTGACAAAAAGCTTTGTATGTCGAAGAAATTGTATTATTCAGGGGAAGATCTAATTCTTCACAAGTTATACAACAAGAGTTTTGTTTTTCGTCCAACAGAACAGAAATTGTGTCACAAAGATTAATTGTCTGAAAAATACTCTCGATATTATGGTATCCATCTGCCCGCTTAGGTAGTACATTGAGTCCCAGATTAACTTTAGCAGGCACTTGAACCGTAATACCGCTCAACATATTTAGAGTATTTTATACAAATTCACGTTATAAAGTCAATTGAGTTTTTGCTGATTTTTCAAGAAAATTTCTATGTATAGAAACAAAAAAATGAGTATTTTTTATAAATTTAAACAGGCTGCCATAATTAGAATTTATACAAAAAAAGTCATAAATTCGATTGATTAAAAGGCTGTAAAAATTTATTATCAAATTGCGCGTAAAGCGAGAGGAAGGGAACGATGTTCAATTTGAGTGAATTGTTGGATGGTCCGTTCGAAGGTTCCGGCTTTTCGTATGTTGATGAATACAATGACGACATTTCTGATTCAGAAGATGAATCAGTGTTCGAAGAAGATTCATTGAACGATTTCGAAAATGACGAACTTCTGGACGAATTTTTTGATGATGAACTTGATGATTCAGTCGATGAAAGTGCAGCCGACGAATCAAATTCGGACAACAGTTTTAACGACGACTTTGACGAAATGTAATTGCCGTAAGTTTTAATTGTTTAAAACAATTAAGGGAAGCAGGAAAATATGGAACACACACATATTTTCCGGCCTCCCCTTTTTTTTGCCCTAAGCAGCAGGTTCGCCCTTGATGAACTTTCCGGCGTGCCAGAGTTTTTCCAGTTCATAAAAGCGTCTTGCGTCCTCAGACATCAGGTGAACTACAACCGGTCCGATGTCAATAAGGTTCCAGTCATCACCACCGCTGGTTTTATTATGTGTCAGGTGAATCTGCATATCGTTCGCCTTTACATAATCTTTTATCTGTTTTGCAATTCCCTGCCAGTGTGCTGAACTGTGAATCGTTACGATTACAAAATAATCAGTCCAGCTGTTAAGTTTGGAAACATCAATTACACAAACATTTTCGCCTTTGCTGTCTTCGCAAAGCTGGGCAAGTTCAAGAGCATTCTGCTCAGCTGTTTTAGATTCTGCCATTATTTGTTACCTCCTGAATTTTTAACATAGCGGCCGTCAAAGTCGCTTCCAAGAATAATAGTAAAGTCAACGTTAGAGTTTGACTCAGCTCCTTCAGATTCCGGTTTAATTTCTTCGTCAATGATATTTGTACAACGAATAAAGTCGCCGAGATTCTTAGCAATTTCGGCGTTACCAATGTGGTTGATAATCTGGGTTTTTTCAACATCGCTTGATTCGGCGTTGATTGTACTCAAAACATCATAACCTGTACTCTTTAAGAGAGCAGCCGTGTTGCGGGCAAGCCCCTGTACGGTTGTTCCGTTTTGAATTTCAAGAACGTAGATTCGGTTTACGCTTGTGTCATCAAGTGCAACGAGAGCGTTCGAAGCCTGCTTGACAACGTCCTTGATCAGCTGGCCGTCATACAGCGGAAACAAAAGTACCTTTCCGTCTACAAGCCGTCTGGAACCGGTAATTGTCTGAGGAACCAGGCGTTCAGCATCAATGTTCGAAATCTCGGAAAAGAGACTGTAAAGGTCATCTTCTTCAAGATTGGACTTGAGCTTACCTGCATACAGCGGAAAGCTTTTTTTATTCAACAGTTGAGAAGCAGAACGATTGAGAGCACTTAAAAAGGCAATCATAACATTCTGGCGGCGGTCATCAATTTCGCCCTCAGACTCTTCAATTTTTGAATAAGTCAGGTAGGTTGTAATTTTATCACCGTCAAGATTTACGGCGCCGCTCGGCAAAAGCCAGCGTTCGCCTTCATCAGTTTTTACATCAACCGGAGCAGGTACAAAAACCCTTAAACCACCGAGCATATCAGTCAACTCGCTGAATTTAGCCATATTCATTTCCACATAAAATGGAATCGGCTGACCGATAAGCTTTTCTATTTCTGCCTTATAAACTTCAATTCCTTTTTCGGTGTAGATAGCATCAATTCGGTCTACACGTCCAAGGCTCTGGAAAATAGCACCAGTATTTCCGAGGATGTTTATCAGGGCTCCTCTCTGCGAAACCGGATAATAAATAAAGATATCGGTAAACAAAACCTGATCCTTATCTTCCATCACAAAGAGAGTTTTTATTACAGAGTCATTTTTGAGACTTTCATCTACAGTATCAACACGCAGTGACATTGCAATAAAGGCTGCAACGCCAACGATAATTACAAAAATAAGAACTAAAAAGAGAGCACCCCTGTTATTTACGTTTCTTTTTAATCTCACTTTTTAAGACCTCCCGTCAATTGAAGCAGTTCGTCACGCAAAGTGTAAGAAACCGCTGCTACAATTTTACCACGACTTTCAAGATATTCTATATTTTCCTGCAAAACACTCAGCGCAAGTTCGTTCAGTGTTTTGGCAAAGAGGTTTGCCCTGTATTCGTCGGTTGACTGCGGGCGTCCCGGTTCAATTTTGTCTGCTGCAAAAAGAATCTTTCCCAAATCACAAAGATGCGGAGAAGCAAAGGTGTGGTTTGCAATCGCTTCTTTGATTTCTTTATCATCTACACCAAATTTCTGCTCGATTAAAACAGCAGCTGCCCTTCCGTGTAAAAGCGACGGTTTTTCTTTTTCGAGCCCGCTTACAGGAAGGCCGTCAAATTCAACCAGCTTAAAAAGGTCTTCATCAGAAAATTCCTTGCACATATCATGGGCAATTCCTGCAAGATAACCTTTTTCGCCATCCAGCCCATAAAGGTCACACATTTTTCTGGCAGTTTGAGCAGTTCTTACCGAATGAGCGTAGCGTTTTGGGCTTACAACAGTCCTTAAATATGAATCTATATCATCTATAACTTTTTGAATTACTTTTTCGTCATTCAGATTTAAAGCCATATAAGTTCCTTTTTTTAATATAATTAAAAACCTTTTTACTTACAAGATAATTGAATGCCTTGCCGGTACTGATTCTCTCGCGGATGTCGGTTGAAGACAGCTGAACCGCAGGGTTATCCAGATTTATGTGAGGAAACTTAAAATCCTTTTCGCAGAAATCTTTGATTTCAGTATCGTAACCGCTTTTGGCCCGATTTGAATAATCCTTGCAGAGGTTTTCCTGAGGTCTGTTTGCAAGAATGATCTGGCACTTCCGGGCAAGTTGTTCAGCCTTTTCCCACCTGTCAAAATGAGGCGCAAGATCAAAACCGATAATCAAACCGATTTTTCCGTCGAGCTTTCCCCTGTATTTTTCTTCAAGATAGCAGACGGTGTCCCAGGTATATGAAACACCGCCCTTGTCAATTTCGTAACTCTCCAGGGCAAAGCGCCTGTCACCTGCTATGGCCTTTTTTACCATTGCAAGGCGGTCTTTTGCAGGTGCTTCGTCCGTCATATGTTTGTGGGGCGGAATAAAGGTCGGGATAAAAAGAATTTTATCGTAGCCCAATTCTTTGCAGACACAGTCCGAAAGAATCAGGTGACCAATGTGAATCGGGTTAAAACTTCCGCCAAGAATCGCTATTTTCAACTTTCGCTACCTGGAAACTGAACTTCCTGATCTTCATCAACGGAACGGGTTGCCAGAAAATCCGGGTTGATGCTTGTTCCTTCTTTTTTGGATGTCAAAAAAGAACCGCTTGAAATTTTCTGACCGTTAGAGTCGTATTGTTCACCCTGCTCTTCGAGCCTGGTAACGAGATCAAGAATTGCAAGACGGATATCATTCATACCGATGTGGCAGGCAACAGATACCGAAAGGACAGTCGTTTCCTTATCTTCTTTTTTAATCTGTTCCATGACTTTCTGAGCGCGTTCTTCTGCGCCTTCAACATCTATTTTATTACACAATACAATACGCGGCTTTTTAAGAAGGTCTTCTGAAAAACCGCCAAGTTCATCACAGAGAGTTTTATATGCTGTAAAACACTCATCGTCAGAGCAGTCAATCATAAACAAAAGCCCTGCAGTGCGGGAAATATGCTTTAAGAAGCGGATACCAAGCCCCTTACCGTCAGAAGCACCTTCGATAATTCCAGGAATATCAGCAATAATTACATCGCGCTCTTCATTTGCACGCAAAACACCGAGGTTCGGGATTTTTGTGGTAAAAGGATAAGGCGCAATTTTTGGACGCGCGTTTGTAAATGCATCAAGCAGTGTAGATTTACCTGCGTTAGGAAATCCGACAAGACCGATATCGGCCATGATAGCCATTTCGAGGCGGAGTTTGCGCTCTTCGCCCGGCTGCCCTTTGTTTGCAATGCGCGGAGCCTGGTTGGTCGGAGTTTTAAAGTGAACGTTTCCCCAGCCGCCGTTACCGCCTTTGAGGAATACAAAAGGTTCAGCCTCAGTTTCTGTAGTAAATTCTTTAATGAGTTCATTAGTTTCAAAATCGCGGATAACAGTTCCCGGCGGAACAGGAATTACGACATCTTCTCCGTCTCGTCCGTAACGGTTCCAGCCCTGACCGTCTCCACCCGGCTTGGCACGGAAAAAATGCTTGTAGCGGATATTTGCAAGAGTACGCACATTTCGCTTACAGATAAAAACAACGTCGCCACCCTTACCGCCGTCACCGCCGTTAGGGCCACCTCGAGGAATATATTTTTCGCGTCGGAAAGAAATGCAGCCGTTTCCGCCTTTACCGGCCTGAACTTCGATTATCGCTTCGTCAGCAAACAAATTCATAAGTGCTATAACTCCCCCGTATAAAGATACGGATAATTTGGGGCACCTCGAAAAACTGCGGGTCTTTAGAAGTTCCCTTTAAAAAAAATCCCGGACACAGAGTAAACTGGATCCGGGCGTAAAATCAAGTTTAGAATTGATTATTCAGCTTTTGCGTCTGCTTTTTTAGCAGTTGCTTTTTTTGCAGCTGGTTTTTTTGCAGCAGCTGGCTTTTTAGCAGCTGTTTTCTTTTCTGCTGCAGGTTTCTTTTCTGCTGCTGGCTTTTTTGCTGCTGCTGGTTTCTTTTCTGCTGCAGGCTTTTTTTCTGCTGCAGGTTTTTCTGCCTTTGGAGCTTTTGGAGCAGAAACCTTTTTTGCAGCCTTTGCAGATTCTTCAGCAGAAACTACAGAAACGATTTTTCTGTTCTTGCGTTCTCCAAAAAGAACAACACCGTCAGCAGTTGCGAACAAACTGTCATCTCCAGCTTTCTTTACATTGTCGCCAGGGAAGATTTTAGTTCCACGCTGCTTAATGATAATTGAACCTGCTGTGATAGCCTGTCCACCGTATACTTTAACGCCCAAGTGTTTTGGATTTGAATCGCGGCCGTTTTTTGCGCCACTACCACCTTTACTGCGTCCCATATTTAGCCTCCGCTATAATTTTCGTTTTAGTTTTCTCGCAGCTGTACGTTTTCGGGATACGAAGCCGAAAGTGATTTTATTCCGGTCCGGATAAAATCTGCCGTACATTGAAGCCTGGTTTTAACAGAATCAGACTCCCTGTTAACTGAAACGCGGAAAGCGAGATTTCCACGCTCAGAAGTGTCAGCAGTTAAAGTAACTTCTTCAATCTGTGAAAGAACCTGCATCGAAGTTTTTAACAGCGTAGTGACCGCCGCACAAACAATGTCAGTTCCCTTCTGAGAAAAACAAGCGTGTCCGTTAGCTTTACATTCAATTAACGCGCCGTCTTTGCCAGTCGAAAGTGTTACTAAAATCATTTAGCCAACGATATTCTTAACACGAACGTTTGTGTATTCCTGTCTGTGTCCAATAAGACGATGATAGTCTTTCTTGCTCTTGTATTTGAAAACAAGAACTTTTTTGTCGCGGATGCTGTTTTCTACAACAACCTCAACTTTAGCGCCATTAACATATGGAGTACCTACTTTAACATTGTCTCCATCGCTAACCAAAAGGACTGAATCAATAGTTACTGAATCCCCTTCTTTTGCTTCAAGTTTATCAACCTGAATGAGGGCATCCTTTTCAGCCTTGTACTGTTTACCTTTGTATTCAAAAAGTGCGTACATATAATACCTCTTCAACGCCGCAAAGTGTAACGGATACTCTAACGACTAATTATAAAAATATGAGTATGATATATTATCAAAAAAGATTATACTTGGTCAATGATGAAAGGTTTGTTTGAGGAACTTTTATCGTAACCCGACGGAGGATTAATTATGGATGAATTAAACTTTACGGTTGAATCAGA
>JAILFZ010000192.1 GCA_024697295.1 Treponema sp.
TGCTCATATTGAGCATTTTGAGGGACAAAATCTGCTGCTGGCTCATCTTCTGAGTCTGAAGCTGAACCTGCTGCTGAGATAATTTTTGATGTAAACCAAAACCAGGTATATCCGACATCGGACGACATTATAAACGGAAAATCGAAAAATGGAAACCTGACAGCCGGGTTTTGGAATCCTGGCCACGGATGGCCAGTTAAAACACCTTGTGACGAAAGCATCGCTTTCGTCGAAGTGCGCAAAACATGGACGTTTTGCGCACGAAGGGCCAGCCAAATCACCTTCGTGACAATTTTTCTGTTTTTCGATAAACTGATTATATGAAAACATTTGATAAATACGGAGTTTCTGTACCGGAGATTCTCCTGCCAGAAAACATTGATATTAAATCATGGTCCATAATTGCCTGTGACCAGTACACACAGGATTTAAATTACTGGAAAGAGGCTGCAAAAGCTGCAGAAGGAAAACCTTCCGCACTCAATCTCATTTATCCGGAAGTTTACCTCGAAGAAGCCGACAAAGACGAACGAATTCAAAATATTCAGAAGACAATGAAACAGTATCTTTCTGACGGCGTATTTTCTGATGCTCAGGAAGAATGTGTTTATATCGAACGCAAGACTGAATACGGCCGCACAAGACGCGGTCTCGTACTTGCAATCGACCTTGATAAATACGAATGGAAGCCGGATTCAAAAGCATTGATCCGCGCAACCGAAGCAACTGTTCCGGAACGCATTCCGCCGAGAATGAAAATCCGTAACGGCGCCGCCCTCGAAATTCCTCACATCATGCTTCTTGCAAACGACAAGGATGATATTCTCGTTGGTGGTCTTGGAAACGATGCAAAAAAGAACGCACCTGTTTACGACGGAGACCTGATGCAGAACTCCGGTCACATTACAGGCTGGGCCGTTAAAGGCAGCAAAGCAGAAAAAGCAATGCAGGACGCACTTGAAGTTCTCTACAAAAACGGAACAGACAAAAACGGCGACACATTCCTCTTTGCAGTTGGTGACGGAAACCACTCCCTCGCTACCGCAAAGGCAGTATGGGACGCAAATAAAGACAACCTCCCGGCAAATTCACCGGTAAGATACGCTCTTGTTGAAGTAGTAAACATCTATGATACAGGACTTACATTCGAACCAATCCACCGTGTTCTCTTTAAGCTCGACAGTGTTGAATTATTGAATACAGTCGCAAAAGAACTCGGAGGTTCTATCGTTGATTTTTCTGACGAAGCATCCCTCGAAAAAGCTGTCAGCGACACAGGCGCACAGGGCGCACGCTACGGTTTTGTTTACACACAGAACAATTCAACTGTTTACAAAATGCTCGACACAAAAATAACTGACCTTGCCATCGCAGCCCTCCAGCCTTGTCTCGACAAATACATGGCCTTGAAGGGTGCGGCAAAAACTCAGATTGACTACATCCACGGAAGCAGAGACGTTGTAAACCTCGGCAAAAAAGAAGGTTCAACAGGAATTTTACTTCCGCCTGTAGATAAAAACAGTTTCTTTGCAACAATCAACGGACGCGGACCTCTGCCACGCAAATCATTCAGCATGGGAGAAGCAAGCGAAAAACGCTTCTACGTAGAAGCCCGCCGCCTTTTCTAGAGCGCAAACGGAATTATCAACCGGTCTCGGTTTCGTAAGAAATCGAGACCTTTTTTTGTTAAGGAAAGCACTCCGTATTTTTCACTTTTTAAAAGATAGCCGCTGTCCACAAGACAGGAGGCAAGGCGCGACCACTGGTTTTTATCGAGCTCTTTTCCGATGCCCCAGGTAGAAAGCCTGTCGTGATGATTCTGAACAATCCGCTTGGCACGCATGCCGAGCAGAACTTCGCTGACATAGCTGATTCCGTAGCGGCTTTCGGTGCGGATAATGCAGCTCAAAAGTTTTTGTGCGCAGATTGTCATGTCAACTTTTGGAGCGGGCCCGAGTTCACAGCAGTCACAGCATGGAAGTTCATCCTCTGTATGCTCGTCCGGATTATATTCTTCGCCAAAATAAGAAAGCAGTTTCTGGCGGCGGCAGGTATCGCTGCGGACAAAATCAATCATGCCCTGAAGAAGGCGCTCGCTGTTTTTACGGTCAAAAGAATCTTCAAAAAAATGCCGGATTTTAAAAAGGTCCGAGCCGCTGTAAAGCAGAAGTGCCTCAACCGGCTTTCCGTCACGGCCTGCGCGTCCTATTTCCTGATAATACTGTTCGATTGAACGCGGAAGTTCATAATGAATTACAAAACGAACGTCGCTTTTATCGATTCCCATACCGAAAGCCAGGGTCGCAACCATAATCTGAATCCGGCCATCAAGAAAATAATCCTGATGCTGTTTGCGCTCACTGTCCGAAAGCCCCGCGTGATAATTCAATGCACTGTAGCCTGAGCGGACCAGCTGGCCTGCAAGCAAATCCACCTGACGGCGGCTGAAGCAGTAAATGATTCCGCTTTCGTTTTTGTGGCGCTTAATGCATTCAACGACCTGCATAAAGCCGTCCGAGCGCGGCATTACGTTAAGGAAAATGTTTGGCCGGTTAAAGCCCGCGCTCAAAACTTCCGGCTTTTTGAGACCGAGACTTTTTATAATGTCCTTTTGAACTTCTTTTGTTGCAGTTGCGGTTAAGGCAAGGCAGACCGCCTCAGGAAACTGCCTTATAACCGAGCGGATTTCAAGATAATCAGGCCTGAAGTCATGTCCCCAGGAACTTATACAATGCGCTTCGTCAATCGTAATGCAGCTCACCTTTACGCGTTCGTCATGCAGCAAATCCTGGATTTTTTTGCCTAAAAGCCCTTCCGGCGAAACATAAATGATTTTAGTTTCTCCGTCGCGCACACTGTTCATGTAGGAAAGATAAGTTTTCCACTCAACCGAGCTGTTCAGAAAAACCGCGTTGATTCCAAGATTCTGCAATGAAGAAACCTGATCCTGCATCAAGGAAATCAGCGGCGAAATAACAACGGTAATTCCGTCAAAAATCAGGCCAGGAATCTGATAGCACAGCGACTTTCCGCCGCCGGTCGGCATGATTGCAACCGTATCTTTTCCATCAAGCACATTCTGAATTATCTCCTTTTGAATCGAACGGAACTCTTTATAGCCAAAAACTTCTTTGAGGACAGTCTTACTGTCCGAACCTACATATGATTTTTTCATCGCCGCTTTGTATTTTATCATATTATCTCTTGCCTAACTGCCCCTTTTTTGTTAATATTCAAAAATCACGCCGGAGTGGTGGAATGGTAGACACGAAAGACTCAAAATCTTTTGCAGGCAACTGTGTAAGAGTTCAAGTCTCTTCTCCGGTATAAGACGGACCTTGAGGGCCCGTTTTTTTTTGCACAGATTGAATTCTACCCGTCACTCCGCGCACTTACATTTCAAGGACAGTAAGCGGCCCCGAGTCCTGCCGGAACGAAACCGCCTCTTTCAGATGTTCAAGTTTTATGTCCTTTTCTCCTTCCAGGTCCGCAATCGTCCGGGCAAGTTTTAAACACCCGCTGACAGCACGCTGAGAAAAGTCCCGCCTGTTCGATTCTTCTTCAAGATACGCTGCAGAATCAGCATCAAGCGGACAATAATCGAGAATTTGCTGCGGGGTCAAATGAACGTTCTTTTTATCCTGACGCGCCCTCTGGGCAAGGACTGCCACTGCGATTTTTTTGCGGAGCTCTTCACTTGAAACACTCTCCCCCTCTTCCTGAGACACCACAGGAATTCTTATATCAACTCTGTCCAGAAGAGGTCCGCTGAACTTTTTCCAGTACATTTCTACCGAACGCGCACTGCAAAGGCAAAGCCTTCCAGGGACACCGTAGTTTCCGCACGGGCACGGGTTAGCCGCCATCAAAAGCTGAAAGCGCGCAGGATAAACCGTTGTGCGCCCCGCACGGCTTAATGTAACCGAGCCGCTTTCAAGGGGGACGCGCAGCATCTGAAGCGATGCCGAACGGAACTCAGCCGCTTCGTCGAGGAAGAGTATTCCGTTATGGGCAAGGGAAATTTCGCCGGGTCGGCAGTTGATTCCGCCGCCGCACATACCTTCAAGGGATGCGCTCTGGTGCGGCATTCTGAAAGGAGCCACGCGCATCAGCGACATATTGGGAGCAAGGAGGCCGGCCAGAGAGTGTATTCTCGTAACGCTCTGAGCTTCCTGCAATGTAAGTAAAGGAAGAATTGAACTGAATCTTTGAATTGCAAGTGTTTTTCCACAGCCGGGCGGTCCGTAGGCAAGAAGATTGTGACCGCCGGCCGCCGCAATCTGAAGGGCGCGCACCAGGCGGCCCTGACCGATGATGTCGATAAAATCCTTTTCCCGGTCGATTTTGGGAAAGTAAACGCCGCCGATATTTACGGCGCCTTCAGGCAGCTGGGAAGTTTCGTCCGAAGTTGAGCCTTTTACAAAAAGTTCTTCACGGTAGAGCGCGTCAAAAGCGTCCCTAAGGTTATCTGCCGCAAAAACCTTCATTCCCGGAACTTCGCGCGCCTCGTCCGCATTTGCGCTGCTTACGATGCACATATTGATTCCTGCGGCCATCGCAGTGGCCGCCGCCCCGTGTACACCGCGTACCGCGCGCAGCTGTCCGGACAATTCCAGTTCACCCATTACAAGCACGCTCGAGTCGGGAAAGTCTTCGGTTGAATCAGCCCTTTTCTGGGCGTCGAGAACAGCCAGGGCAAGAGGAAGGTCAAAACCCGCGCCCTCCTTTTTTAAATCTGCGGGAGAAAGACTGATTAAAACCCGCTCCAGTGGAAATTCAAATCCGGAATTTCTAATTGCAGAGCGCATTCGTTCGCGGCTTTCTTTAACCGCACCGTCTGCAAGACCAACAATGTCCACCGCAGGAATTCCCCGGCGCAAATCAACTTCAACAGTTACAAGCGAGCCTTCGTAGCCGAACGGTGAATAAGAAAAAATATTCATTTAGAGCCTCCGTATATTCCATTGCTCTAAATTTCAGTTTTTCCCAATCGAATTTAATAACTAGTTGTTATAATTATCTGACCCACTCCGTTTTGGTAAAATCAAAGTCACCGAGGGCCGGTTTTAATTCATCCAGCCAGAATCTCTCGTCAATTTTTTTACCGTGGGCAAGTTTTCCAAGATGACGTCCCGCGCGCACCCCTTCTCCGTGAAAGTCGCTTCCTGCGGTGACAATCATGCCAAGACGGCGTGCAGTTTCTTCAAGCCTCAAACACTCAGAATTACGCGCACCCGGGTGATAGGCTTCAAGACCGATAACCCCCTTGTCGCGGATAGAAGTTAAAACTTCGTCCATTTTGCCCCAGCTCACATAAAGTGACATCGGGTGAGCCAGAACCGGGACGCCGCCTGCCGACTTAATCGCCTGAACGGCAGTTTCAAGTTCTTCGCCGTTGTGGCTTACATACCATGCTTTTCCTTTTGCAAAAAAGCGGTCAAAGGCTTCCTGCCGGTTTTTTACAATTTTCTCCATTACAAGAAAATCCGCAAAGTGGGGACGGCCGATCTGGCTTGCGGTAAAACAGGATTCAACCTGCTCAAGCGTAAAGTTATATCCGTCCGCGTTCATTTTTTGAATTATCTGCATATTCCGTGCATGGCGATCTTCAGTTAAATATTCTATTGTTTCGGAAAGTTCCCTGCTTTTTTCGCGCAGTCCAAGCCCCAGAAGGTGGAATTCACCTGTCGGCCAGGCAATGTTTATTTCAATTCCCGGAATGAATGTGATTTGTTTTTCAAGACAAACTCTGGCAGCATCATAAAGGCCGTCCACAGTATCGTGATCAGTCAGGGCCCATACTTTCAGGTTTTTTGAATATGCATAAAGTGCAGAATCCGAAGGAGAGAGGATTCCGTCAGAAGCAGAAGAATGGCTGTGTAAATCTATCATAAAAAAAAGATAGCATAAATACAAAAATTATGATATTATTATGAGATAATTGTTTGTGTTTGAATTATAATTTATAAACGTGAGGAAGAATAAAAATGCCGAAGCCAGTTGCTTACACAAAAGGTTCAATTATTTATTTTGAAGGTGATAAGGATGAACGCGTATACATTCTCCAGAAAGGATGTGTAGTTGTTACATCAACTGACCCTGAAACAAATCTTCCGGTAACAGAGCAGATTAAAACAGGAGAATTCTTCGGCGTTAAGTCTTCTCTTGGTCACTTTCCCCGCGAAGAAACAGCCACAGCAATTATAGATTCAGTTTGTATATGCATGACATTGCAGGAATTTGAAGTTCTTTTCAGCAACAATAAACCTGTAATCATGAAGATGCTCCGCGTATTTTCAAATCAACTGCGCGCAGTTCACAAAAAAACAGAAGCAATCCTTAACAAGGGACAGGATATAAACCAGCAGTCAGGAATGATGAGCGTTGCACAGGCTTTCTTTGATGATGAATCATGGCGAAGCTGCGCAGATGTTTGTATCAACTACCTCAAACGTTATCCGACCGCATCAAATAAAGAAGCCGTAGCAAAAATGTACACAACGGCAAATGCCCGCGCACAGCGCAAGGTAGTTACTGAAGTTCAGGATGTTACAGCGGATCCTTCTACAAACAAGGCGCTCAAATTATTTGAACTTCCGGCATTCAGCCGCTTTGCCAAAAAATACGAACGCGATCAGGTAATCATCACGGAATTTGAACCGGGCGACAGTTTCTATTTGATTCAGAGCGGAAACGTTCAGCTCGTTAAATGTGTAAACGGACAGAAGAAAAACCTCGATATCCTCAAACCGGGTGAATTCTTCGGCGAAATGGCAATTCTTGATAATTCGCCACGTTCTGCAACCTGTGTAGCTGCCGGTCCGGTACAGTGTCTTGAATTCAACAAGGCAAACTTTGAAATTCTGATTACAGGCAACCCTCAGATTGCCCTTATTCTGTTAAAGCTTTTCTGTAAACGTATTTACGATCAGAAACGCAGATTCAAGATTCTTGTAATCAGTGACCTTCAGGCCCGTATCGCCGACGTATTCTGTATGTTTGACGAAATGACCCCTGCAGCAAATCCAAACGACAAACAGCGCCGCTTTAACCTCACGATTCAGGATGTTGCGCACTGGGCAGGTTTGAGCATCGAAGCAACCCGTGACGAAGTAAACCGCTTTGCTACAAGCCACAAAATTGAAATTTTTGACAACAATATTATAGTAAACAACATACTTGATATGAAACGTATTGTTGATACACGAACCGTAATCCGCCAGTAGTCTGACAGAACAAAGAGAGCAGGACAGCCTGCTCTTTTTTTTTGCTTTAAAAAGTTTTTATATTTCTTGCCTGCTGGGGATTTTAGAATTATAATTTTTCTTATAAAACAACATCCAAAAGGGGTTACAAAATGGGAAAATTTGTTATTAAAGCTGCTAAATCCGGTGTTATGTTCAATCTTCTTGCCGGAAACGGACAGGTTATCGCAACATCAGAAGTATATAATTCAAAATCTTCTGCAAAGAACGGTATCGAAAGCGTAAAAAACAACTGCACTGCTGTTGTTGAAGATCAGACAAAGGCTGATTATGCAGTAGAAAAAAATCCTAAGTTCGAAATCTACAAGGACAAGAAAGGTGAAGTACGCTTCCGTCTCAAGGCAGGAAACGGCCAGGTTATCGCAACATCAGAAGGCTACAAAGACAATGCAGCCTGCAAAAACGGCATCGAGTCAGTTAAGAAAAACGCACCGACAGCCGAAATCGTTGACGAAGCTTAGTCCGGTTTTAGCCTGAAAACAAAGCTGCCTTTTTGAAGTGCACCCCTAAAGTTGGACAAATAAAGTTCAAGTTTAGGAGGTGCATTTTTTTTGTTTAACGGGGACCTTCCGGAAGAACATCAGTTTTTCTTGATCCAGTTAAGCGGGCTTAAGCCTGTATTTTTCTTGAACACATTCGAAAAATAATTCTGACTTTTAAAACCCAGGGTTGAAGCAATTTCAGAAAGTTCAAAGCGCTGAAGGGCAAGCATGTTTTTTGCCTGCTCGATTTTTAGCTTTTCATGCAGCTGCTGGACTGAAAGCCCTGTAAGCTCACGGCATTTTCTGCTGAGGTAGCTTCTTGAAATCATAAGTGCTTCTGCCATTTTTTCTATGTCTGTCATTTCATTTATATGATCCGTCAGATAATCAGTTATTTTCTTAACGGTGATTCTCATTCTCAGACCTTTAGAATTTGCAGCCTCATCATCAGGATTTATGAGTTCCTGAATTTGAGTTTTTTCAACCTCATAGGAATTGAATTTTACCCTGCCCTCTTTTCTGTAAACCGTATAAAGTGCATTGGAAAGCAGCATTCTCAGAACATCATAAGTTGCAAGGTTTATTGTTTTCATTTCAAAAAAAGCATATCCAAAATACAGGTCGGCATGATGAAGAACTTCGAGCATAAACGAATATCTCCTGTCCTTCGTAAAAAAATCTTTCGGAAAAAGATTCGGTTCACTGACAGGCTTATGCATCAGCTGTTCAAGTTCATTTCCAGGTTCAGGATAAACAAATTCAATTTTAGGAACAGGAAAACTACGGCTCATATTATCGCTCAGCGCAAGAATTACCCCCGGTATGTCAAGTTCGCTGAGTTCATTTTTAAGGGTTTCATAAACCTGCTCCATGGTCTGTGCCGAAAGAAAATTAATCGCCTGTCCTGAAATGTTATTTATCCGGTAGGGATTTTCACGTTCAGCCATAGTTTCGTATCTCTGGAATACGGATACGAGGGTACGCATCTGATGAAAGATATTTTCCACGTAAAACGTACTGTCGGGATTTTCACTTTTAATTACAGGAAGAAAGAGCATTCTCAGTTCACTGATTGCATTCTGAAAAAGATCCGAATCAAAATCATGAGATTTTCTGTAGTCCTGCATTACATTCTGGAACCACTGGAGCATCCGGCTTTCTTCTTTATTTCCGTCATAAACATCACAAAAAAATGCATCGAGCATTCTTGAGATGCTTTCTTCACCCTCATACCGGAAGATTTCCTTTACACGGCCTGTCAGCCGTGTGCGGAGGTCATTTTCAGATTCCCCGGAATCTGCCGTATCAGTAAAATTTTCTTCTTCGGCCCGTGCAGCCGCAACACTTTTTTCAAGACAGCCGCAGCTCTGGCGGACAATGAGGTCAACAGGAAAGTAAAGGGTCTCATTTTTTTGTTCCGGAACTAAAATCTTATCGATGAGAAGCTCAACAGCAGCATATCCGCGCTTAAAATAAACCAGATCCACCGTCGTAAGCGGCGAGCGGGAAGTGACGCTTTCATACCAGTTGTTGAATCCTGTTACTGCAACATCACCCGGCACTCGTATCCCCCTGCGGGAAAACTGTTCAATTACCTCGGCAGCAATGATATCTGAGGCAGTAACGACAACCTCAATGTCTTTTTTGTCATGCAGGTCAAAATTTGCAATAAGCCTGTCTGCCGCCTCATCAATGAATTTTGTCTCCATCCTTTTATTCATCATGATGACGGAGTTTTCTATCAGGGGAAGTCCGAAGCGGGCAAGTTCATGTTCAAAATTTATGCGTCTGCGCCTTTGAGGTTCAGAAATATCGGTGCCGATAAAGGCAAATTTTGTGTAATGATGAACGTTTACAAGATGCTCCATCACGGAATGCACGGCAGAAAGGGCGTCAATCTTAAGCATCGATGCTCCGGGAATATCCATGTGGCCGATATCGACCATCGGAAGCGGCTGAAGTTCTGCAAAAAGTTTGGTGTAAGCCTTTACGTCCATAAATTCACTTAAAGTTGCAGCCCAGGTTACTATACCATCGAGAAGAGGCCTCTTCATGAATTTAAAATGCTTTGTATAGTGGGAAACGAAGTTTATGTCATCAAACAGCGAATACTTTATTGCTCCGCCCATATTGATAAAGTTGATGTCATAATCGCTGCAGGCCTTCATCATCCCCTTGATGTATTCAAGGCTGATAAAATGCCTCAGGTCTGCAATTCCGGCAAAACCTATGGTAACACGATTTCCTGCATTTTTTCGTTCTGCAAGGTACTGTTTTCTAAGTGATAATTTTAACGCCATAGAATAATTATAGAGCGAATGATGAAAACTGCAACCAAAAATATATAAAATTCTTCACAAAAATAACTCAAAAATATATAAAAATATCCTTAAAAATACAAAATTCACCATTTAATATTCAATTACAGCAGTTTTTTTCACACAAAAGCATAATTTTATATATTATTTATACATTATTGTGTTTATTTTACGGAATAATTAAATTTCACATCAGTTTAAAACAATTCATTCACTTTATATTAACATTCGTAAAGGCAGGAAGAAACGGACTGTTCCCCTTTTCAGAACGTTTTCATTCCTGTTCTTTAAAATTCAAACGGAGGAAACATGAAAAAATTAAAAAAACTCATATCCCTGTCAGCAGCCGCTGCATTGCTGCTTGGAACAGCTTTTATCTCCTGCAAAACTAACGATGAAAGCCCGTCATCTCAGCCGGAAACAACGACTCAGCCGGAAGAAAAATCGGACCCTGTTGTAAATAATGGAACAGATACCAACATAACCGGTACAAAAGTTTCTACAGTAACTCCAGAAGCTGACGAAAACGCAGACATCCAGATTGTAATGTGCGGAGACTCAATAATGCGCACTTATACTCCTGCAGATGGAGACGAAACCGGATGGGGTCAGGTACTTCAGTTCTATTTTGATACCGGCGTTTACGTAAACAACACACTCTCAAACGGCGGAAGAAGTTCAAAATCATTCTATTACGAAAAAGGCCGCTGGGAAAATGTAAAATCAATCCTTACAGAACGCAAGGCCGCAGGAAAGAAAACCTATGTTTTCATCAACTTCGGACACAATGACCAGAAATATTCAGGCAACGGCTCAACCTTCATGAATTATGCAACTTACGCAAAGGAAAATCCTTCAGGCTGGGCAGATGTTACCTACACAAAAGAATCTAATGTCATCGACTCTTACGATCCGTCAACAGCACCAGACAACGGAACCTATCAGGACTTCCTTCAGAAATACATTGATGAAACAAAAGCCCTCAGCGGAATTCCGGTAATTTTCAGTCCATTTGTACGCTGCGATGTTTCTGGCGGAAAGGTTACTGACAAAGGTGCCCACAATCTCACTACAGTTTATGCAAACGAAACAGCTGCACGCGGAGATTATCCAAGTGCCGCAAAGGAAATTGCAGACGCTAATAATGTTACCTTTGTTGACATTACTCAGCTTACACGTGATTATGTTGATTCTGCCGTAGCAGCCGGAAAGGAAAAATTCGTTTACTGGCCGAACGACAACACTCACGTAAGAACTCTGGGAGCACTTAAAATCTGTGAACTTGCAATGGGAAAAATAAAGGAAAAAATCCCGGAACTTGCTTCCCACGCAATAACACCTGAAGCCCGCATCCTCGTTGACGCAAACACAATTGACTTCGGAAGATTATATCCTGCAAACAACACTGTAAAGTCATTCAAAGTAAGTGCATTTAACGTAACCAGCGGAAAAATCACCATTAAAGCTCCAAAAGGCTACACTGTAAGTCTTTCAGAAAACTCAGGCTTTGAAAAATCACTTGAAATCAACACAACTGCTTCATACATCGGTGACAATATTTACGTTAAGTTTGAACCTGATTCAGTGGCTGAATTCAATTACAACCTCCAGGTTACACATTCATCAATTACTCCGGACTTCGGTAACAGTCCTGTGGGCTCTGCAAAAGACAATATTCTCCTCGTTGCCCTTACAGGAGCCGGAAAGCAGCAGGTAGCAGGCGGACAGGACTTTGAAGTTACATGGCCGATGATCGATTCTTCTAAAAAGGTATGCTACACGGCAACAGTTGACCCGGAAGGCGTTGTTTCTCCGGCAGTAGCAGTTATTGGCAGCGGACTTAAAGAAACTACTT
>JAILFZ010000194.1 GCA_024697295.1 Treponema sp.
TTCAATGGAATTACATTTACCCTCCTTGGAATTGCAATCGGCGAATACGAACGTTATCAGCGAATCATCGCTTTTGAAAAAGACCGGGTTCTGCGCTGGCAGAAAGACACCGACATGCTCACCAATCTTCCTAACCGGCGCAAACTTTTTGAGCGTTTGTCAGAAATTCAGGACAATCAGGTACCTTTAACCGGACTTTTTATGATTGATATCGATCATTTTAAGGATTTTAATGACGCACTCGGCCACCAGGCAGGCGACGAGTGCCTTAAAGTGCTGGGTAAATGTTTTGCAGACTTTGGCAAGGAACACGAATTTGATTTTTACAGATACGGCGGCGAAGAATTTTGTGCGCTGACCTCAAAATATAATTATGATGAATTAAAAGAAATGGCGGAGGCGCTGCGCGCAAAGGTTCAGAATCTGAAGATTTCTTTTGAAAGCGAACCTCTCAAAGTTGTTACCATCAGCGTAGGCTACACAGACCATGTAAAAGGTGCGCGTTACGAAAAGACAATAAAAAATGCGGACGACGCCCTTTACAAAGCAAAGAGAGCCGGCCGCAATTGTATCGAAGGAAGCCGCTAAACTAGCGCAAGTCCGGAGTTTTGATCCAGTCCTGGTCGGTGTAAGTGCGGTTTTCGCCACCCATACTCCAGATAAAAGTATAGTTGCTTGTACCGGCTCCTGAGTGGATGGACCAGCTTGGGTTGATTACTGCTTCGTCATTGTGCATTACGATATGGCGTGTTTCCTGTGGTTCACCCATAAAGTGGAATACAACCTGATCTTCCGGGAAGTCAAAGTAGAAGTAAACTTCCATACGGCGCTCATGAGTGTGAGCCGGCATTGTGTTCCATACAGAACCTGTTTCAAGATGAGTCATACCCATAGAAAGCTGACATGTTTCAAGAATATCCGGGTGGATGTACTGGTTGATAGTGCGGTCATTACTTTCTGCAGCAGAACCCATGTGAATGTGGTTAGCCTGTTCATAAGTTATGATGCGGCTTGGATATGAGCAGTGAGCCGGTGTTGAATTCATATAGAATTTTGCAGGATTTTTCTTGTCCTTGCTTTCCAGAGTAACTTCTTTTGTTCCGGCTCCAAGATAGAGGGCATCGTAGTGGTTAACTTCGTATTTTTTACCGTCAGCAACAACAATACCGTCACCGCCAATGTTAATCATACCAAGTTCACGGCGCTGAAGGAAAAAGTCTACGCCAAAGTCTTTCATGGCGTCGATGTTTTTATCAAGTTTTACAGCCTTATCTACAGGCATGGCACCCATTGTTACGATACGGTCAATGTGACTGTAAACTGCAGAAACATCATTTTTGATAAAAATGTTCTGTACAAGGAACTCTTTGCGCATTTCTTCAGTAGTCATGCGTTTAAATGGTTCTTTACCGGTTGAATAGCGAATATCCATTATATATACCTCTTTTATTGAATTGAATTGAATTAGTCTTCTTTGAATGCGTCAGCAACGCCCTGACCAAAAGCTTTGGCAGTATCACCGATTTTTTTGCCGACAGTTCCGATTTCTTTGCCGGCTTTTTTTGCTGCATCTCCGATTTCTTTGCCGGTATCAGCAGCTTCTTTTCCGGCTTGTTTAGCAGAATTAACTGTATCCTTACCTGCTTGTACGGTGCTGTTTACAGATTCTTCTACAACTTCTTCAGGAGTCGGCTCATCAGCCTTTCCATTTGCAAATACAGTTGCAGATACCAAACTAAAAATGACCAATAAAGATAAAATTTGCTTTTTCATACTTTTAATATAACGCGAAGTTTCAAATTATTCTACACTAGTTGCCTGAATAAAAGTTCTCAGCAGGCCGTCGCTATCGGTTGTGATTTTAAACGGACCGGTTACCGTTATGGGAGTTTCCTGAGCAGGAACGGCCCCTACAAAATCCCAGACAAATTCCAGACCCTGCTGGCAGCAGGCAAGTGCGTCACGGATAATCACTGCGTTTGTCATCTTTCCCTTGTTGTCAGGAAGCTGGTAATAATCGCCGCTAATTTTGAAAATTTTGTCCCTGTACACTTCCGGCTGCATCATCATGTCAAAAACCTGGGCATAAATCATATTTGCGTTCATTACAGTCAAGTCAAAATCTACGCCTTCTGTGGCTGTCATGGCGTTTTGTTTTTCCTCAAGTTCTTTATCAATTTCTTCAAGGGCAATCTGTGTCTGTTCGTCGATAAATGTATCTGTTACAGGTTCTGCCTGTTGTGGAGGCTGCTTTTTTGTACATCCGGTCAAAGCGGCAGGGATTGTAAGGGCGAGCGCAGCGAGAACGGCCGCGAAAGCAGGCCGGTCGGAGGCAGGCAACGCCCAGGGCAAAGCCCTTGCCGTAGCCCTGAAAAGCCCGAAAGCCGCCCAATTTTTAAAAATCATGCAAACCTCCCTGCAATGCAAAAGCCGATAAATGCGACAAGGTCTGCCGCTACAATTGTTGAACCTACCGGGGTACCTGCAAGGACAGATATTATCAGGCCGGCCAGAGCGCAGATTACTGACACGATGGCAGAGCAGACTGTTACTGACTTAAAACTCTTGAACACGCGCATTGCCGAAAGTGCCGGAAAGATTACAAGGGCACTGATTAAGAGCGAGCCTACGAGATTCATGGCAAGCACGATGATTATTGCGATGATGATTGCAATTACAAGATTGTAAATTGAAGCGTGGGTTCCGATGGCC
>JAILFZ010000195.1 GCA_024697295.1 Treponema sp.
AAATTATCAGGGTGAATTGCAGAAAGAAATTGACAAGGCAAATATAAGCGGTTACGGACTTGCAGGATTAAACCCGCAGCCCGGAACACTTCTAAATATCGAAGCCTAAGCCCAGATAAGCCAGAGAACGATTGCACTTGCAGCAGTCGTAAGAATTGTAAAAGTACCGCCAACTTTAAGCCACCTGCCGAAATTCATCGGATATCCTTCACGTTTAACAATACCCATAGCCACAACGTTTGCACTTGCTCCAAATGGAGTTAAGTTACCGCCAAGACAGCTTCCTACAAGAAGGGCAAACATCAGAAGTTCAGCGCCGACACCGGTTACAGGGTCTACAAGGCCAAGACCAAGTGCCATCTTTTTTGCAACAGGAAGCATAACCATAATATACGGTACGTTGTCAACAAAGCCAGAAATTACAATAGAAACAACGAGGATTACGACAAAGCCTATAAACTTGCTTCCGCCTGTCTTTGATACGAGGAATGCGGCAAAATCGTCCAAAAGTCCGACACCGGCAATTGCTCCAACCATAACAAAGATTCCGCAGAGGAAGAAGATTGTTTCCCAGTCCAGACCTTTGATAAGTTCCCAGGTTTCTGATTTGGACTTTTTCTGATTCAACAGGTACCACAGAACGCCGCACACCGCCAGAATCATTACAAATCCGCCGGAAGACATTTTCATTACTGCTGCCGGAAGAACTTTTTCCAGGGCAGGCGAAACGAATGAAAGTGCTGCAAGACCAAAAATCATCAGAAGCATAAGGATTGCAGGAAATGAAGAAATAACAGGTTCTGTTTCTACAGCAGTTTTATCCTTGTATTTTGCAAACATTGTGTAGAAGAAAATACAGCCTGTAAGAAGACCTGCCTGAATGATAAAGAAGATTGAAAGGCGTCCGTCGTGAACAAAGAAGTCGTTAAAGTTGTAACCTGCTTCTGCGGCAAAAATCATGCTTGGAGGGTCACCAACGAGAGTTGCGGTTCCTTCAAGGTTAGACATAACTGCAAGACCAATCATGAACATTGTCGGGTTCATCTTTAACTTTTTACAGAGCGAAAGAGCGATTGGAGCCATTACAAGAACAGTCGCAACATTTTCGACGAAAATCGAAATGATACCTGTCATGGCAAGGATGAATACCATTGCAACACCTGTAGAAGGAGCAATTGAAACAAGGGCATCTGCGATTTTTGCAGGCACTTTTGAATACAGAAACAAAGCGGCGATAGTCATTGCTCCGACATAAATCATCATTACGTTCCAGTTAATCAAAGTTCCGAACGAATGTGAAAGAGCAAAAAGCCTGCCGGTAGTTTCACCGTCTGCCTTAAAGATGATTCCAGGAAAAATAATTGCGATCGTAATAGTCAGAACGGCCGCAATACTTGTAAACCATACTTTTTTTTCCTGAAAGGCAATTACGAGGACGTACATTAAAACGGCAGTTGCCAGTACGACCCATTTTAAAATTGAATCCATTATTTTCCCCTATTTTATAGCCTAAAAATACCATTTTTTTCGATTTCTGTCGAGAAAGCCAATCCCCGCAGATAACATAGTTTTTCTAGTGTATCTGATTGAATATAAGGCCAAAAAACACTATAATTACCGCAATAGTTTTCTTATAAGGAGCTTCTAATGACAGTTAACGAAATCAAAAACTCAAAGATTCGTTCTTGGGTTGAAGAATGTGTTAAGATGTGTGAACCGGATAATGTTGTAGTATGCGACGGTTCTACAAAAGAGTATGACCAGTTGATGCAGAAATGTGTTGACGCAGGACTGGCAACACCACTCGCTAAAAAACCAAACAGTTTCTTGTTCCGCTCACTTCCAAGTGATGTAGCCCGTGTTGAATCACGTACATTTATTTCATCAGTAAAAGAAGAAGATGCAGGTCCAACAAACCACTGGATCGACCCTGTTGAACTTAAAGCAACAATGAAAGGCCTTTACAAGGGCTGTATGCACGGTCGTACAATGTATGTACTTCCTTTCTGCATGGGACCTCTTGGTTCACCAATCGCCAAATACGGCGTTGAACTTACAGACTCAGAATACGTTGTATTGAACATGGACATCATGACACGTGCCGGCGAAAAAGTATGGCAGTATCTTGATGACAACTTCGTTCCATGTCTCCACTCAGTTGGTAAACCACTCAACAACGGCGAAAAAGACAACGGAATCTGGCCATGTGCTGACGTTGAACACAAATACATTTCACAGTTCCCTGAAGAACACCTGGTATGGTCTTACGGTTCAGGATACGGTGGAAACGCCCTCCTCGGAAAAAAATGTTTCGCTCTCCGCATCGCTACTGTTATTGCACGTCAGGAAGGCTGGCTTGCAGAACACATGCTTATTCTTAAGCTCACTAACCCAGAAGGAAAAGTTAAATATGTTACAGGTGCTTTCCCTTCAGCATGTGGAAAAACAAACCTCGCAATGCTTATCCCGACAATTCCTGGCTGGAAAGTTGAAACAATCGGTGATGATATCGCATGGATGAAATTCGGCGATGATGGCCGTCTCTACGCTATCAACCCGGAAGCAGGCTTCTTCGGTGTTGCACCAGGAACATCTGCTGAATCAAATAAAAACGCTCTTGTATCTGCTTCAAAGAACACAATCTTTACAAACTGTGCTCTTACAGAAGACGGAGACGTATGGTGGGAAGGAATCGGATACCCTGCTAAGGGCAAACTTGTTGACTGGAAAGGTCAGACACGTGATGCACTTCCAAAAGACAAAGCTCCTAAGGGAGAAGAAATGGCTCACCCTAACGCACGCTTTACAGCACCTGCAAAACAGTGTCCATGTATCGCTCCTGAATGGGAAGATCCAAAAGGTGTACCTATCAGTGCCATCCTCTTTGGTGGACGCCGTCCTTCAACTGTACCTCTCGTACATCAGTCACGCTCTTGGGAACACGGTGTATTCCTTGGATCAATCGTTGGTTCAGAAATCACAGCAGCTTCTACTATCAACGCAGCAGAAGTTGGTAAAATCCGCCGCGACCCATTCGCAATCATCCCATTCTGTGGATACAACATGGGCGACTACTTCCAGCACTGGATCGATGTTGGTAACGCAGCAAAGAACAAAGACCTCCTTCCAAAGATCTTCTACGTTAACTGGTTCCGCAAGGACGAAAACAACGCAGATCTTCCAGGTGGATTTATGTGGCCGGGATACGGTGACAACTCACGCGTTCTCGCATGGATCTTTGACCGCTGTGACGGAAAAGACAACTGCGTAGATACACCAATCGGTATCATGCCAAAAGAAGGTGCAATCAATACTGACGGTCTCGCTGACTACTACAAGAAGACTCTCCCAGAGATTCTTAAAGTTGACGTTGAAGGCTGGAAAAAAGAAGTTAAGGATATTCGTGAAAACCACTATCCAAAATTCGGAAAACACCTTCCAAAAGAACTCACAGCAATCCTCGATGATTTGGATGCACGCTTGAACAAATAAATCTGATTGATGTCAGATACGTCGAGTCAAGGCACGCATACGCTTAAAGCCTTGACTTCGCCGTTTTTAGGGTTTGTAATAAACCCTAAATAAAGAACCGCACTTCAAAAGTGCGGTTTTTTTATGCCTTAAGGGTAAAAAAAAAGACCTGCACAAAAAAGTGCAGGTCAACAGCATGAAATATTTAAAGTGTTTACTTCTGGAGTAACTTGAATACACCGTCTTCCATGTATTCAACGCCGATGTTATCCTGGGCTGCCGGAACCTTGCCCTTTAAGAAAAAGTCTCTAAGAAGATTCAGGTAATAAGAGCAAACCTTGTCTTCAGGATTCTTTTTATTCAATTCTTCAAGGATAGAATTTGCCTTTTGGTATTCTTTTGATTCAAAAAGGTTCATCGCTTCTTCCCAATCAGAAAGATATGCTTTTTTATCATCAGTTAAATCACTTGCAAAACAAACAGGTTCATAAAGCCTTATCGGAGTATTTACGTTTACAACGCGTACGCGGTCAAGTTTACGTACAACGATTGAACTGTCCAGAAGCTTTGCTGTAGCTTCGCTGCACAAAATACCTCCGGTTGAATACTGTTTGTTTACACCTTCAAGACGGCTTGCAAGGTTAACGTTATTACCCATCATAGTGTAGTTCTTTTTGTTTTCACTACCCATGTAGCCTGCAATCATTTCGCCGCTGTTTATACCGATACGGGTAAAGAGTTTTTTACCGTTGGATACAAGAATCTTAAAGGAATCATACAAGTCATCTTCCATATCAGATGGTTTTGTATCAAGAGAAGCTATTTTAAAGATTTCTTTATTCATCTCTTCTTCGGCAGCCTTCATTTTGATTGCTGCAGTTACGGCTCTAACAGCATGGTCTTCCATTTTTACAGGCGCACCAACGAGAGCGATGATAGCGTCTCCTTCGTACTTATCTACAGTTCCGCGTTCGCCCATAATAATGTCGCTCATGCGGGTAAGATAGTAGTTGAGCAGAGAAACGAGCTGACTGGCAGTTAAGAGCTCACTGAAAGATGAAAACTTCTGAATATCAGTAAAGATTGCTGTCATTTCAAGGCGCTGTCCACCGAGCTTAAAGCTTGAAGGATTGGCAACGATTTCATTTACAACTTCCTTTGAAAGACACTGGCTGAAAGCGTTTGTAATGAATTTTTTGTCCTTGCTTGCAGTCATAAAGCCGATTACGGTCGTTGCTATGAATGTAAGCGCAAGGCTCAGAACAGGTGCAATAAATCCGATAAACCTTCTTGTTACTGCAAAGTAAACAAATAGCAGTAATGCAGTTCCTGCAATCATGACAATGCCAAGAATAATCTGGCGGCTTGTACCCCTGATTTTCTCAGAAATAATGCCGTAAGCCAGACAAAGAATGATTGCAATTATGATGCTGATCCACGGAGCACTGTCATCAACAAAGTCCTGGCTCAAAATCATGTTTGCAAAAGTGTAGTGAACGCCCGGATTAGGGAATCCTTCTTCGTACTGGTTGATTCCAAAGTCGGTTGTACTTGTAGCGGTCGTACCAAAGATACACATTGACCCCTTGAGTATCCCTGAAAGTTCATCACGGCCCGTTTTTAATTCATTATAATAATCCTTTGCAACCGCAAACGCATCTTTAACATACTGTGTCAGTTCTGCGTCGTTTTCTGATTCGGAAAGAATTGCCTGTTCAGTTGCACCTGACAGAAAAAGATCCAGATTCGAATAGAATGAATTTTTGTAATTCATGTATGAATCGAATGTAATTTCGTTTGCTGCATCTTCACCATTTGAAACAATTTCGTTATGCATGTATTCGCAGGCTTCCCAGAGGTCAGACGGATTGTCTCCTTCAAAATAATCGAAGAAGCCGTTTTCATTCATCTCAGAAATTACATCTTTTAAAAAGCCTTCGTACAGGTGAATTCGATAAATATTCCAAAGGGAAGTAGCGTTATACTCCACATACTGTTTTCTCGGATATTTTATTTGAACAGAACCATCGCGGCATCTTGGAATCTTTATGTCGCGCGTTGTGTTTTCGTCAATTTTACAATTTTTAAGGACAATACTTGAATTTGAAATCTGAACAAGGGGATTGCCAAACCGCTTTAAAAGCGGAACCAGAACCAGCTGTCCGTAATATTTTCCGTTGAATTTCAATACAGGATGCAGACGTCTCAGATATCCGTCTTCATCTTTATCCGCATTAACAAATCCGGCCCCTTTAGTTTTTGCAATAAGCTCAGGGAGGGCACAAAGTGCTCCGGAAAATTCCGGGGTCAAAGTATCGCCTTTTACTTCAATATTATCGAGTGCAAGGAAATTATCCATCTGATCAAGTTCTTCTTCAGAAACCTTATCTTCACTCAAACTGAAGCATAAATAAGAATTATTAAAAAAGCCAAGTTCATTGGCCAGAATCTGGTCCAGCGGACGTATAACGTATCCGACGGAAGTCAAAATACTGTTTAAAGTGTCATCTGCAGACTGCTGGCCTTCTTTGAGGCGGTCAAAATCGCTTTGTATGTACTGTGGAAGTTCATTGTAGACATAGTTTTCGTCTACCTTGGCGGGGCTTTTATCCAGAAAGCTTAAATCGAATACGGCGGATTCAGCACCTAACTCGCGCATTGTAATAAGTGCAGAC
>JAILFZ010000201.1 GCA_024697295.1 Treponema sp.
AAATCCATAGTCAGCGGTAAACAGATTCAAGTCGTAACGGCCGCTGTTAATCATTTCGGTGTAGTAGTCCGGATACCATTTTTTGGCGAGCATTTCTACAACAGTTTCGTCAACTTCTTCTTCCGTATTGTCTTTTACGATTGATGAATTGATGTCTTCGGTTATGCGTTCAAAAAGGTCGAGGTTGTAAGAAAAACACCAGCCCACAGTTCCGCCGTTTGTAAGAACACGGAGCCACTCGCCCTGGAGATTTCCACGTCCGTTTGTCGGTGCGGCCCCGCTTCCTTTGTAAAGGATACGGATTATTTCTCCCTTGCGCAGGCGGTAAACCTGTTTTGAAGTATTGATTGCTTCTGCGCGGATTGGAAGTCCGTCCAGTTTTACAGAAGCGTAAGTGTGTGCATATTCACTGAATCTGTTGAGTGTCTTCTGAGCCTTTCCTTTTGAAGCCGGCTCTGTCAGCTGCCAAAGCGGGATTTCTGACTTTGTTTTTGTTCCCGGCACCTGAATTACATAAACGTGAGAAATATTTGACTTGATGTAAACTTTTACGATTTCCCCTTCGGTTACCGGAATCTCCGGGTTATTCCACAAAACAACGCTGTACCCGAGAGAAGATGAGCAGGATAAAAAAATGCCACAAACTAAAGCAAGTGCGGCAAGTGCAAAGGTTTTTCGATTTAACATAATGAAAGTATAGCGTTTTACGGCTGTTAATTCTATAGGACAAAAAAATACCCCTGCAGATAAATGCAGGGGTAAACTCTACAGTTAAACTTATTTAGTAAAGTTCTGAACCTTTGTCATCAATGACTTGCCGTAAACTGCCGAGAAGTCATCGAGAACGCTCTTTGTTGCCTTAGAGAATTCGTTAAGGTTAGGACTTGTTACAGTCATGCCTGCTTTTTTGAGGTCTGCAACAAGGCTTTCTGTCTGCTTTTTAACGATATCGCGGTTCAATTTCTGAGCCTTGAGAGCTGCATCCTTTACGATTTTCTGTTCAGAAGCGCTCAGTTTGCTCCACAAGTCTTTGCGGATTACAAGCGGCATTGCATCGTAGCTGTGATTTGTAATTGCAAGGAATTTCTGAACTTCATAAAGCTTATTGTTGTAGATTACCGGAATCGGATTTTCCTGTGAGTCAAACTTACCGGCCTTCAAAGCAGCAGGAAGTTCAGCGAATGCGAGTGGTTCAGGTTTTGCACCGAGGGCAGTCATTGTTTCCATTACAATCTGGTTAGAAGGGGTTCGGATGTGAAGGCCTTTCATATCAGCAACCTTGTTAACAGCTTTGCGGGTTGTTGTTACACAGCGGAATCCGTTGTCATAGTGAGCAAGAACAACGATATTTGAAGCTTCAAGTTCTTTGTTTACGCCTGCAATGATATCACTGTCCATGAATTTCCATGCTTTGTTAAAGTCAGTAAAGAGGAATGGAAGGGCACTTACACCAACATTTGTTGCATAAACGGCAAAGTTACCTGCAGAAGAAACTGTCATATCAACGGTACCATTCATTACACCTTCGATAAGGGCTGTATCACTGCCAAGTTTTGCGCTAGGGTAAATTTCAATTTTGATTGAGCCTTTTGAATTCTTTTCTACTTCTTCCTTAAAAAGTTTAGAAGCTACACCACGAGGGTCGTTTTCGCCGGTTGAGTAGCCGAGCTTGATTGTAGTTGCAGCAAATACTGACCCCATCAACACTGCAGCGAGTGCTGTACAAATAATTTTTTTCATAAATTCTTCTCCTTAAAGGCTCAGGGCTTTCTTTGACCACAAACCTTTGAATTCATAATTATTATCAGTTCCAGACCGAAACTTTAAATTCCCTTTAAATTATAACACCCAACTCCGGGATTAAAATTAACTTTTGGTTATAAATTAAACTTTAAACTGTCTGAGTTTGCCGCTCATGTCTTCTACGCTGTCTTTTGTGCGCCCTGCAAGGTCGCTTACGCCCTGTGTTCCGTCACCGATCAGCTGCATTCCTGTAGACATTTC
>JAILFZ010000038.1 GCA_024697295.1 Treponema sp.
AATGAACAGTATGACTTATATCATTATCGCAATTTTGTTTGTGGTACTGATTTTGATTCTCGCAAATGTACGGATTGTTCCACAGTCGGGCGCGTACATTATTGAACGCCTTGGAGCTTATTGTGCTACATGGAATGTTGGAATTCACGTAAAGCTTCCATTTATCGACCGCATTGCAAATACAATGTCGCTCAAGGAAAAGGTCCGTGACTTTGCCCCTCAGCCGGTTATTACAAAAGATAATGTTACAATGCAGATTGATACGGTAGTTTACTGCCAGATTACTGACCCTAAACTTTACACATACGGTGTTGAAAACCCTATGAACGCTCTCGAAAATCTGACCGCAACTACTCTCCGTAACATCATCGGTGAACTTGAACTTGACGAAACCCTTACAAGCCGCGACGTTATCAATTCAAAAATGCGCTCAATTCTTGATGAAGCAACCGACCCGTGGGGAATCAAGGTAACCCGTGTTGAAGTTAAAAATATTGAACCGCCTGTTGCGATTCGTGAAGCGATGGAAAAGCAGATGCGTGCTGAACGCGAGCGCCGTGAACAGATTTTGATTGCAGAAGGCCAGAAACAGTCGCAGATTCTGATTGCGGAAGGTAAAAAACAGTCAATGATTCTGGAAGCTGAGGCCCAAAAAGAAGCCGCTGTCCAGAAGGCAAAGGGTGAAGCCGAAGCAATTATGGAAGTTCAGAAAGCAACTGCCATGGGTATCAAAATGATTAAGGAGGCCGGTGCTGATGAATCTGTAATCCGCCTCAGAAGCCTTGAAGCGCTGGAAAAGGTTGCAGACGGCAAGTCTACAAAACTTATCATCCCAGCAGACCTTCAGAACATGGCAGGCATTGTCAGCGCTGCTGCAGAAGTGTTAAAAAAGTAAAATCACTTTCGCTCCGGCTGTTTCGTCAGGCCAGAGGCTGCCCGTGTATGGGCAGTTACATCACCTTGTGACGGAAGCAAAACTCGCATCGTAGTTGGGACTGCCATGGCGGTCAGGACCAACTACCACGTTCGGGGCGTCTGACTGGGTATAATCCTTAAAGAAAACATACTTTAGCGGATGAATGTCGAGGGCGTTTGTGTACCAGCCTCCGACAGCATTTAAGTTGATTGCGTGGAGACTTACCGAATGCCTTACCGGCATTACAACGCCATCGTCTATTAAAACCTGCTCAGCCCTGGACAAAAGTTTGTAGCGCTCAGAAGCGTCAGTTGTCATGTCTGCCTGATTCAACAATTCTGTAAATTTTGAATTTTTCCAGGCGGTCTGGTTGAGTGTTGAGCCTTCGCGGAACAATTCCAGAAAAGCGAGCGGGTCAGCAAAGTCTCCAATCCAGGAATAACTGAAAATGTCATAATTCAAATAAGGAATGGCCGTCAAATACTCATCTTCCCTGATTTTGAAAGGAACGAGGTTTACGCCGAGCGGGGCCCATGCTTCCTTTAAGATTTTTGCCATTTCCATCATGTAGTCACCGTCGGTAATTCCGAAGGTTACTTCCAGAATCTTATCTTTTGGAATTGAAGCCTTTTCGCGGGCTTCGTTCATCAATTCAATCGCTTCGTCTTCGTTGCCTTCTGTCAGGCCTTCAACTTTCGGATAACCTGAAAGCGGATACACAAGAGTTGTCGCCTGGATCAAGTTGCCTGCGCGCAGCTTTTCCCATGGGACAGCCGTAAGCAGTGCGTTTCTGAAATTTGCATCGTTCCAGTATTTGTTGCGGCAGGTAAAGAATAAATATGAAGTTCCGAAGACTGCGCTGATTTTTATTGAGTTTTTATTGATTAATTTGTCGCTGTCGATGGAATACATAACCCAGTCAGTGCGGCCGGTGTTAAAAAGCCAGGTATTTTCTGTTTCATCGTCACTGAGTGTAATTTTTATTTCATTAAGGGCAACGTTTTTGCTGTCCCAGTATCTGTCATTTTTTACAAGCGTCAGTTCTTTTTCATTGAATTCTGCGATTTTAAATGCGCCGGAAAAAACATTCATATCGCCTGTAAAGGCACTGAATGAGTGGTGGCACAAAAGCCGCGGCAGGTGGGCGGTCGGAGTATTCAACAAAACTATGAGCTTTTTACCGCTTACTTTGAGACCTACCTTTTCAACGGCAATTTTTCCTTCGCGGTAATCTTTGATTCCCTGGATGCAGTCGAGCAGGGAAGCGTAGGGTGCGTTCGGGGTTTTCTGCATCAAAAGCCAGCTGTCGATGATTGTCTGGGCTGTGATTGGTTTTCCGTCGCTGAAGGTGGCTCCTTCGCGCATCGTAAATGTCCAGCGTTTTTTGTCGCGGGAGATTTTATAGGTTTCGGCCAGGGCCGGAACAGGCTCGAGTGATTTCGGATCGTAACTGAACAGACCCTCCTGGAGGCCGTTTATTATCTGGGCTTCATTTGAAAAACTTGAAGTGTGCGGATTTAAATCCATGTGATGGTTCGTTCCGCAGATATAAAGGGTCCTCTGAACTGCCGGGTCAAATTTCTGAGGCCCGTCTTCTTCGGAAAAGCCGTTCAGGGCGTCTGCAATTTCTGCGTCGTCGTGATTGTGTTCCGGAGTTTCCTGTGCAAAAGCAAGTGATGCGCCGAGAGCGCAGAGAACAAATGCGAAAGTTATGGTTCTTTTAATCATTTTTAATTCCGAGTTTTTTAAGCTGAGCCTCTTCTTCTACGTATGCAGAATATTCTGAGCGGTGCTGGTTTGCCTTAACGACCGAATTTTTGAGGGCGGTGATTTCCATCTTGATGCCTTTGACGCGGCTTCTGTTCTGAGGCTGCGGAGCGTTTTTAAAGAATTCATCCAGACCGTTAAGAGTCTTCATAAGCTTCTGGCACTCTGTAATCTGCTGGTTAACGTATGCAAGAATTTTTTCGCTTTCCATCTGTGCAAGTTTTTCGTAACCTGAGGCCCGTTTTACGCAGACCGAATTGTAACGGCGTGCGCGGGCAGCAAGTTCGCCCACAAACTGGTGAAAGTTGATTTTTTCGTGTGAGCGGGTGTCGGTTGCCGTGTCTGTAACCGTAAATTGATAGAAAGTAGGTTTTTCTTCTATGTTAAAGGCCTTCATCAAAATCTTTCTGAACTTATCCCAGAACGAATTGTGTTCGCTTTCGAGAAGTTCGTGGTTTTCCTGAAGTTTTTGTGCAATCTGCATAATCTGTCCTGGAGTTGCGCCAAAAACGCGTACTGCGGTCAGAAGAATTTCTTTTGTGTCGATTGTGGCTTCTTTTTTTTCTGTCCTTGTGTTTGAAACTTCGAGTTTTTTGAGAAGAAGTGTCTGGAGTTCAGTCTTGTTTGCCGCCTGATCTTCGTTGATGATTTCGTCAATCAATTCGTTATAGAAAGGAATTTTTCCCATAACGGCCGTAAAGAATTTTTTAATCTGCGCAAGTTCATCAGCCGGACTTGAAAGGGCTTTTTGCATGTCAAAGTTCGGGTGTTCAAAAACGTTTTTACGGATGTTTCCCTTGTAAAATTCGCGCTGAAAGTCTGTTAATTCCTTTAACTGTTTGTTGATGGCAGTAATGGCTTTTCCTGCCTTAGAAATACTGTCGTTAATCATGCTGACAGTAATTGCTTCGCAGTTCTGTTTTGCGGACAAAAGCATTGTTGCGAGTGTTCGGGTATTTGTATTGTTTGAATTTACAGAGAATGAATTCCACTGGATTGAATTATTCAAATCTATTAACTTACGGATATTTTGAACTGTAAGGTTGGATACTGAAAAACGATAATAATTGCACAAAAAGTCGAGTGTGCTGTCATAATCAGAAAAACGCATGCCCATTACCATTGAGCGCTCGGCTTCGGTAAAAGGACTGTTTTCCGGTGAAGTGATGTCCGAAATCTTTTTTTCGTTTTTGTAAGGATCAGAGTGTATCATTGACTTTTTTAAAAGAAATTCAAAAAGTGATTTTACACAGGTATGCAGCAACCGGTAATTTTCCAGCATTTCCGGAAGCTGATTATTGTCAAACCATTGAGCCTTAGCATCGATAGCTGCAAGCAGCTGCTCTGTAAAATTATTGTCCGCCATACTATTATTATCGTACATTTTTGCTTATTTCTCAATGTTCTTGAACTAAAAACCATAAAACGCTATTCTTTATTTTATATTTTAAAAACTAACGGTTATTTTCCGTGGGGGTACTAATATGGCAGTTGATGAAAAACTTAAGATTGTTCGCCATTCATGTGCACATGTAATGGCAGAAGCTGTAAAACATTTGTTTCCGGGAACCAAAATTGCAATTGGTCCTGCTATAGACAATGGTTTTTATTATGATTTTGATTTTACCACCGCCACCACCAAATTGACCGAAGAAGATTTTCCTGCAGTAGAAAAAGAAATGCGTAAAATTCTCGCCTCTAATGCAGAATTTGTAAGAAAAGAAATATCAAAGGAAGAAGCCCTTAAACTCTTTGCAGATGAACCTTATAAAGTGGAACTTATAAATGACCTGCCTGAAGGTGAAGTAATTTCTACATATGAACAGGACGGCTTTATGGACCTTTGCCGCGGTCCTCATGTTGCAAGCACAAAAGAAATCAATGCGCAGGCTTTTAAACTTGATAAAATTGCAGGTGCTTACTGGAGGGGCGATTCAAACCGTCCTATGCTTACCCGTATTTATGCACTTTGTTTTGAAAAACCTAATGATTTAAAAGACTATCTTGCTATGCTTGCAGAAGCAGAAAAGCGTGATCACCGTAAACTTGGTGTAGAAATGGACCTCTTTCATGTGGATTCTGAAAACCCGGGACAGGTTTACTGGCATCCGAACGGATGGACAATCTATACAACAATGCAGGATTACATGCGCAAAATGGTTCGCCGCGACGGCTACCAGGAAGTTAACACTCCTGCAATCATGCCGCGCACTTTGTGGGAACGTTCCGGCCACTGGGGACACTACCAGAAGAACATGTTCATCACAGAGTCAGAAAAACGCCTTTTTGCAATCAAGCCGATGAACTGTCCTGGTGCCCTTGAAATCTTCAAGAGCCGCCAGCGCTCATACAAAGACCTTCCTTTGCGTCTTGCAGAATTTGGTCATGATGTCCGCAACGAACCAAGCGGCACTTTGCACGGTGTAATGCGTGTACGCGGCTTTGTTCAGGACGATGCCCATATTCTTTGTACAGAAGAACAGGTTTCAGCAGAAGTTGCAAAATTCTGCAAGCTTTTGAAGGCTGTTTACCATGACTTTGGTTTTGATGAGCTTGTAGTTAAATTCTCTACAATGCCGGAAGACCATGTTGGTGACCTTGCAACATGGGAAAGGGCAGAAAAGGCCCTTGCAGACGCATGCCACGAAGCCGGACTCAACTTTGAAATCCAGCCGGGCGAAGGCGCATTCTACGGCCCAAAACTTGAATTTAAACTTTATGACTGCCTTGGACGCGAATGGCAGTGCGGTACAATCCAGGCTGACTTCCAGCTTCCATCTGCTGAACGCCTCGACGCAACATACATCGGAGCCGACAACCAGAGACACCACCCTGTAATGCTCCACCGCGCAATCCTCGGTTCTTTTGAACGCTTCCTCGGTATCCTGATTGAAAACTTTGCCGGTGCCTTCCCGACCTGGCTTGCATTTGAACAGGTTGCCGTAGTTCCTGTATCAAATGAATTTGACGACTATGCACAACAGGTTAACGATGCATTGCTCGCACACGATATCCGTTCAAACGCATATCTTTCAACAGAAAATATGCGTACAAAAATCAAGATGATTACAAAGGAACACAAAACTCCTTATATTTTGATTCTTGGAGAGAACGAATCTAAAGAAAAGACAGTAACAGTAAGATTCCGCCAGTCAAGCGGCCTCGAACAGAAGACAATGAAGCTCGATGACTTTATTGCTTATGTTGAATCAAAAATCAA
>JAILFZ010000044.1 GCA_024697295.1 Treponema sp.
CCGTTGTGAATTACAGTGATATTGTCTTCGCTTACGCCGAGTTTTATCAGGTCCTTACGTATAAACTGGCTTGGAACAATTACTCTGGCAGCGTTTTTAAGACCGACCAAAAGACGAAGCAGACGGCTCGAAAGTACTTCGTCCGCATATACTTCAGAAACAAGGTCGTTTACAATCGCAACACCCGGAACTCCAAACATAATCGGAAGATAGCGGGCACCTGCCGCATACATTACCACGTCATATTTATGTTTTGCAGCAAACAGGTTTGCTCCGGCGTAATGCCAGATTCGTTTTATGCGGCGGCTGTCCGGAAGATGCACCGAATTAAATTTTAATCCGTTGTCGGCACCATATGTATATCGGTCGATTTCTGCACCAAAGAGTTCAAAGCAATCATTTTCTGTATTCTGGAGGCAGCGTGTCAACGAATCAAGATAAGAACCAAGACCTGTCTTTCCGTGACCGCATCCAAAGGTATCGATACCGACTTTCATATTCTTAAATTATAGCAAACTTATTTTTTCTATGCTATAGTACGCCTATGAGCGAGATTAACACATTCAAAGACTTGGAAATTGACGACACATTCATTAAAAAACTTGAACAAAACCAGATTACAGTTCCAACCGGTGTTCAAAAGCAGGCAATTCCATTAATTCAACAAAACCAGAACCTTCTTTTCCAGAGCGAAACCGGTACAGGAAAAACACTTTCCTACGCACTTCCGCTTTTAAATAAAATTCAACTGGTTGAAAACCCAAAAAAAGAAATCCTAATTCTGGTTACAGCCCCGACTTTTGAACTTGCAAGCCAGATTAAAAATCAGTTCAAAATGATAAGCGACATAAAAATCAGCCTTTTAATCGGCGGATCCCCTCTCAAACGTCAGATTGAAGCTCTCAGGGAAAAACCTGCCGTTGTAATCGGAACCCCTGCCCGACTCATTGAACTTATTCATCTAAAAAAAATAAAGCTCGAAGGTTTACAGGCAATTGTCCTGGACGAAGTCGACCGCCTTCTCTCGCCCGAACTTCGCGATTACACGGAAGAACTTATCAACTGCCCTAAAAAAGATGTTCAGCTGATTGCCTGCAGTGCAACAATTTCTGCTGCAACGCAAAAAGTTCTTGAAAACGCAAAAGTAAAATCTGACGGAACTAAAACCGCAGAAATTCAAACCTTATTTTTGCCTCCGGAAGACGTATTAAAAAAGCGGATTACACATATCGCAATTTTTGCAGAGCGTCGTGACAAAATCGACACCCTGCGAAAGCTGCTCATTGCAGAAAACCCTTCAAAAGCCCTTGTTTTTACGAGCAGGCTCGACCAGGTCCAGAACATTGTAAGCAAGCTCAAATATAAAAATATTGAATGTATGTTCCTGCATGCAAAAATGGACAAAAAGGAAAGAAAAAGCGCAATGGACAGGTTTAGAAGCGGCAAATGCAAAATCCTCGTTACAAGCGATTTGACGAGCCGTGGACTTGATATTCCTGATATTTCGCATGTAATTCAAATGGACATGCCTTCAAATGATGACTTTTTTATTCACCGTGCCGGACGAACTGCCCGTGCCGGCAAAACAGGAATCAATATTGTAATCGGTGACGAATACGAAATGCAAAAATATGCAAACATCGAAAAAAAACTCGGCCTTACTGTCTATCCAAAAGTTTTGTACAAGGGAAAACTCGTTGCGCCTCTTCAGGACGAATAGCAAAAATTATTGAAACACTAACGCTTTATCAGTATAATATAATGATATCAAAATGGGCTTTTTATCCATTAAAGGGCCACATAGTAAAAAACGGAGTTATAAGTGTTTCTAAAAAGTCTTGACATATTCGGATTCAAATCATTCGCAGACAGGACTCATGTAGAATTTGCAGACGGAATTACAGCCTTACTCGGCCCTAACGGGTGCGGTAAGAGCAATGTTGTTGATGCGGTAAAATGGGTTCTTGCAGAAAACAGAGCAAAAAACCTGCGCGCCGACACAATGGAATCCGTAATCTTTAACGGTACCGAAACACGTCCTCCGCTTAACATTGCAGAAGTTACACTTACAATCGCAAACGATAACGGTCTTCTGCCGCTCGACGATACAGAAATTGCCATCAAGCGCCGTCTCTACCGCTCTGGCGAAAGTGAATATTACATCAATAACCGTCAGGTAGGTCCGACAGAAATCCGCCGTCTCTTTATGGATACCGGTGTCGGTAAGGCAGCCTACTCTGTCATGGAACAGGGTAAAATCGACCAGATTCTTTCAAGCAAGCCGGAAGACCGCCGCTACCTTTTTGAAGAAGCAGCCGGAATCAGCCGTTCAAAGGCCGAATGTGCCGAGGCAGAACGCGAACTTGAACGCACAAGACAAAACCTTGCCCAGATCGAAGTTGCCCTCGTAGAAAACAAACGCAGTTACGAATCCTTAAAAATACAGAGCGAAAAAACAATCAAATACAGAAATCTCAAGGAAGATATATTTAATTTTGAACTTGATATCCAGCTCCTAAAGTTAAAGGATTTTTCGCAGGGCAAAGCACGCCAGGAAGCTTCTAAAAAAGAACTCGAAGAAAAACGCTCAAAAATTCAGGAAGAAATCGAAGCCATCCAGGCTACCCTTTTTGAAAACAACGATAAAATCAAAGATTTGCAGACTGAGATGAATTCACTTCAGATTGAACTTGCAACTGTCCAGACAGAAAAGACCAATATGCTGCAGCGTTCCCAGGAATACAATCTTCAGGCAAATCAATTAAAAGAAAAAATCGGCATTCTCGAAGTTAAACAGCAGTCAATTCAGGACAAAATCGATACCTTTAACGAAGAAATTGACCAGGCAGAGGCCGATTTACGTGCAAAAACAAAACAACTGGAAACCGTAAAAAACAATATCAATTCATTTACAGAAAACATTACTGCCGCTGAAAGCCACATAAAAGAAAACACAAGCCTTGCAGAAAAAGGCGCAGTTGAAATTGAAAACCTCAATAACAAAATCGCTGACCTCCAGAAACAGCTGGGTTCAATCACAGAAGATATCGTAAAAGAACTTGATTCAAAACTTAAGGACTCAGGTTTTTCTTCAAGTGCTGCAAAGTCTTCAAAAGAAGAACTTGAAAGCGCAATTGCAAAACTCCGCATTTACACTGAAGGCCGCAAAAACATCTTTACAGACTACGTATCGATTTCAGGTCACAGTGCAGAAGAAAACCTCAAGATTGTAAATGATTCCATCAGGGCTCTGGAGGAATCTCTGTCGATTATCACGACAATTGAAGGCGCGCTTGATAAATATTCAAAGGCAATGCCTGACTTTATCGAAGAATTCCTCTCGCCGGAAGGTATTATTACCAGAAAGCGAGGTATCGACAGCGAAATCACAAACCTTCAGAAGCAGATTGCTTCTACCCAGGAACAGATTTCAGCTTACCAGAAGCAGAACTCAGAACTCAACAAAAAAATCAACGAATATAAAGAAACCCTCGGTGACCTTCGTATTACCGAAGCAAGTATGCAGCAGTCAATATTCGGCGTAAAAAACAATGCAGAACTTTTGCGCCGTTCCCTCGCAAGCGAACAGGCAAATCTCCGCCAGAACGAAGAGGAACTTTACACTGAACAAAAGCGTCAGGATGACCTGCGTGACCAGATTCTCGAAATTCAGGGCGAACTTGCTTCAATCGAAAGGCGCGGTGCAAAATGTGCTGAACAGATAGCAGATATCAACAGCGAAATCGTAAAACGAAATTCAAGCGTAAGCGGTACTCAGCAGAAACTCGACAAAAAGCAGGAAGAACTTACAAAATGTCAGAGCCAGTACGAACGACTGGCAATGGACCTCGTTACAAGCGACAACGATATCCGCAACATCAAACAGAACTTTATCGAAACTCATTCCCGCGACCTGATGGAATTTGAAGAGAGGATGTTCAAAATCACAACTCCTGCAGCAGTTTTGCGCGAAAAACTTGGAGAAACAAAAGAAGCCTTCAGAAATCTCGGTTCCGTAAACCTTATGGCGCCTGAAGAATTTGACGAGCAGAAAGAGCGCTACGAAAAACTCCAGGCAAGTTTTGACGATACAAACAAGAGTCTCGAAAACCTTATACGCGTTTCAGAAGAAATCAAGTCAAAATCTACAGAAATGTTCCTTGATACTTACAATAAAATCAAAAAGAACTTCCACAACATGTTCCGCCGGATGTTCAACGGCGGCCGCGGAGAGCTGCGTCTGGTTGATCCGCAGAACGTTCTTACAACAGGTATTGAAATTTACGCACAGCCTCCTGGAAAGAAGCTCGAAAACATCGCCCTCCTTTCCGGCGGTGAAAAGACAATGACAGCCGTTGCGCTTTTGTTTGCAACCTACCAGGTTCGTCCGAGTCCGTTCTGTCTTCTTGACGAAATTGACGCGGCCCTCGACGACAAAAACGTTACAAGCCTTGTTCAAACCCTGCGCGCATTTGCCAAACTTTCTCAGTACATCGTTATTACCCATAACAAAAAAACCGTTATGGGCGCAAGCACAATGCTCGGTGTAACAATGCAGGAATCAGGTGTCAGCAAGATTATGACAATGCGCCTTGATAAAGAAATCGCCGCTGACTACGAAAATGACAGCCAGGATGACTTTATTGAAGAAGACGTTGAACCTGAGCAGAATGTTTATATTCCGCCGCGTCCGGCAAAACGAATACATAATCCTGACGGCACAATTACCGATCCGGAAATTGAAATCCGGGCCCAAAAAGCAAAAGAAGAAGCCAGAAGAGCCCGCGAAGAAGCAAAAAAAGCCGCCAAAGAAAAGGCTGAGCTGGAAGAAGCTCAAAAAGAAGCTTCTTCTGAAGAAAGTGAGCAACAATAAGAGGCTGAAAGCTGATGGTTGATTTTGATGATATAAAATATGCTGTCTCAGATTTTATTCACGAAAAGCCTGTTTTATTCAGAATTTCGGCCCTTCTCGTTTTGTTTGTCCTTGTTGCACTGATTATTATTTTTATTCAGTCAAGTCCCGAAAAACAAAAGAGTTTTGCCCGGAACGAAATTATCCTGAACGGAACTCCACAAATTCCGGATTCAACAAAAATTGAAAAAGATTACTACCCTTCACGCGTAACGGAAAACACCTGGAGTGAAGAGCAGATAAAGGAATATTTCACTCCGGCTGAAGGTAAAATAATCAGGGAACTTGAAAGCGCAAACGATCATATTGTTTCGGATATAACAGGAGCAGCCCCGTGAAAATTTCTAATTTAATCAAATTTTCTACAGTTTTAGTGTCTCTTTGTTTTATTATTTCCTGCGGTTCTACATCTGTAGTTCCAAAGGATTCTATTGAATCCGATGAAGGCTCACAACAAACCGCTTTGAATTCAACAGTTCAGGAATCAAACGCTCAGGATAATAACGCCGTAGAAGAATCACAACCGGCCACTGAACCAGAAAATTCTGAAGAAGAAAGCCCGGAACTCCGGGAACTTGTTGATGAATCAACAATTCTAAAAAATCCTGTTAACGAAGATGAAGAACTTGAATTCAGTGAACCTGTAGTTTTTGACGCGCCTCCACAGGAAGAGCCTTTAGAAGATAAGTTGACTGTACAAATTACAGAACCGCGCTACAGCGATTACGAAAATCAGAACAAAGCTTTGAGCGCAGAAGATTCAGATGCACAGGAGCCTGTAGAAACCGCACCTGCTGTCACAGAAACGCCCTCTTCAGCAAAAACAGAAGTTGTCGCAAACAAACCGTCTGATTCAACACCAGCAGAATTGGAGTCAGTAAATACAAATGCCTCAAACGGAACCGGCTCTTCTGCAAAACAAAATGAACAGTCTCAAAGTGCTGACCAAAACACAAATTCCATAACTGACGCAACACCTGCATTAGAAACAAAAACTGAGCAGGAAACTGACGTATTTAAAAATCCTGCAGTAATTATTCCGAGCCGCTCGATGACTGTAAAAAATAAACAGTATATCGAAGTTACATATCCCGGAAGCGGATGGGTTTACCTTGGCGAAACTGCAAAAGAGCCGATATTCCGCTATTTTGGAAGAAAACTCGGTAACTCCGACACAAAATTTACATTGCGTTCCACAAAGGCCGGCAAAACTTACCTGCATTTTTACAAAAATGACGTTTTGACTTCTACCTACATCGACGACTATCTTGAAGTTGAAGTAGAAAACCAGGACGCAAAATCAAACGAAAAGGCAACTGCACCTTCTTACGCAGAAGTAGTTCCGCCAAAACCGGTGCGCACCGTAACGCAGATTTCCCCGGAACAAAATTCAAAGCCTCAGACAAAATCCGCTGAACCGGAAGTTCAAAATAAAAAAGAGGCAAAGGCAACAACTCAGACTAAACCTGCAGTTCAACAGGAAAAAAAGACTGCAACAGAAAATACAGACGACAAAAACGTAAAAACTGTTATTCAGGATACATCAAATCCAAAAGATGCCGCCCAGACAGAAAGCACGCCTGCTTCGGCACCGGTTCAAAAAACTACAGTTGATGCGCCAAAGACAAATAAAGCGCCGGCAGAAGAAACAGAAACTTCCGCACCTTCTGCAAATTCAACAATAAAAATCGACAGAAGCAAAAATCTTCTCGAAGAAGCAAAAAAGTCCTTGAACGAAAAAAAATATGAACTTGCACTTGCACAGATTCAGGCATATCTTGATTCATCATCAGTAAAGATTGACGAAGCATTGTACGTTCAGGGACAGATTCTTGAAGCAGACAGTCCTGTTAAAAACGTCAAAAACGCACTCGACTCATACGACACCTTGATTAAACGCTACCCTGCCTCAAAATTCTGGAGCAAGGCAAATAAACGCAGGATTTTTATCAAAAGATTTTATATAGACATTTATTAATGCATTTTTTAATGGAGGCGTGACATGCCGATTTTGCCGTTGGCAAAACTGCGATATCGTGCCTCCTGCACGACCGCTAACGCGGAGTTTATAAGGAGAATAAAATGAAACAATTAAAAATTATAGCAGCAGTCGCACTGACAGGAATGTTTTTATCCTGCTCAATCAGACAGGTTCAATACAATAAAAGAACAGTTCAGGTAAGCGGCACCGGAACAGTCGAAGTAGAAGCGGACAACGCAACAATCGTTTTGAGCGTAGTTACAACAGGCCGCGACGCAACAATTGCCGCCCAAAACAACGCAAAAAAAATGACTGCCGTTACAGAAGCAATCGAGGCTCTTTCCATTTCAAAGGACAATATCACCACACAGAATTATTCAATTTATCAGGAACAGTCACACCAGGCCGGAAAAACTGTTTACGGTGACTACAAAGTTTCAAACGAAATAAAAGTTTTTCTGAAAGACAAGGATCTTGCAAGTTCTGTAATTGACGCTTCAATCAAAGCAGGTGCAAACAGACTTTCATCATTGAATTTTGGAATCACCAACAGCGATATTCTCGTAAAGCAGGCTCGCACTCTTGCCGTGCAGCAGGCCCAGGAATCTGCAGCCCTCATCGCAGGAACCAGCGGAGCCCAGCTCGGAAACCTCCTTCAGATTTACGAAGAATACAACAGCCGGGCCTTTCCGAAGGCAGCTCTGATGAAAAGCAACGGAGACATGATGGAAGAAAGCGCTTCATATTCGACTCCGATTAACGGCGGCAAAAGCACTATTTCAATTACCGTAAATGCTACTTATGAATTGAAATAATAAATCATAAACGATAAAATAAATTTTACAAATAAATATAAGAAGGAATCAAAATGCTTGATTACAAATTTATCAAAGACAACCTTGAAGCAGTAAAACAGAACATCATAAACCGCAATATGAACGCTGATGCAGACATCGTTGTAAAACTTTACGATGAACGCACCGCACTCACAACCGAACTTCAGGCATTGCAGCAGAAACGTAACGAAAACGCCGCAAAAATGAAGCAGAAGCTTGATCCTGAAACAAGACAGGCTTACATCGAAGAAGGCAAAAAGATTAAGGAAGATGTTGCCGTTGCAGAAAAAAAACTTGAAGAAACAGAAGCTAAACTTGAAGAAGCTGCACGCCAGATTCCAAATATGTGCCACCCTGACACACCAATCGGAAAACTCGATACAGAAAACCTCGAAGTTAAAAAGGTTGGAACTCCAAGAAAGTTTACATTCAAGCCAAAGAGCCATGTTGAACTCGGCGAAGAACTCGATTTGATCGATTTTGAACGCGGAACCAAGGTTTCAGGTGCCAAATTCTACTACCTCAAAAACGAAGCTGTTTTTCTTGAAGAAGCTTTGATTATGTACGCCCTCAACATTTTGCGCAAACACGGCTTTACAACATTTATCACACCTGATGTTGCAAAAGAAGAAGTTCTCAAGGGTATCGGATTTAACCCGCGCGGCAACGAATCAAACGTATATGCAATCGAAGAAGAAGGAACCTGTCTCGTTGCAACCGCAGAAATTACACTCGGCGGTTACCACTCAAACGAAATTCTCGACAAGTCTGCCCTTCCTTTGTATTATTGCGGACTTTCACACTGTTTCCGCCGCGAAGCAGGCGCTGCAGGTCAGTTCTCAAAGGGACTTTACCGCGTTCACCAGTTTGATAAGGTAGAAATGTTTGTATATTGTCTTCCTGAACAGAGCAACGAAATCCACGAAAAACTCCGTCTGATTGAAGAAGAAATCTTTACAGGACTTGGAATTCCGTTCCATGTTGTTGATACATGTACAGGTGACCTCGGAGCTCCTGCTTACCGCAAATGGGACCTTGAAGCATGGATGCCTGGACGCGCAACAGAAGAAAAACCTGAAGGAGACTACGGTGAAGTTACTTCAACTTCCAACTGTACAGACTTCCAGAGCCGCCGCCTGAACGTTAAATACCACGACGATGACGGAAAAAACAAATACGTTCACATGCTCAACGGAACTGCAATCGCTGTAGGACGTGCAATGCTCGCAATCATGGAAAACTACCAGAACGAAGACGGTTCAATCACAGTTCCAGAAGTTCTACGCCCAATCTGCGGCTTTGACAAAATCGGTCC
>JAILFZ010000062.1 GCA_024697295.1 Treponema sp.
TACGCTGCTGGTTGCTGTTGTTTTGTCAGCCCAGGCAACGGACAAATCCGTAAATATTGCCACAAGAAAACTGTATAAGGTTGCGGACACGCCGCAAAAAATTCTTGCCCTGGGTGAAGAAGGGCTTATTGAATATATCAAATCCATTGGTCTGTATCGTTCCAAGGCAAAACACGTTATTGAACTTTGCAAAAAACTCATAAGCGATTTTAACGGAGAAGTTCCGCGCTCGCGTGAGCAGCTGATGTCGTTGAGCGGAGTCGGACGAAAGACTGCAAATGTGGTGCTCAACGTTGTCTGGGGTGAACACACAATGCCGGTGGATACTCATCTTCTGCGTATCTGCCCGAAAATCGGCCTTGCCGAAGGCGACACACCCGAAAAAGTTGAACAGTCTCTTTTAAAACGCATCCCGGACAAATACATGGAGCACGCGCATCACTGGCTTATTCTGCATGGCCGTTACGTCTGTACCGCACGTAACCCCAAATGTGACGAATGCGTGATAAGTGATTTGTGCAAAAGGAATTGAAATCTGCTGATTTGACAGGTGAAAACAGTTGATCAGCATTTTAAGTTTATACAGGCCTTATACCCGGAACTGAAATTGTACGGGGAATGAAAAGGGGCTGCCTGTAAAAGAGGTGGAAATGCACCTCCTAAAATTGAACGTTATTTGTCCAACTTTAGGGGTGCGCTTCAGGCGCAACCGCCGACAAGCGGCGGTCGGGCTTTCCGCCATTTCGCTGACGCTACATTCCTTCGGAACGCCTTCGGCGTGGCTACAATCCCTTGCGCTTGAGAGAAAATATAGAAGAATTATTCTGTAATGACTATAGACTTTACTTTATAATCTTTTTCAAAATCACTAGAAAAATTCACTTTCTCAACTGTGCCAGAAATTTCTATAAATTGATCATCTTTCAAATCGATATAGGCATCATTATTGCTGTAAACAGTAATAAACGGCATGTCCTCAGCTTTGTTCAGAACAGACATACCTTCGAGCTTATACGCATAACCTTCTTTTTTGCTCTCGTCAATGTTTGAAACAAAAAACGGAAGTTTCTCAACCTTTTTTCCTTCAATAGGATGCTCGCCGTACCATTTTTTTGCTTTGAGTCGATTAGCTGAGAAGCGTCCAACTGCAGCATATACAGTAAGATTATAGGTTGCCTTTTCAAGCCACTGTTCATAACCGTCTTTTTTCAGTGAGGCAGCGCGTTCTTCAAGTTCTTTTGCAACATTTGCAGAATTTTTTGTCCAGCTAGATTTTGGATTTTGCTCACTTACTCTCGCACTTTTTTTGAGTATTTCTTTTTTTCCATTATTATCGACATTGTATGTCCTCATATCCAAAGTTTCGACCGTGAAATTATTTTCACTGCCAGTGATTTTAATTGTTGTTTCCTGTCCCTGAAGTCCAAGTCCAAATTTAAAAATAAGAACTTGTGTGAATAGGTACTCATTGTTGATAACATCAAGTTTCTCAAAATTTTTGATTTGTCTAGTCGTTTTATCCCCTTCTGCTGGTTCTGCATAAAGAAGATTCCAAACAACTGGCAAAAGCTCAACATTATCAGGTAATGTTCCTGTAGCAGGTTTCGCCTCGTCTAAAGAAAGGAGACTTTTTCCTAAATTCCCCAAGGGACCTGCAAACACAGAGACCGACATAAAAGCTGCCAAAGCTACAGCAATCACTTTTTTCATAAAATCCTCCTAGAATTATGATTGATACGGTAAAATAAATTAAGATTTCGTTATTTTTTTATGAAACCTTGATTTTATACAGTATTATTACATTATTTTATTAAAATTATCAATCGAATATCATTAAACCTTAATATTGTTCTGTAATTTTTATCATCATAAATCGTCATTCTTAATGTATGAACTCAATTAGAGAAACATTCGTGAACAATCTCAAATACTACCGAAAACAAAAAGGTATTTCCCAAGAAAAACTTTCTTACGCAGTCGAAAAAAGTATTGCCTACATAAATCAAATAGAAAATAAAATATCCTGGCCTCAACCTGAAATGGTGGATAAAATTGCACTCGCACTCGGAATCCCTTCTTCCGCTCTTTTTGAAGAAAACACTTGCCCCGAGAACAAAAAAGCTGTATTTGAAAGTAACTTCGGAAAATCGATTGAAGCAGAACTTCTTTCACGAATTGAAAAAGATATACGAGAAGTATGCAAATTGGTGTGAAAAATAATTCA
>JAILFZ010000149.1 GCA_024697295.1 Treponema sp.
AAGACCGCCGCTTGCAAAAGTCATCGTATCAAAATCAGGTTCGGTAAAATCTACAGTGATTTCAAAGCCTGTCCATGTTCCGTCGGCAGTTCTTAGTGTAACTCCGGGTCCTGGAGTCTGCATTAAAACTGACTCAGTCTCGGGATTAGCATTAAAACTGTTTACAAAAATCAGGTTAAAATCAGGCAGATCGATGCTCTGATTAAAGTCAAAAGTTCCCGGAACTGTGATTTCCTGGGAAATGTTTCTGCTGATTAAAGTCGGAATATCAAGACCATCGAGGTAAGTGCCAAAATCAAGAGGAATCTCGCTGATCGGGAAGTTAATCAAAAATTCCTGAACGCTGTCGCTGCCATTATGGTTGTAGTCGTATATTTCAATGCCATCATTAGACATATTTGATGCAAGCTCCGACGCATTGAGATACTTGTCCATATCCATCGTTACGTCACCGAGCGGAACTGAATACTTTGCACCTTCGGATTTAATTTTGACGGTTTCAGGAGCCTGCATGTTTTTTAAATCATCTACGAAACCGCATGAGAATGAGAATATTGAAATTGCAACTATCGCTGTGGCTTTGCCGATTTTTTTTATTTTCATTGCAAATTCTCCTTTATCTTATTATCGAAAATTATAACACAAAAAAGGACCCCTACAAGGAGTCCTAACAGGAAAATATCTAAATTCTCCAAAAACTGCAGCCGGAATACAGGAATCGTCCTGCACCCCGGCTTTTTCATTTATTTGTTAAAGAAGGCTGCAAAAGGATTGTATGTTTCGCCGTCGTCCGAGCCGTAGTTTTTGCCGCCGCGGTTAAAGTCGCCCTTTGCGCCTGGGCGGCTTGCATTTGAGCCGACTCCAACCGGAGAAGCTTTCTTAACTACAACTACGCGGCGCTTTCCGTCTCCTTCAGAGCGGGCTGCCGGCTTTTTGCCTTCGTTTGTCTGTCCGAGGCGCTGGCTTGCGTCGCTTTTGAGGGAAAGTGAAATTCTCATACGGTCTTTATCAAGGGCGATGATTGTAAATTCCTTTACATCGCCAACTTTGATAACGTCCATCGGGTCAGAAACGTAGGTATCGCTCAGTTCAGAAATGTGAATCAGGGCTGTTTCGTGGAGGCCGATGTCTACAAAGGCACCGAAGTCTACTACGTTTTTAATTTTTCCTGTTACCTTCATGCCGACTGTAAGGTCTTCAAATTTAACAACGCCTTTCTGCATAATCGGTGCCGGATAATCTGAACGCGGGTCGCGGTTAGGCTTTCCAAGTTCATCAATAATGTCGTTCATTGTAGTTTCGCCGACATTGTACTTTTCGCACAGTTTCTTTTTAAGGTCGGCAGGAACCTGTTTGCCTTCGCGTACATACGAAAGAACTTCACGCGCTGCATCGTAGTTTTCCGGATGAACCCATGTGTTGTCGAGAGGGTCTGCACTTTCTGCAATCTTTAAGAATCCGGCGCACTGTTCAAAAGCTTTTGGACCAAGCCCCGGAACTTTTTTAAGATCTTCACGGCTTGTGATTTTGCCGTTTGCATCGCGGTAAGCAACTATCTTCTTTGCTGTTGTAAGGTTGATTCCTGAAACATATTTTAAAAGCATGTAACTTGCTGTATTAAGGTTTACGCCAACCTGGTTAACAACCTGTCCTACAACTTCGTCGAGCTGTTCGGCAAGTTTTTTCTGGTTAACGTCGTGCTGATACAAACCAACACCGATTGCCTTCGGGTCGATTTTTACAAGTTCAGCCAGCGGGTCCTGAAGACGGCGTCCCATGCTGATTGCACCACGGATTGTCAAATCAAGTTCAGGGAATTCTTCTGTTGCAACCGGGCTTGCTGAATAAACTGAAGCGCCTGATTCGTCAACAACTGTGTACTGAACATCACCGCCTGCGTAATTTTCGCTGATTACCCTGCTTACAATCGCCTGAACTTCAGGGCTGCCTGTTCCGTTTCCGACTGCAACAACCTGAATGTCGTACTTGTCGATTGCGTCATTCAACTGTTTGTAAGCGTCAGCAGGGTCCTGTACCTGATAAATCTTAAAGAATCCGAGGTACTTTCCAGTTTCGTCGAGGGCCGCACACTTTGTACCGGTTCGAATACCAGGGTCGATTCCGAGGACACGGCTTCCTTTAATCGGCTGTGTCATCAAAAGGTTTTTGAGGTTGGCAGAGAACAGACCGATACCATGGTCGTCTGCCTGGTCAGTTTCGTCCGAACGGATTTCGCGGACAACTGCAGGCGAAAGAAGGCGGACAAGACCGTCTTCAATTGCGTCTTTATGATATTTATTTGAAACTTTAACTTTTTTCTGGAGCATTGCTACAGCATCATCAACCGGAACATCGATTGTTACATCGAGGGCGCCTTCCCGTTCTGCGCGGTTAATCGCAAGAATGCGGTGAGGCTTAACCTGGTTGAGGGGTTCCGAGTAATCCCAGTACATTTTGTATGTAGAAGTTTTTTCTGCAGTTTCTGCGTCCTGGCCTTCTCCAACAATACCCTTTGTCTGGATTGAACCCGATGCCATGTACAAATCATGAACATCAGAGCGGTTTTCTGTATTCTGGCTGGTGCGTTCAGCGATGATGTCCCTGGCGCCTTCCAGAGCGTCCTTTGCGGTTTCAACATTGAGGGCCGGATCTTCATTATCAGTTTTGATGAATTTCTGAGCCTCTGCTTCTACAGCTGCGTCATCGTTCGGACCTTCCATAAAGTCAGCCAATGGTTCAAGACCTTTTTCTGCGGCAATCATACCCCGGGTCTTCTTCTTTTTCTTGAACGGAGCCCACAAATCTTCAAGCTGGGTGAGAGTTGAAGCGCCCATAACTGCATTGTAGAGGCTTTCTGTAAGTTTACCCTGGCCAAAAATACCGCGAACGATTTCGAGGCGGCGTTCTTCAAGGTTTTTGTATGATTTGAACAGGTGGTCGCAGGCAGTAACCTGAACTTCATTCAAATTATCATGTCGTTCCTTGCGGTAACGAGAAATAAACGGGATTGTACAGCCTTCGTTTACAAGGCTTATAACTGCGCTGACCTGAGCCACACGAATATTAAGCTCCTCAGCAATTTTTTTCATAATGTCCACTTCGTTGACAACGAGTGCGTCGATATTTTCCTGATTGAATTCCATAGTGAACTCATAGTACAGAAAAGACGTCTCTCGGGCAATAAAAAATAACGACATTTTTTATTTTATTCCATGCGTTAAGGACAGGAGGGGCCCGCGTAAGCGGGGTGCCCGGCACCGGAGGCGCTCTGACGCCGGAGCCCCGGATGGCCTGACCCGCCGCCAGAGGCGGGGAACGCCCCAAGCCCGGAAATAATAAAATTTGCCTAATTCGACAATCGGATTTAAAATAGAATTTATATTACTCAAACATCGCGCTGAATTCGTTTGGCGCATAAACAAAACTGCCTTACCGCACTTTTTGGCGGCATGGCTTTAAAAAAGGAGATACTATGAAGAAAGTCCTTGTCTGCAAGGAAAACGACCCGCTGGAAACGCGCGTTGCCTTGATTCCTGATGACGTTAAAAAACTTACCGGACTTGGTTTTGAACTTACTGTAGTTAGTGGAGCCGGATTAAAAAGCGGCTTTTCTGACGACATGTACAAAGCTGCCGGCGCAAAAGTAGTTGCAAAAGAAGAAGATGCTGCTTCTTCCAGCGAGATTGTTGTTCGAATTTTAAAACCTGCAAGCGCTTCCGGTCTTGCAAAAGACAGTCTCCACATAAGCTACCTTGATCCGTTCAACGAAAAAGAACTGCTCAACGGTTTTGCAAAAGCAGGCGTAAAGGCAGTTTCCCTCGAAATGATTCCGCGTACGACCCTGGCACAGAAAATGGACGTTCAGTCTTCTCAGACTTCTCTGGCAGGTTATGTTGCAGTATTGAATGCAGCCGCCCACCTCCCGAAAATTCTTCCGATGATGGTAACCCCTGCCGGAACAATCAACCCGGCCCGCGTATTTATCATTGGTGTCGGTGTTGCAGGTCTTCAGGCAATCGCTACTGCAAAACGACTCGGTGCCCGTGTTGACGCTTTTGATACCCGCCCGGTCGTAGAAGAGCAGGTTAAGTCTCTCGGCGCTTCGTTCGTTAAAATCGACCTGGGAGAAATGGGACAGACTGCACAGGGGTACGCAAAAGAACTCACACCGGAACAGATTGCAAAGCAGAAGGAAGCTCAGGCTAAGGTCTGTGAAAAGGCAAATATCGTAATCACAACTGCAAAAGTCTTCGGACGCAAGGCTCCACGCCTCATCGAAAAGAACGTTCTTGACCGCATGCAGCCAGGCTCAATCGTAGTCGATATGGCTTGTTCAACAGGCGGAAACGTTGAAGGCTCTAAGCTCTTCGAGAATGTTGTTACAGAGAACGGCGTTACAATCATGTCTGGTGATCTTCTTGAGCGACAGGTTCCGTATGATGCTTCAAAGATGTTCTCTGGAAACATTACTGCGTTCCTCACACACGCTGGCTTCTACAACAAAGAAGCAAAAGAGTTCAATGTCAACATGGAAGACGACATCATGAAGGGCTGTTTGCTCACACAGGGCGGACAGATTATTCACGAGCGCTTCAAGGCTTAAGGCATTGTAAAAAGGCTGCTGAATATGGGAATGTGCGGAAATTATATTGCAGTGTCAAATGACGAACTCAGGCAAATCAAAGAC
>JAILFZ010000173.1 GCA_024697295.1 Treponema sp.
TTCTAATTGCACAAATTTAAGTTTAACGCAGTGTTTTTGAATTTTCAAAAAAAAATTGAATTAATATTAATTTATTTTCTTATCTGCCAGGAATTTAGTTACTATTGTCGTTTTGTATGAAATGGGTTATATTCTAGGTGAACTTACTTAATATCCAGTTGATTTATCCAAATTGCAGACTGGAGGCATTTCGTATGAAATGCTAACTCTTGCTAAATAGGAGGCTCGGCTATGAGCACTATCTTATCTAACAATCACTACTTATTTACATCTGAATCTGTAAGCGAAGGTCACCCGGACAAACTCTGTGACCAGGTTTCTGATGCTATTCTGGACGCATGTCTTGCAGAAGACCCTTCTTCTCACGTTGCCTGTGAAACTTTTGCTACAACAGGTATGGTTCTTGTTGGCGGAGAAATCACAACAAAGGCTCATCTTGATGTTCAGAAAATTGTCCGCGATGTTGTTCGTGACATCGGCTACACAAAAGAAGAATACGGAATTTCCGCTGATTCTATGGCTGTATTGAATACAATTCACCAGCAGTCGCCTGACATCAACCAGGGTGTTGTCGGAACAGGCCTTAAAGAATATGAAGGTCAGCAGGGTGCAGGCGACCAGGGAATTATGTTTGGTTTTGCAACTAACGAAACTCCCGAATACATGCCTGCAACTTTGATTTACGCTCATAAAATTCTCAAAAAGGCTGCAGAACTCCGCAAGAGCGGAAAAATCGCATGGCTCCGTCCGGATTCAAAATCTCAGGTTACAATCGAATACGACGAATCTCACAAACCTGTAAGAATTGACGCTGTTGTTGTAAGCCATCAGCATGATGACAATGTTGATTACGATACAATCAAAAAGACAATTATTGAACAGATTATCAAACCTGTTCTTGAACCGACAGGCCTTCTGGATTCAAATACCAAATATTACATCAACCCGACAGGACGCTTTGTTGTAGGCGGTCCGAACGGTGACGCAGGTCTTACAGGACGCAAAATCATCGTTGATACATACGGTGGTATGGGCCGTCATGGTGGCGGAGCATTCAGTGGAAAGGATCCTTCAAAGGTTGACCGTTCTGCAGCCTACATGGCACGCTACATTGCCAAAAACATCGTGGCCGCAGACCTTGCAGACCGCGCAGAAATTCAGCTTTCGTACGCAATCGGCGTTCCGCACCCGGTTTCGGTTATGGTAGAAACTTTTGGAACTGAAAAAGTTGCAAACGACAAGATTGTAGAAGCTGTTAAAAAGGTATTTGACTGCACTCCGTCAGGAATTGAAAAAACTCTTGATTTGCGTAAGCCGATTTACCGCGCAACAGCAACCTACGGTCACTTTGGCCGTGAAGGATTTAGCTGGGAACGTACAGATAAGGTTGAAGAACTTAAAAAGGCTGTCCGCTAGTTGCCGGCGTTTTCCAGATATTGTTCTGGTACGTTAATATTGGTGATGGTTACTTTGTAGTCGCCCTTTGTATATAAACCGGTGTTCCAAAGGCTGTTTGAAAAGCTTTCTGGAATGCCGGTTTTTTTATTGTATTCACATTCAAGTTCGTAGCAGACAATGCCGGATGGGTTTGTGTCCAGAAAAGCCTGGTCATCTGCGCGGATATCTTCAATTTTGTCAAATAAAGATTCAACTGTCGGAAACTCGCATTCAACACTGGACGGGTCAACTGTATTACCTTCGGGGTCTTTTACTGTGTACGAAGAGACACCGTCAGTAACGGTAACTGTAAACACGTTAGACTGAGGACCCGTGGATCCATCTTGAATTGAATATGAAAATGAATAATTGTCGCATTCTAGTTTATTCCATTTTTTGAGATTGTAATCGTATGCGCCGCTATCAAACACAAGATACGGATCCTTATCCACATAACAGGAAAAAAGCACAAAACAAAGAGTAAACGGGATAAAAAGTGATTTACAAAATCTCAACATAATGTAAAGTATAATAGAAAATATCGGGGGAGACAATTACGGATGCTAAAACTTCTTTCCGGGGCAGAAATTGAACAGGTTTTTGACAGATTTGCTCAGTTAAATCCCAACCCAAAATCAGAACTTGAATATTCCTCACCGTTTACGCTGCTGGTTGCTGTTGTTTTGTCAGCCCAGGCAACGGACAAATCCGTAAATATTGCCACAAGAAAACTGTATAAGGTTGCGGACACGCCGCAAAAAATTCTTGCCCTGGGTGAAGAAGGGCTTATTGAATATATCAA
>JAILFZ010000184.1 GCA_024697295.1 Treponema sp.
TAAAGAATTTGCTTGACTTGTTACCGAACAATCGGTAACTTAATATGTAACCGAACAATCGGTAACATATTTATGGCAGCCATTGAAAATTCAAAAAAGACAACAAAGGATCTCATTTTAGACGCGGCATTTTCTTTTACCAAAGAACCCCGTTTTACGGCATTTTCCATGAGCGAACTTGCCGAACGCGTTGGTATCAGCAAGGCTGCAATTTACCGCCATTATGAAAGCAAGGAAGCCGTTTTTGATGCAATGAACGAACGCTTCTTTAACACTTTGGCCGAACTTCTGCTCAGACTTCAGAAGAGCTGCTATACGAATCCTGACATAATGCCACTCATTCCTTTTGAAGACATCATTGCCTTTTTTGCAAACAACATTGATTATATAAACTTTTTTATCGGAAGCATGGCCAACGACAGTTCTTTTGAAAAACGCATAGGAAAAGAGCTTGAAAACCGCGGTGTTACTATGCTCAGGCACATTTATTACGATGCAAATGATAAGGAAACAGGTACGCCGGAACGATTTGCCCGCCTCGTAGAAACATTTTACTGCGGAACTTCAATTTTTATGTTTACAAAGCTCCGCGAAAAGATGATGCAGGAAGGTGCAAAAGTAGACACTGTAGATGTTTTTTCAAAAAAGATTGTTGAATTCTTTACAAAGGGACTGCAGGGAACTTGTAAAAAAAGCAGCAGATTTTATCCACAGGAGCTTTCAGAAAAGCGAATGAATGAAATTGATAAAATGTGCGCAATTCATTCAGAAGACCTTCCGGAAGAAGACAGGTTTTTTTCAGCCCTTGCAAATGTAATCAAAAAGTATTCTTTTACCGGCGTTACAATCGAAAAAATTGCCGACGAAATGAACCTTGCAAAGAGCAGTCTTTATTCGCACTTTGAAAACAAAAACAAACTTATTACAGAACAAATCCGTCACGAGCTCTTTTTGATGCAGACCATTGTTATGGAAAACTGCGCAGAAGGCAAAAACTTTTCAGAATATCTCTACATAAAAATCCGTTCTGAATTTGAATACTTTATGATGCGCCCGTCGATTATTCCGATTTGCGGCTGGCTTTTGATGAGCGATGACGAAAACCCGTTCTTTGTTGAAGACTGCGAAGATGTAAAAAAGATTTTTAACAAAAAAGGTCAGGAAGAGGGGCTTGATTTGGGCATTCCGCTTTCCAACGAACTTATTGAATTCTGGATTGCGTCACTTCCGGTTGCGCTGATAACTCAGGGACATTCCCACGGACTTGAACGCGATGGTTTTGGAAAAGCTCTGCGGATCATTCAACGGTTCGTGGAATATGGAATAGATAGATAAATTCTGGATATAAGGAGGTAAGGAGGCATGATAAAAATTACGTCCTTGTAATTTTTATCATGGGCAATTGCATTCTAAAGCCTGCAATTGCTGTTCGCGCCGTCCTGGCGCGCGGCTGCCGCCGAGGCTTTTAAGGAGAACTTATGAATAATAAATCAAAAAAAATGATTGCCCTTTTTGGTGCAATCTTGATGACAGCCGGAACCTTTGCACAGCAGGGTGCCGAAGCAGGTCAAAGTGATGCCGGTAAAACGATGGTTTTAACGGTTGAGCAGGCTGTTGAATATGCCGAAAAAAACAACCGTACTCTCAAAAGCAATGTTCTGGATCTTGAAATGAAAGAACGTGCTTCAAAATACGGCTGGAACGTGCTTTTGCCTACAGTTCAGGCAACTGGGACAATGGCCCGCACAACTTCTGATTCAACATGGAATTCAATTGTATCAGGTGTTGGACAAGGGGCTAGTGCACAGCAGGGGACCTGGATTAAATCCGACCAGTGGGAATCAATGGCCAAAATGGCCGGTTTTGAAAACAACGAAAGCATGCACTGGGCTGCGGTAGGTTCATTAGGTGTAAGCTGGAACTTCAGCCTGGCTTATATTGCACAGATTAAGTCTGCAAAAGTAAATTACGAAGCAGGCAAACTCAGCTGGGAACAGAGCCAGAGAGAAACTCTGACAAACGTAAAAAAGCTGTTCTACGGACTTTTGATTCAGCAGGAAGCGTTGAAAATTCAAAAAGCAACACTCCAGAATGCAAAACAGCGCGCTGACCAGGCACAGGCTAACTTTAACAATGGTCTTGTTCCTGAACTCGGTCTTCTGCAGGCTCAGGTTAATTATGAAAACTCAAAGCCTGATGTTGATAAGTCTGAACAGGCGCTCCGCCAGCAGCTCGACACTTTTGCATTCCTTCTTGGTCTTCCGGTAGGTACAAAAATTGAACTGGAAGGAAATATCGAACCATCGTATATCGAAGTTACAACCGAAGAACTTCTCAACAAATACGGTTCAAACAGCCTCCAGATCCGCTCATTGGAAAGCAGCCGCAGGGTAGCAAAACTCGGTTTGACAGCCATTGATTTTGCAAGCTACTTCCCGGCACTTGCATTCAGTTACACATATCAGCCGACACTTGCTCCATACGCACTCGATTTTGACAAATGGGGTAATGGCGACAACTGGAGCGATGGCGGTTCATTGAGTTTGACCCTCGCATGGAACATAACAAACATGCTTCCATGGTCTGCAAACCGCCAGAAGGCAGCCGATGTAAGGGCTCAGCTTGCCCAGCTGGATTTGACAATCGAAACTCTCAAGGAAAACCAGAAAATTGAAGTTCGTAAGGCTGTTGATACATTGAATCAGGCACGTGATCAGATTGATGCAATGGGACGCAACATCAAACTTGCCCAGCGTGCATACGAAATGAGCGCCCGTTCATACCGCAACGGTACGACAGAACTTCTTGATTTGCGCGACAGCGAAAATCAGCTTAATCAGGCAAAACTCGGTCAGCTAAACTCAAAATTCAATTATTTGAGCGCGCTGATGGATTTGGAAAATACATTAAATACAGACCTTTCTGCTTATAAATCGGCAAAGGCTAACTAACAGGAGGAAGTTATGAATAATTTAACTCAAAAATCAGTCGCAGTTCTGGCTGCAGTTGCTCTCGCAGCAGGCTTTGCAGGTTGTAACAAGCAGGAAGCTGCCAAGGTTAAGGATGCAGAAACAGAAGCAGTATATGCTGTAAATACATACAAAATTTCTGCCGGTAACCTTGATGAATATCTTGAATTTGGCGGTGACGTTGGCGCAGTAAACTCAGTTGCAGTTATGCCTGACATGGCCGGTAAAGTAGCAAGATTTGAAGTTACAGTCGGCCAGATGGTAAGAAAGGATCAGATTCTTGCATACGTTGATGCAAGCCGCCCTGGTATGAACTACAGTCTCAGCCCTGTTAAGGCTCCGATTTCGGGACGTGTTGTTTCTCTTCCACCTTCAGTTGGTTCAACAGTATCACAGGCCGTAACAGTTGCAAGCATCGCTCAGACAGATGACCTTGAAATCAAAGTAAGTGTTGCAGAACGTTTTGTAAGCCGTATCGCAGAAAACCAGAAGGCAGTAGTTAGTTTTGATGCTTATCCTGGTGTTGAATTCAATGCGAGGGTATTTGAAGTAAGCCCGGTTCTTGATACAACGAGCCGTACTATGGCAATCAAACTCAGAATTGAACCTGCAGATAAGCGTATCAAAGTTGGTATGTACGCAAGAGTTCGTCTGATTACAGACAGTGTTAAAAACGCAATTGTAATTCCAAACACGGCAATCGTTACACGCGATGGAAAACCTTACGTTTTCTCTATTGCATCACAGAAAACTGAGGAAGAAGAAGCCAGCGTAAAATTGACACCGGTTACAGCAGGTATCTCGGTTGATAACAAAACAGAAATTACAGAAGGCCTTGCAGCTGGAGACGAAATCGTTATCAAGGGACAGACTCTGCTTAACGACGGCGCAAAAGTAAATATTATCGCTGTTACAGAGTAGCTTTATAGCAGGCACGACCGCTAACGCGGAGTTTTATAGGAGATTTTATGACATTTTCGGAAAGATGTGTAAATAAACCGACAACCACACTGCTCGTTTTTATCGTAGCAGTTGCAATGGGTATCTTTTGTACCTTTAACCTGCCGGTTGATATGTATCCGGACATGGACTTGCCTTACATGATCGTTATTACTCAGTATCGCAATGCTGGTCCGGAAGAAGTTGAACAGAGTATTACCCGCACACTGGAAAGTTCTCTTTCCGGTTTGAGCGGTCTCAAAACGTTGCAGTCACGTTCTCAGTCGGGACTTTCGCTTTTGATTTTGGAAATGAATTTTGGTACAAACCTTGATTCAACGGCAAATGAAATACGAGACAAAATAGACCTTGTCCGTTCTTATCTGCCGACTGACGCAGAGTCTCCAATGACAATCAAAATGGACCCGTCAATGATGCCAATCATGATGCTTTCATTGCAGGGTAACCGTACTCCGGAAGAGTTGCGTGCATATGCAGAAGACATTGTTCAGCCACGCCTCGAACAGCTTGATGGTGTAGCTTCGGCAAGCGTTTCCGGCGGACGTGAACGTTCAATAAACGTTGATATTCCACGCGACCGTCTTGAAGCATACGGTCTTTCAATCAGCACAGTTGCCCAGATGATTGGTGCCCAGAACATTCAGAGTTCAGGCGGTACAATCACTTCCGGCGATGTAAACTATACAATCAAGACAAACGGTAAATACCAGAGCCTTGATGATTTGAAGAACACTGTAATTTCTTACAAAGTTGCTGCTTCTGACGGATTTAACCTTCCTGCAATGAAGACAGTCCGTCTGCGCGATATTGCAGACGTTTACGAAGGCTATAAAGACGAAAGTACACTTGCTTACCTTGACGGTAATCCTTGTGTAATGATTATGATTCAGAAACAGAGTGGTAAAAACTCAGTAAGTGCCGCTAAAAAAGTTCGTGCCGAATTAAAAAACCTCGTAGAAGAACTTCCTAGCGACGTAAAGCTTACAGAAACATTCAACACAACAGATATCATTGAACAGACAATCAACGAAGTTGTAAGTTCGGTTATTCAGGGTGCGCTGCTCGCTATTGCAGTTTTGTTCATCTTCCTGCGTTCCCTCAAATCAACATTCATCGTTGGTCTTTCAATTCCAATTTCGGTAATGATTACTTTGTTCCTCATGTACTTTAAGGGAATTACAATCAACATGATTTCGATGGCAGGCCTTTTGCTTGGTATCGGTATGCTTGTAGATAACTCAATCGTAGTACTGGAAAACATTTATTCTTACCGTCAGCGCGATGCAAAACCAAAAGTTGCGGCCGTTCTTGGAAGCCAGGAAATGGTAATGTCAATTACAGGTTCAACTTTGACATCGGTTTGTATCTTCCTTCCGATGCTGATGTTCCAGAGCAAGCTCGGAATCATGGGACAGATGTTCCACGACCTGGCTTACACAATCATCTTCTCACTTTTGTGTTCTCTCGTAGTTGCTGTTGCTCTGGTACCGGTTTTGACTTCAAGCTATCTCAAAATCGACAAAATAGTAGATACAGGAAAGCAGGGATTGACTTACAAGTTTAACCGCGCATTCAACAAATTCTTCTACAATCTGGACAGCTGGTATGCACGCGGAGTTACATTCGTATTGCATCACCGCAAGGCAACAATCTTTAGTTTGCTCGTACTTCTGCTCCTTTCTTTTGCAACAATTAAATTTGTCGGATTTATCTTTATGCCGGAAAGTGCCGCCAACTCGGTTCAGGTTGACATTGAACTTCCAAAAGGTACCCGCATTGAAGTAACTGAAGAAACAATCCAGAGCTTTGACGCAATGGCACAGAAAGATCTTAAGGGTCTTAAATATACTTCTATGACTGTCGGTGGTACTTCGGTACTAAGTTCCGGCGCAGAAACAAATACCGGTTCAATTACCTATACTTTGTATCCTGAAAAAGAACGTGAACGCGGCTGGGACAACGAAAAGACGGCTAAGGCTAAACTCCGCAGGTACTTTAACCTCTTCCCTGGTGCAAATGTTAAATTCGGTACAAATATGAACAGTGCAGGCTCTTCTGCAATTTCCGTTGATATCAAGAGTGATGACCTTGACCTTATACGAAGCGTTGCCCTCCAGGTAGAAAAACTTCTCAAAGAAAAGGGACAGGACCTTGTAACAGAAGTTACCAGTGACCAGGAAGACGGTCTTCCACAGGCAGAAATCGTAATCGACCGCGACCGCATGTATGAACTCGGTCTCAACATTTACAGCGTTGGTGGCGAAATCGCCGCAGGAATCAACGGTACGACTGCCAGCCGCTTTACAAAAGACGGTGACGATATCGACGTAGTTGTTCGCCTTGCAGAAAAAGACAAGACAAAACTTGCCGACCTTGATTTGATTAACGTTGTTAACAGCCAGGGCCAGAGAATTCCGCTTTCAAGCTTTGCCCACTACAAAGAGACTAAGGCTCCGGTAACAATCTACCGCGAAAATCAGGCCCGCGTAATTCACGTAACGGCAAACCCTGTAACCGGTCTGTCTCTTGATAAGGTTCAGTCTGGAATAAACAAACTTATTGAAGACAATATTCCAAAAGATGAAAAAGTAACAATTGGAGTTTCCGGTGCTTTCGAAGACATGATGGAAGCCGTTGTAAACTTTGGTTTGATTATTATCATGGCAGCTATTCTCGTATTTGTTGTAATGGCCAGCCAGTTTGAGTCGCTTGTTGACCCGTTCATCGTTATTTTGACAATTCCATTGTCATTTATCGGTGTCATGGCAATTTACGCAATTACAAGAAACCAGCTCAATGTAATCACAATTATGGGTCTCCTCGTACTTGTCGGAACAATCGTAAACAACGGTATCGTACTTGTAGACTATACAAACCTTTTGCGTAAACGTGGTTATGAACTTGAAGAAGCCTGTGTTGAAGCAGCACGAAACCGCCTGCGACCAATTTTGATGTCAACTTTGACAACAGTAATTTCGCTTGCTCCAATGGCATTCTTCCCTGGCGAAGGTTCTCAGTCAATGCAGCCAATCTCACTCACCGTATTTGGCGGTATGACATTCGGTTCGTTGATGACCCTGTTCCTTATGCCTACAATTTATTACATTATCAATAACCGCCGCCTAAAGAAGGCAGCTAAGAAAGCAGAAAAATCAAAGGCTCTGGAAGCAAAACAGGCTGAACAGGCAAAAGAGGAGGACTAATATGGCAGTTAAAGATAAAAGCAAAAGAAACGACGAAAGATTTGCACCGGCCGGAAAACTCCTCCGTGTAGAAATGATTTTTACACAGGCTCTCGAAGAAGACTTTCTTGAAGCCTTTAGAGAACACAAGGTAGCAGCTCGCTACACAAAACTTGCAAACGTAATGGGCGCCGGATACTCAAATCCGTGTCTTGGAGACGCAATCTGGCCGCAGTTGAATATGATGTATATCGTATACTGCAGCCAGGATGAAGCAGAAAAAATCAAGGATATCGTGTGGTACCTGCGCGACAAATACCGCACCGAAGGAATTGCCTGCTTTATCAGTAACGCAGAAGAGGTATAAAAATGGCTATACTGACTTTTACAAGACAGCCGGGTTCTATAGGCGACGAAATCGGCATGATGATTGCCCGCCGCCTGGGCTACACCTTTTTTGACAGAAAAGAAATCGAAAAGCGAATCATTGAAAAGGGCTTTCCTCTGGATAAGTTCAAAAAATATGATGAGCGCAAACCGAGATTTTTTGACAACTTTGACCGCGACCGTGATGAATACTTGAATTATCTGCAGAAGGTAATTTTTGAAATGGCCAGGCAGAATAACTGTGTAATCGTAGGACGTGGTGCTTTTTTGTTTTTGTCAGGAGTGGAGAACCATGTAGCTTTGCGCTTTGTTTCATCGGATAAGGACCGCCTTGCCCACATAAAGGAAACTCAAAACATTACCGATGACAAACAGGCGCAGAAGTGGATGGAAGATGCTGATAAAAAACAGGCTTCATTCTACAAAAGTTATTTTAATTACAGTCTGATTGACCATAATGCGATTCACGCGACGGTAAATACATCTCTGGTTCCACCGGAGATGCTTACAGACATGCTTGTTGCCGGAATCAAAAACAATGTTACGCCTGAAATTGAAAAGCTTGGCGAAAGCCGCGTAGATGAACTTATTCTTGCCCAGGAAGTTACAACAAAAATCATTACCGAACACAAACTACCGATTGATGAATTGTGGGTTCGTGTTGAAGGTAAAAGGATGCAGTTGTACGGATTGACTTCTTCATCAGCAACGGTTGAACGCGCCATTACAATTATCAACACTGATTTTCCCGGCTACGAAATTCATTCCTTTGTACGCTGCGTACAGGACTTTCGCAACAGCGGAAAACAGATCCTTTCGGATAAGTTTCACAAACTGAGCGAATTAAACGAGAAAGCGAGTGAATTTAACGAAAAGATGAGCGAAAAACTTAAGTCTTACTAAGCTTTTTGATCTTACTAATCAATCATCTTATCCAGATCACATGGAACCGGTTTTCCGTCCTCTGCAGGGGCGGAGCCGGCGTTTGCGTAAATGTTGAGCAGGGATGCACCAAGTTTTGGATTTGCCACAACAGCAGGCCCTGCGATACAACCACCTTCACAGCACATAACTTCAATCAGGTTTGGGCAGTCAGGCGGTGTCGGAATCTGACCCGCGTTAATTTTTCCGTAATTTTTAAGAACCATCATACCGGCCTTATCAAGTCCGTTAATAACAAATGGTCTCAAAATCGAAGCATCCTTTAATCTGAGTTTTACACTTTCGGCAACTCCGCCGCTCTTGGCAAAGTTTCTTCCAGAAACTGTAGGAACATAATTTGCAGGATGATCAGGAATTTCTGCTTTGGAAATATCGATATTTTTTGCAACAAACAAAGCATTCAGGTCTTCTGCTGTCAAAACGTAATCTACTTCTTTGTAGTCATAGCCTTCGCGTCGTTTTGCAAGGCAAGGACCTACAAAAACGGTAATGCAATCCGGGTCCTGGACTTTTGCAATATAAGCGTTATAAACCATCGGGCTTTTTGTATCACTGATACAGCCTTTAAGTTCGGGAACGTGGATGTTTACGGCGCGTACGTAGGCCGGACAACAGCTTGTAGTCATCATTTTGTCGCCGCGTTCCATTCGCTCTTCAAATTCAATTGCTTCGTTGTCGGCAGTTATGTCTGCTCCGATGGCAACTTCCCATACTTTAGAAAAGCCTGCCTGCATCATTGCGCCTTCAAGCTGACCCGGTTTTGCACGGAACTGTGCACCGATTGCAGGAGCGTACATTGCAACAACCTTGTCGCCTGCCATAATGTGTTTGATAACATCCAGAAGCTGGCTTTTTCCCATCATCGCACTGAACGGACAGCTGCTCATACACTTTCCGCAGAAAATACATTTATCATAGTCGATGGTTTCGTGGCCGTCAGGTCCCTTTGAAATTGCTCCTACCGGGCAAACTTCTTCACACGGAACAGTTGTCTTGATAATTGCATGATATGGACAGTTCTGTGCGCAAAGACCGCAGTTGATACATTTTTCCGGGTCAATTTTTGCGCGGTGGTTGATTACACTGATGGCTTTTTTAGGACAGTTCATCATACAAGGACGTGCAAGACAACCCTGGCAGGCATCAGTCGGAAAGTAATGAACTTTCTGGCAGGCGTTACAGGCTTTATGAATTACAGTAAGCATCGGCCATGTGGGACTTTCGCGCTCCAGAGCGGATTTTGCGTAATCGGAAAGAGGTTTGGATTCATCAAAATCATCGATTGAGTGGCCCATATTGGCCCCGATTCGAATTCGAATAATGCTTCTGTCTTCACTAAGATTGTTTCTGATTGGAACAGAACCATCAGGAATTAAATCGAAAGGGATTTTTTCGAGCTCTTCGTTGTCACAGAGTTTGCCCTCGAGCTGGAGTTTTGCCAGTGTAATGAGAATGTTTCTTTTAAGTTCTGCTGCGTGATTGTTCAGATTAAGCATAAATGTACCTCAGTTTAAGCTTATTGGATAATGAAAAAACGGTGTACTTATATTTTAATTGAACAACAGCGAGTAATAAAGATGTGAATAATAATTTTTCGTTGCAAAATCTTAAATTCGACTTATAATTATTACTTATGGAAATAAATCAGAACATAGCCGAGTACTATGATGAGTTATATCCAGTTACTGAAGAACAAAAACGTTTTTATGAAGAAAGAGTTAAAAAATATTCTGCGCCGGTTAAATTTTTAAGAATCGGCTGTGGAACAGGCACTTTTGAACATAATCTCGCGCGTGAAGGTTTTGATGTTACTGGATTGGAAACCAGTGCTGAATTACTGGAATCTGCAAACAGAAAAAGAAGAACTCAACTTATGGCAGTGCGCTACTTTCAGATGTCGTCGCTCGAAATGAGCCGCTTTCTGGGCCGTAACTTCTACGATATTATTTCAATTCTCGACAACCGTGTTCTGTTTATCCGCGACGAAGTATTTTTGGCAAAGTTTTTGTATGACTGCCACGAACTTTTGCGCCAAAACGGCTGTCTGATTTTAACTGCACCAAACTTTGATATTTATCCTGATAAAACAAAAATCACACTTCCGGAAAGAAAGAGCATCCGTGCCATGCTTACAACAACAATAAGCTTAAAAAATGACCAGAGGTTAATGGACCAGAAGCTCGAAACAGGGAACGGCCGCTGTCTGACAATAACAGAAGATGCACCGGTAAATTTGATTACAAAAGAGCAGATTCAAAAAGGAGCAAAAGAGGCAGGCTTTACAAGCGTTGAATTTTTTGCTGATTTTGAATTGAATCCATTAACTGACGCAAGCGAAAATATTCTTGCCGTTATCAGTTAATCTTCCAGTGATTGCCGCCTTCACGGATAAAGCGTTTTGCAGGAATTTCAAGCAGACGTCCGTCTTCACCGAGCATTTTAATCATCATGGTGAGCGGATTAACGTCCGTGATTCTGAAATTTGTTCCGTCGTAGAAGATATGTACGCCTTCGTTTGGAAGAGACTTTCTTGCTTCAGAGTACCATTTGAATTCATAACTCAAACAGCATAAAAGTCTTCCGCACTGACCTGAGATTTTCATTGAGTTGAGGGAAAGATTCTGGTCTTTGGCCATTCTTATGGAAACCGGTGGAAGTCTGTCGCAGATTGAGTGACAGCAATATGCGCGCCCGCAAACTCCCAGACCGCCTGTAATGCGGCTTTCGTCGCGTACACCAATCTGGCGCAATTCAATACGCATCTTAAATACGCTGACAAGGTCTTTTACAAGTTCACGGAAGTCTACGCGGTTTTCGCTTGAAAAGAAAAACAGGGCTTTTGGTTCTTCAAGCAGAAAGTGTACGGCGATGAGCTTCATATCAAGTTTATGAAGGGCAACCTTTTCTTTAAAAGTCTTGAATGCGCCGGCTTCCTTATCTGCAAGTTCCTGATATTTTTTAAAGTCATCCTGGTTAGCCTTGCGTTCAACCATAACAATGTCGCTTGGTTTTAGTCCAACCGGATGATTAACCTTGCCCATTACCATGGCCATGTCTTTTCCGTATCTTGTCGGAATAATTACGGCATCGCCCTGATTGAGTCTTGCAAAATTCTTCGGAACCGAGCAGTATACACCTTCGCTCGAGTACTCGAGTTTTGTCAGATAAAGAGGGTCCGGGTATACAAAGTTTTCGTCAACTTCGTCAGTGGTACGGACGTCATTGTCTTCGAGTTTTGTGAGATCAATATTTTCGTCGTCGATATCTTTTTCAAAAATGTCGCTCATTAAATTACTCCATTCAATTTTACTTTTAACTTGCCAATAAGTCTACAATCAGTCCGTTTATTTCTTCCAGACGTGCAAGTATGTTAATCTGCTGGGAGTGATTGTAGAGCAGGTCCGAGGTCAGTTTTTCCAGTTTTTCGTTGATAACCCGAATCTGTACATAAGTTGCGGGTTTACCGGTTTTGCGGTTAAATCCCGGTCGTCTTTTTGTAATAACCTCGTAATTATTTTTAGAAACGTATCTTATAAAGTCTCCGAGCGCGTTTCTGTAATTCTGGATTTGTTCAGGGGTCTGGCTTTCCTTTAACTGGTCGCCTGCAATATCAAGGCGGTCTTTGAGGAATACAACCGCCTCTTCAGTGTCCATTCCCGCAAGTTCAGGAGGCAGGCCCTGGGATTGTAATTCAAATTCTTCTTCTGATTTTTTAAGTGAATTGGCAAAGGAGGTTTTTAAAGCGTTGCCAGTTTTTTTCTTTTTGTCGGCTTCTTTTGCCTGCTGGTGGGCTGCGGCTTGAGTTGCGGAAAAATAAATTGACTGGTTGTTGATTGCTTCAACGCCTGGCATATTTAGATTACCCTGCTTCTTATGACCTGTGCATCCATGAATTTTTTGGATTCATTATTGAATTCTTCTTCGTTTTTAAGCGAAATGCAGTGTCCGTTAAAGATAACGTTTTCTTCGATTTGAAGGCTTTTTGTAACAATATCGCCTATTAAAACGGAGCCTGACAAAAGTTTGATTCCTTTTGGGGCAGTAACATCGCCGGTAACAATGCCGCCGATTATACAGGAAGCTGCATTGATATTTCCGCGTACACGTGATTTGTCACCGATAATTACATTGCTTTGTGTCTGGATATTGCCGTCAACGTCACCGTCAACGCGGATAAAACCGTTGATTTTTACATCACCACTGACAAAAGAGCCCTGGCCGATAAGAGTGTTAATTGAAATGTCGTCTTGAGTAAATGCCATCTTATTTTGAAAGTTTTACGTTTACGTACTTGGCAGGGTCAACAACGTCCGAACCGATATGAACTTCGTAATGAAGGTGTGGACCTGTTGTAATACCTGTATTGCCGATTGTACCAATGGTCTGTCTCTGAGAAACGAATTCTCCTTTTTTAACGCGTACAGTCTGCATATGGCAATAGCGGGTATAAATACCGTGCTTGTGTTTGATAATTACATAGTTACCGAAGCTGAAGTCAAAACCTACGGTAACAACCTGACCATTTGCCGTTGCAACAATCGGATCTCCGGAACGCCATGTAGAGAAGTCCAGTCCCTTGTGGATGTACCACTGTCCTGTAATCGGGTGAACATTCTGCCCGAACGGCATGGAGATGTGTCCGATTCCTCCGCGTACCGGCCAGATGTTTGGAATGTCTGTAAACAATGTTTCCTGACTTTCCAGCATTTTTCCAATTTGCTCGATTGGTTGAACTGCGCTTTCCAGGTATGAATTAAACTGTCTGATATCGGTAGCTTCTTTTGTTGAACCTGTTACCTGACTCTGAGTATCGAATAATGAAGAAAGGTCAGAGTCGTTCATTGAAGCCTTAGAGACAGATGATGAACTGTTGATTCCAAGTAGTGAAAGTGACTGAGACAAAGAAGACTGAAATCTCTTTGCTGTCTGAAGAAGGTTGTTGTTTTCGTCACGGAGTTCGTCAAGGCTGGCAAGAGTCTGGCGGTTTTCGTTGATAAGGCGGGTAATTTCGGCGTTTGAACCTGCAACCTGCCGGTTAAAATATACGAAGGAAGAAATGATGCCGACGATAAGAACAATACCGAGGCAGAGGGCAAAAACGTTTGTCTGGAAGTTAACTACCTTGCTTTGTGAGTGAGGAACAATCATGATGGTTAACTTGCTGTCACAAATTTTTAAGAATTTTACAAACAGCGCACCGGTTTTAGAAAACCAGTTTTTTACAGCTGCTGTAACGCGTGAGACTAAGTTCTTTTCAATTTTTTTATAGCGTCTTGTTCTTGCCAATTCCTACTCCGTAGACAATTATACAATTCTTACAGAATAACATTTTATAATATCATAGTAAGCGATTAAGTGTCAAACGACTCAATTTTAAAGTTAATTTGACAATTCAAAGGTTCTCGTGTTATTCTTATCGGTATAAACGGAGCAAAAATTAACCCGATTCCCGGGAGCTCCTCAATCTTTGTCTATTCGGAAGTAAAAGCCATGCAGTTTTTTGATACTCATGCCCACATCGGGCTCATATACGATGATCCTATTGAACAGTTACGCGTTGTACAGCAGGCTAAGCAGGCTGGCGTTACCCGTATTGTCAGCATTAACAACAGCCTTCATGACTTTAAAAAAGTATATGCAAATTTAAAGTCTTTCTCTGGAATTTATCATGCAGTAGGTGTCGCTCCGTCTGAAGTTATGACACCGGGAAAGGACTGGATTCAGACTATTGAAGAAAGCCTCAGTCTCCCTAATGTTGTTGCTGTCGGCGAAACAGGTCTCGACTATTTTAAACAGTTCGGTGACAAGCGCAGCCAGATAGAACTTTTTATTACTCAGCTCGAAATCGCTCAGAAACACAATCTCCCTGTAATTATTCACAACCGTGACGCGGGAAAGGATGTTTTTGACGTACTCAAAGAACGTATTCCGTCGGCCGGTGCCATTCTGCACTGCTATAGCGAAGACGCCGAATATGCTAAAAAATGTCTGGAGGCAGGTCTCAACGTTTACTTCTCATTTGCAGGAAACCTCACATACCGCAATGCGCGAAACCTGCATGAAACAGTTTTGAACATACCGCACGACAGAATTCTCATCGAAACAGAAAGTCCGTTCATGATTCCTGCCGAATACCGCGAACGCAAACGAACAATGCCGGCATACCTGCCTTCAACAGCAAGATTTCTGGCAGAAATGCTGGAAGTTCCGCTGGAAGAACTCAGCGTTCAGCTCTGGCAGAACAGCTGCCGTATTTTTAATATTCCGGAAGCATAATGTCTCTTTACCACCCGGTAAAAATCGGCAGTCTTTCTCTTGACGGCAATGTCTTTCTGGCTCCTGTAGCCGGATATTCTGACAGAGCCTTCCGCTCAATCTGCGCCGACTGCGGTGCGGATTTTGCGTATACGGAGATGGTCAGTGCCGAAGCCCTCACACGAAATAACCTCAAAACAGAGCAGCTGATGGCACGTGCTCCAAACGAAAAAGCCTACGCGGTTCAGATTTTTGGCGGAAAGGGTCAGATCATGGCCGATGCCGCCAGAATCGTGCTCGAAAAAACTTCGGCTGAATGCATCGATATTAACGGCGGCTGCCCGGTTCCTAAAATTATAAAAAGCGGCGCCGGAAGCAATTTAACTGCAAATCCGCCGCTGCTGCATGAAATCGTAAGTTCAGTTGTAAAGGCTGTGGACGGCAGGGTTCCTGTAACGATTAAAATCCGGACCGGCTGGGATGCCGAACACATTACCTGGAAAGACTGTGCCCATGCAGCACTCGACGCAGGAGCTGCCGCAATTACTCTCCACGGACGCACACGCGCACAGGGCTACGAAGGCAAGGCCGACTGGGGTAAACTCGCAGAACTTGTTGAATTTATCAACGGCCGCATTCCGGTATTTGGAAGCGGAGATGTTTTTAGCCCGGAAGCCGCAAAACAAATGATTGAACAGACCGGTTGCGACGGAATTATGCTCGCACGCGGCGCAATGGGAAACCCGTTTATTTTTACAAAAATCCGTCAGTTTTTAAAAACCGGCTCATATCAGGAAATTCCGACAAAGGTACGAATCGAAGCAGGCTTCCGTGAACTTGATTTACTTGTTCAGGATTTTGGCGAAAAGGGAGCCTGTCTTGAAATGAGAAAGCGTTTCTGTGCCTACAGCAGGGGAATCGACGGCGGGGCGGCTTTGCGAAAACAACTTGTGGCCGCAGAAAGCGTAGAAGAGTACAAGAACATATTTATTTCATTTCTTGGAAAAGAGTAAGGTTGTATAATCTTCCATTTACTAATAAAATATAGTTATGGGGATTTTGAATTTTCTGACTGAACTTTTTGAAATAATTTTTAAGGGTTCGTCGCCAGAAGTTAAAAAAAAGCAGGCTCTTAATAAAATCGAAAGTGAGTTGCGAAACATTCAGCCGTGCATTTACAAGGCCGGAATGCTTCAGGCTAACTTTGCCGAACTTTTCAGGGTGCTCTATGAAAATTCAAAATCGCTCGAAGACCTTCTTGCAGAAACAATCAGCAGCGACGACATTAAAAAGCACACTTATTACGAAAATCAGCTTCTTTTGACCGGTTTTACCGGAGCAGACCAGGAAAAGCTCGAAAAACTCGGTGCCGAGCAGCGCAAGCAGGATGTTGTGAATTCAAATCTGCCGATGGCAAAGGTTTTTGAAAATCAGAAACACACCCTCGAATATCTGATTAAACAGCTCAACACTCCAGAATTTATCAAAATTGACGAAGTTATCGCAAACCTTCAGCAGTTGACCGATATCTGCCGCTTTAACTATCTGTCTGTGATTCACTTTTTTGACCCGGACTATAACGGCTTTAATCCGGGCTACGAACCGAACTTTGCGCCTTGTGTTGCGGACAGCATGGCAGGCGCCTTCCAGGATTTGTATTATCTCGTTTCTAAATTCAAGGTGGAACCTGCACTTTCGCGCGCGTTGACTGCTCTGGTTCAGCTGCATAAGGGTTCAAATTATTCAACAAATGACGGGCAGCGCTACCTGACTTACCTAAAGAAAATCCGCACTGTTTTGACAAAATATCTTACTCCGGATCTGCTGCTCAAATTGATTCGCCTTACAAAACAAAATCCTGAATTTATACCGCAGAGTGCTTCGTACTCGGCAAATGCAAGACAGAAGTTTGCAAACTATATGCAGGAGCATTTTGAATCGGACTCAAACCGCATCAAGACAGAAATTAAGGACAACAACATTATTATCGAAATCAAAAAGCTTTTTGGAGAAAGGGATTTGATCGAACTCGAAGGCTACAATGTTGAAACCGATAAAAAAATTCAAATAAATACCTCGTTCTCGTTTAACTGGGTAAGGCCGATGCAGATTATCAAGAACTTTCTTGAAATGTATCTCAACGATCAGGTTAAAACTCTGCTCAACGACATTGTCATAGAAGGCTTTTTTAATAATTCAATCGATAAGAGTAATTTTTCTACTACGGTTTTTGCCTGCAACGAAGCTGCCCAGGAAATATTAAATTTTGAAGCAGCCTTTGGACGCGGACAAAAATACGACGTTGCCCTGATTGACAGTTACATTCAGGACGGACGCAAGAGCGGAGATTTTATAAAAAAATTGGAAAGTCTGGTCGATAGTATCAATGAAGAAGCACACAATCTTGTTCAGTCTTTGACCACAGGAATATATGACCTTTACAAACAGGTCGGCGAACTCCTTGTGGATTCAAAAAAGACCAAGCCTGATTTTGTTTCCAACATTAAGGTATTGTTGACTTCGACCAGGAATCGCGAAAACACGACACAACTTGAGCAGAACTTTGAGTCCTGGGTTTTATTTCTTGAAATAATGAAAAATTATGCTATAATCGGAGAAATAGAAAAAAAATGAACCAGGAAGTAGGACCAGTAAGCCTTAGTCCCGAATATGATGAAATCGTAAGTCAGTACGAAAAAAAGATTTACGACCTTAAGCAGCTTCTCGAGATTTCGCGCTCTCTTTGTTCAACAATTGAATTTTCTCAGCTGATCGAATCGATTCTTTATACCTGTATGGGTCAGTTCCGCGTACTGGGCGGCGGTGTTTTTGTTCTTGATGCACTCGACAGCGATGTACTCCTCCTCGACCAGAACTACAACGGAATGGACCTTGATCCAAACGTAAAATACGAAATTCCAATCAACAGCCCGATTGTTCAGATTCTTGAAAAGTCAGAAAAAGTATTAACCCTCGAAGAATTCCAGGAACAGATTCCTGAAGGCACTGATATTGAACCGATTACTTCGCTCAAGCCGTCTCTGATTGTTCCGCTTGTTCAAAAAAATCACCTGAACGGTATTCTTGTTTTTGGTGAACGCATCACAATGCCGGATGAAGAAGGATATTCATCATACGAAAAAGAGATGATTTTAAATATCGCTTCTCTTGCGGCAATTTCGATTTACAACGCAGCCCTTCTTGAACGCTCATCAACCGATATGATGACGCACTTAAAGTTAAAATACTTCTTTTATAATGTTTTGACAGACAAGCTCGATATGGCAATGGCACAAAACCTGCCGCTTGCCGTGATTATGTTTGATATCGACTTCTTTAAGCGTTTTAACGATACCTACGGACACGCCTGTGGAGATTACGTTTTGCAGACCGTTGCAAAAATTATACGTTCATGCATCCGCTCAAAAGACCTGGCTTCCCGCTACGGTGGTGAGGAATTTACAGTAATGCTGGACAATACAAACAAAGAAGATGCAATGACTGTTGCAGACCGCATCCGGAGCAAAGTTGAACAGTACGATTTCTGCTATGAAAACCAGCATGTAAAAGTAACGATTTCTCTTGGCGTAACTTTGTTTGACGCAGAAAAAAACCCGGTAACTTCTCCAAAGCAGATTGTTGACCAGGCCGACCAGGCCCTTTATGTGTCAAAACGCTCTGGCCGTAACCGCGTTACTTTTGCAGACGAAAAACTGATCTCAGAAATTAATCTTTCCGAGTAAACGATGAATTCATTAATCCGACGTCCTTTTCCCTACACTTACAAAAACTATACTTTCGTAATTATTCTGCTTAATGTTGCTGTCTTTCTTGCGGCAAAAGTCTGGCCTGTTATCGATTATTATCTTGCATTAAACGTTTACAACTGCCTGGCCGGCAGAATGTTCTGGCAGCCTTTTACCTACATGTTTGTGCACGGAAACTTCCAGCATCTGTTTTTTAACATGCTCGGACTTTTCTTTTTTGCCACTTCT
>JAILFZ010000187.1 GCA_024697295.1 Treponema sp.
GTAATTGCATTCAGCGGAAAGCTTGACCCTTCAGAAATCCTTATCCGCTACTTCTCTACATACAAAAAGAATTTTACCCGCTTTAACAATGCAGATTATGACAGGGCATTTAGCGCCGCAGAAACAGAAGTTGACCAGGCAAAACGCGTAGCGCTCTACAAAGAATGCCAGCGCATACTTGCAGAAGAAGCTCCTGCCGTTTATCTTTCTGACCTTCACAATAACGTTGTAATGGATAAAAAGCTTATGGGATACAAACAGTTCCCTATTTCCTTTTACAATTTGGCTGAAATGTATTTTGACTAACTAACGTTCGTATTCTAACTATCGTTCGTTAGTAGCGGTAAGTTGTTATGAGTTTCTACCTTAAGAAGTTTTTAGATTTTATAACTACTCTCATTCTGGTTTCCGTAGTAACTTTTCTTACCTTCCAGCTCCTGCCGGGAAATCCTGCCCTCACTATTCTTGGCGCTGAGGCAGAAGAGGCCCAGATAGCCGCCCTTGAACAGGAGCTCCAGCTGGACAAGCCCCTTTACCAGAGATATCTCACCTGGGTAAAGGGGGCCCTTTCCGGCAATCTCGGAAAATCCTATAAATATGGTCAGAGTGTCAGTTCAATCATCCTTGAAAGGGTAAAAACAACCGCCACTCTGGCAGGACTTTCCCTTATTCTTTCTTTCGGTTTAGGCTTACTTTTGGGTCTATTTTTTGCAATTACGCGCAAAAACCGCTATTTAAAGCCTCTTTTTTATCTCGTCCAGATATTTATCAGCATTCCGTCATTTTGTACTGCTCTTCTTTTAATTCTTTTTTTTACAGTGCTTTTAAATCTTTTGCCAAGTATAGGTGTGAGCGGGTTCCGCTCGTTTATCCTGCCTGCACTCTCACTCTCTTTAGGTTCAGGCGCAATTCTTGCAAGATACATAAAAACCGCTGTTGATGATGAATACAAAAAGGATTATGTAAGAACTGCACGCAGCAAGGGGCTTACAGAAAGCCAGATAATTTACCGCCACATTTTGCGTAACGCTATCATTCCGTCGGTTACAACGCTTGGGCTTATTGCCACAGACATCTTTGGTGGAAGCATTATCGTAGAAAACGTATTTTCTCTCCCCGGAATAGGCAAACTAATTGTTACTTCAATTTCTTCCAGAGATTTTCCTTTATTACAGGGTCTGACCCTCTACCTTTCGGCAATTACTTTGTTCTGTAACTTTGGAGTAGATATTTTATATTCAGTCGTTGACCCGCGCACCAGAAATTAAGGTTAAAAGTTCATCAGCAACTTCTTCTTTAGACATCTTTGGAAGTTCAATTTCTTTATCTTTAGTAATAATTGTTACGACATTTGTATCTGTTCCAAAGCCTGCCCCGCTAACCTTTAAGTTATTGGCAACAATCATGTCTAAATTCTTATTCACAAGTTTTGCCCGTGAATTTTCAACCATGTTCTGAGTTTCCATGCTGAATCCGCACAAAAACTGCTTCTTTTTATTCTGTCCGAGATATTTGAGAATATCATCAGTTTTTTCCATTTCCACTGTCAGTGAACTGCCGCTTTTTTTGATTTTTTCTCCTGCAACATTTTTAGGACGGTAATCAGCTACAGCCCCAGCCTTGATTACTATGTCACAACTGTCAAATTCTGCTTTTACGGCGTCAAACATTTCTTTTGCGCTTTTAATAGTAACGAGCTTAACCCCTGCAGGCTTTTTTAATTCAACAGGACCGCTGACAAGCGTTACATCCGCTCCCCGCAGAGATGCAATTCTGGCAATCGCATAACCCATCTTTCCTGTTGAGTGATTTGTTACATATCTGACAGGATCAATTGCTTCCTGGGTCGGCCCTGCAGTTACAAGGATTTTTTTACCCTTTAAGTCTTTTTTGCGGCAGATCTCAAGGCAAATATGTTCAAAAATCTCTTCCGGTTCGCTCATTTTGCCACGGCCAACATCACCGCAGGCAAGGAGACCCTCTACTGGTTCAACAAGTTTATAACCATATTTATTGCAGAGTTTGATATTTTCCTGGGTAACCGGATTGTCATACATCGCGGTGTTCATTGCGGGACAAATCAATTTTGGACATTTTGATGCAAGGAAAGTTGTTGTAAGCATATCATCAGCCAGCCCGTGAACTGCCTTTGCAATCACATTTGCAGTAGCCGGAGCAATGACAAAGATATCTGCTTCTTTGGCAAGAGATACATGTTCAACCTTGAATTCAAAATTTCTGTCAAAAGTATCGATAAGACATTTATTTTTTGTAAGTGTCTCAAAAGTAATCGGATTGATAAAATTCAATGCATTTCTTGTCATAATTACATGAACATTTGCATGATTTTTTACCAGCAGACTGGCGAGAGAAGCTGCTTTATAAGCGGCAATACTGCCTGTTACACCAAGAATTACGGTTTTTCCTTTAAGCATGACTTTAAATTATTATTTTTATCAGTACTCGTCAAGGCAATACTAATTATCATAAAAGACATAAAGTTATATAATAAATCGTGTTTTCAACTGAATTAAATTCATATTTTAAAAATAAAAAAATCCTCGTTGGCTCAATTCTTTTAAGCTTTATTCTAATTCTGATGATTACAGGCTTTTTTTACCTTCCGTTTGATTCCAACCAGATTGATGTTAATTCAAAACTGGAGGGGCCCTCTTTTACCCATCTTTTAGGCACAGATAACCTTGGCCGTGACGTCCTTTCCAGAATCATGGTCGGAATCCGCATCTCACTTTTAATCGGTCTTGTCGTCATGGTTTTTGGACTTGTCGCCGGAGGCCTTTTGGGTTCATTTTCAGGCTATTTTGGCGGCCCTGCCGACACAATAATCATGAAACTCATAAGTACACAGATGGCCTTTCCCGGCATTCTCCTTGCACTTATGCTGGTAGCAGTTTTTAATCCCAACATTTATGTCACAATTCTTGCACTCTGTTTGATGAGCATTCCGCGCTTTACCAGAATAACGCGCTCAGGTTTTATCGAATTTAAAAATTCGACCTTTGTAAGGGCAGCAAAATCCAGAGGGGCCTCCGATTTACGCATAATGTTTATTCATATTTTGCCAAACATTATCCCGGAACTCATCGTTACAGCCACCTTGTCCTTTTCTATGTCCATTTTAAGCGAATCCGGCCTGAGTTATCTCGGACTCGGTGTACAGCCTCCGCATCCAAGTTTTGGGCGAATGTTAAACGACGCCCAGCAATATATCTTCAGAAACCCGTTTGGAGTTATATGCCCGGCAATTTTTCTGATTATTCTTGTTTTGAGTTTTAATCTCATCGGAGACGGAATTTCGGAGGTTAACAATAAATGAGCCTTCTGGAAGTTAAAAACCTCACAGTTGAATTTGACTCAGCCGACGATGCCGAAAAAACTTTTAAGGCTGTCGACAATGTCTCCCTTTCAATCGAAAAAGGTGAATTTATTGCGCTGGTCGGAGAATCTGGTTCCGGAAAAACAGTTACTTCTTTAAGTATTCTTGATTTACTTCCGGAATCTGCCAGAAAAACCTGCGGGAACATCACGTTTAACGGCACTACTAAATCAGTTATATTCCAGGAACCAATGACGAGCCTTAACCCTCTCATCAAAATTGGAAAACAAATCCAGGAATCCGCCATCATCAAAGGATATTCAAAAGAAGAGGCGTATAAAAAAGCTGTAGAACTTGCAAAAATGACCGGTTTAACTGACATTGAGCGCATTTTTAACTCATACCCTCATCAGTTATCCGGCGGAATGCTCCAGCGCGTTATGATTGCCTCTGCACTTATGACTGATCCTCAACTTTTAATCGCCGACGAACCTACAACAGCGCTTGATGTTTCTACCCAGAATGAAATAATCAAAATCATTTATGACCTCAACAAACGGTTCAATATGTCACTTTTGCTTATTACACACGACTTTACAATCGTAAAAAGAATGTGTTCAAAGATTTACATTATGTACAAAGGCAAAATTGTTGAATCCGGCACTGCCGATCAGATATTCAATAACCCCAAACATCCATACACCAGAGCCCTGTTGAATTCAATTCCGAGTCCGCAAAAGCGGGGTAAAAAACTGCCCGTTTTCTTTGATGAACCGTCTTTTTCCCGCGCAAAGGAGGTAACACATGAAAACTAAACCTCCTCTTGTTGAATGCGTAAATCTTTGCAAAACTTTTTCTGATTCAAAAAAAGAAACCCGCGCGATAGACAATGTAAACCTCAAAATCTACAAAGGCGAATGCTACGGCCTGGTCGGTGAGTCTGGCTGTGGAAAATCTACACTTTCTTCGATGATTTCTGCCTTACTCACTCCAACTTCCGGAACTGTTCTTTTTAAGCAGAATGATATTTCAAAATTCACTAAAAAAGAATTAAAAGAATTCAGAAAACAGCTTCAGATTGTTTTTCAGGATCCATATTCCTCACTCAATCCAAAGCATAAAATCAAAAATATCATCCGTGAACCGCTAAAAATTCACAAAATCGGCAGCAAAGAAGAACAAATCCGGCTTGTTAATGAAATCAGAACCCTCATCGGTCTTCCCCCAGATTCCCTTGAAAAATACCCGAGCCAGCTATCCGGAGGCCAGAGGCAACGCGTCGCAATCGCTGCAGCCATGATTTTGCGTCCGGAATTTGTAATCTGTGATGAGAGTGTAAGTGCACTTGATGTTTTGATTCAGGCACAGATTTTAAACCTTTTAAAATCCATGCAAAAGTCTCTGAAACTGACATTTTTGTTTATCAGCCATAACCTGAACGTTGTTGCCTACATGGCCGACAGAATCGGAGTTATGTACCACGGTCAAATCGTAGAAGAAGGTGCGACAGAAGAAATTCTTAAAAACCCTCAGCATCCGTACACAAAACAACTGTTAAAGGCTGCAGGCCTTTTGAACGAACCTACTTCCTGATTTCGCTTATTAAAAGTCCGCTGATTGTAAGAATAGCACCAACAGCTCCCATCAATGTAATTTTTTCCCCAAGAGCAAAATAAGCAAAAATAATTGTCACTACAGGAATCATGTAAATTCCAACAGTGGCAGTTACAGTACCAATAACCGAACAAACCTTGTTCCAGACTGCAAAGGCAAAAGCACTTGCTCCGAGCCCCAGAAAACACAGGTTAAAATAATTGTAAAAATCGCTCCAGCGCGCCTTATTTAAGAGGGGGTCGGTATTTATATATGCAGAACTGCCGGGAAGCGCTATAAAGGCTCCATACAACGCAATGGGAATCATAAATACAAGCGCCCAGAAAAAAACACGCCTTGTGGCACAAATCGGGTCGTAACCGGCCTTATTGATTTTACTTACAAACAAACTGTAAAAACCCCAGCTCACAGCAGATGCTAGAGCAAGAAGGTCTCCTTTCGGGCTCACATTAAGAACTACAGCCCCGTTAAAACTTACCAGAGCAATACCAAGAATTGCAATCAAAAATCCGATGTTAAAAAAGATGCTCAGATGTTTTTCTTTGAGCCAGATCTGTGCAAAAATCGCAGTAAACATAGGGCAGATAGAAACTATAATGCTTACATTTGAAGGACTTGTAAAACTGATTGCCGTGTTTTCCATAAACTGATAAACCGTAACACCGGCAAGTCCTGCAGCCATAAAAAGAAGTTCATCTTTGTTGCGGAACAGCTTGAGTGTCTTTGGTTTTAAGAGCCACAGTCCAAGATATGCTATAACAAAACGAACAAACAAAATTTCAAATGCGCTGAAGGTTCTTAAAAGATATTTTGTACAGACAAAGGTGATTCCCCAGATAAAAATAGTCAGAGCGGCCAGAAGAATGCCAAAAGTTTTATTTGAATTTTTAAACATAAATGGAGTGTAACAAATTCAAGTCCCAAAAAGCAACTACTACCACCAGAGTCGATTTCTCAGTAAAATGAATTTATGGCAACTTACCCGAAAGCGATTCAGGATTTACCGATCACAGAACATCTTGATTCCATCTGCAGAACATTACAGGACTCTCCTTCTCGAATCTTAATCCTTACTGCGGAGACCGGTGCAGGAAAATCAACCGCCCTCCCTCTTGCCCTTTTAAAACACTTTGACGGAAAAATTGCCATGTTTGAACCTCGCCGTCTTGCAGCCACAGCTGTTGCCGCACGGGTAGCAAATCTTCTGGACGAGGAGGTCGGACAGACTTGTGGGTACACAGTTCATCTGGATTCAAAG
>JAILFZ010000006.1 GCA_024697295.1 Treponema sp.
GAATAAAGGCTGCTCTTTGCCAGGTTCATTTCGTCGGCAATTTTTTCGATTGTAACGCCGCTGAAAGAATACTTTTTGATTACATTTGCAAGAGCTGTAAAAAACCTGTCTTCTTCCGGAAGGTCTTCTGAATGAATTGCGCACATTTTATCAATTTCATTCATCCGCTTTTCTGAAAGCTCCTGTGGATAAAATCTGCTGCTTTTTTTACAAGTTCCCTCAAGTCCCTTTGTAAAAAATTCAACAATCTTTTTTGAAAAATCATGTACGGAGTCTACCTTCGCACCTTCCTGCATCATCTTTTCGCGGAATTTTGTAAATATAAAAATTGAAGTTCCGCAGTAAAATGATTCTATGAGGCGGGCAAATCGTTCCGGCGTGCCTGTTTCTTTATCATCCTGATTGTAACGAATGTGCTTTAGCATCGTAACGCCGCGGTTTTCCAACTCTTTTCCAATGCGTTTTTCAAAAGAACTGTCGTTTGCCATGCTTCCGATAAAAAAGTTTATGTAATCAACATTGTTTGCAAAAAAGGCAATGATGTCTTCAAAAGGAATAAGCGGCATTATGTCAGGATTTGTATAGCAGCTCTTCTGAAGTCTGAGCAGAAGTTCGGCCAAAGTATTAAAGAAGCGTTCATTCATTGCGGCAAAAAGAGCTTCTTTGCTTTCATAATGACGATAAATTGCAGCCTTGCTGATACCAACACGCTCGGCAAGTTCGCTCATGGAAAATGCCGTAAAACGAGGCTTTTTTGTAAAAGAAAATGCCGCGTCTAAAATGAGATCCTTTGTTGTCTTTTTTGAATTTTCAATGGCTGCCATAAATATGTTACCGATTGTTCGGTTACATATTAAGTTACCGATTGTTCGGTAACAAGTCAAGCAAATTCTTTATTAAATTCTGTTATCAGATTGAATTTGGATTTGCGGCCCGAATTTTATTCGTTTGCGAAGTTTTCCATCACACGTGCACGGTACTCATCAAGGTTTTGACACTTGAGTTTTTCTGCGCGCGCAAGTGCTTCTTCTGCTTTTGCACGGTCTTTTAAGATTGACCAGCACACAGCAAGATTTGCCGGAACAATTGCAAGATTTTTTTCAATTGATTCAGCTTTTTCGAGATTGTTTATCGCGTCCTGAATTTTATTCTGTGACATAAACAAAATTCCAAGACTTGCGTAGGCTTCCGCCTTATCAGGATTTAATTGAATTGCACGTTCAAAAGTTTTTCTGGCGTTTTCTGCATTTTCAAGATTGTAGTAAACCGAACCGAGCCGGACAAGGCCAAAATAATCGGGTTTGTTCTGGAGGGCCTTTTCAAAATATTCAACGGCCTTTTCATTTTCATCTTTTCCCAGGTAAACATTGCCGATAAAATTGTAAATCAATTCATCCGAATAGCTTGTTTCTTCATTCAGGGCTTCGTTAAAAAGTTCAAGAGCCTTGTCAAAATTCTGCTCGCCGTACGCGGCAACTGCATGAGAAACTTTGCTGTCTCCAGGCTTAGAGCAGGAAAAAAATACAAAACTAAATGCGCAAATACTTACGAGCAAAAAATTTCTGGTTTTCATACACCTAGAATATAAATATTTTTGAACGGGGGCAAGTAGGAAATGGAAAAGCCCAATATCTCTAATTTTCGTTGCAGTTTATCCTGTTTCCTCTTATAATTAAAATAATATTATGGTAAATCTGCTGCCAATCGCCAGCGGAAAGGGCGGTGTCGGAAAGAGTTCCTTCGCCGTAAACCTTGCGGTTACTCTGGCACAAAAAGGTAAATCTGTAGTTCTCGCTGATTTGGACTTTGGTGGTGCTAATTTGCATACACTTCTGGGTCTTAAAAACAATCATGCTGGACTTGGAAATTTTATTAACAAACAGACAGACGATTTTTCAACACTTTTGCAGCAGACATCAACACCAAACCTTCAGTTTATTGCCGGAGACTGTCTCTTTCCCGGAACAGCCAACATGGATTATTCATCCAAACGCAAAATCATAAAAAATCTCAACGCCCTTGACGCAGATTATGTAATTATGGATTTGGGCGCCGGAACAACTTACAACACGCTCGATTTTTATCTTTTGACCTATAATTCTATTCTTGTAACAACTCCGGAACTTACCTCCATTTTGAATGCTTATTCATTCTTAAAAAGTGCGGTTTTCCGCTTCTTTATGAGACAGTTTAAGGCAAAATCAGAAGAAAGGCTCTTTATAAATGCATACTTAAATAACAGTACAACCGGTTCAGAAGCCTCGTTTATCGAACTTGTCACAAAGGTTGCAAAAAAGTTCAAGGAAACCGGCCGCAAAGCCCGTGACGAACTTTTAAAGTACCGCCCGCAGGTTGTGATGAATCAGGGGCAAACCACACAGGATCTGGAAATGGCAAAACGCCTCCGAAGTTTGATTTATTCAAAACTTGGAATCACCGTAGACTTTGTAGGTTTTTTGCCAAAGGATGAAAAGGTAAGCTGGGCAGTTGCAATGCGTTCACCGCTTTCAATTACAACTCCTGACTGCAAATTTGTTAAGGCTGTGCAGACCGCCGCAGACAGAATTTTGCTTCATTCTTATGGATTTAATGAATTGAATATGTTCGAAAACGAAGATTCAAAGCCAGACGAAGACCTCGAACTTCTCGGAAAAGAATTTGATTCGGACAGTGAATTTAACTGATAAATGCTATACAATTTAGCATAAGGTGTTTTATGAATTTAGACGATGTTTTAGACTCAATAAATAAAGTTATCAATCTCTCAGAACAGTATTTTGTTGAACTTGGTGACCTTTTTCCATCCTTGCTTAACCGCGAAGGCAGCACTTCCCTGCAGAATTTGCAGACAGTGTTGAACGAATTAAACGAAGGTAACGAAAAAGCCAACCAGCTCGAAGCAACCCTCTTTTCTGACTATGCGGCAAAATACAATCCGCTCTTTGAAGAATTGAACAACAAAATCTCAACTCTGTCTGAACTCGACAAAATGATTGCCGGCATCAAGGAAGATTCGGAACAGATGGAACTAATCGCCCTGAACGCAATGGTTATTTCCATTAAGTCCGGAGAACGCGGCCAGGCATTCAGCCGGATTACCGAAAACCTTCAGCGACTTTCAAATGACATGTTCATTTTTTCTGACAAACTCCTTGAAGAAGAAAAACAACTTATTGAACATATCAACAGTCTTCAAACAATTTTTAAAGACATCATGAAATCTCAGAAGAAAGTTTCCCAGCAGGGATCAAACTCTTCTCAGGCCGTATCAAATCTCATCAACGGAGTTCTTGTGCCTCTCGGCCAGATGCAGCAGAATATCAATTCAGTTTATCCGCCGATTCAAAAAGCAATGACCACATTACAGCTCCAGGATATCGTACGCCAGTCACTCGAAGGAATCAAAAACTGTCTCTTAAAAACCAAGAATATAGACCTTTCTGTTGCAGGCAGCGATGAACAGCTTGATTCAATTGAACTTAACCATAAGATTTTTGAAATTTGCGACGAAATCCTCGATTACATAATCAACCAGATTACAAACAGCTTCCTCGACTTTGACCAGAACTGGAACGACGTAACAACCGCCCTCGAAAACGTTGACTCACAGAAGCAGAACTTTACAAGCCGTTTCTTAAGCGATGTCAGCGTTTCCGGCGAAAATATCAACTATCGTCTTGCGCAGATTTCAGGCGACTTTGAAACACTTATGTCTGAATTCAGCAACTATCATCTTGTTCAAAAAGATTTGCTGCACACAAGTCAGAGCATCACGGAAAAAGCCCGCACAATGTACTCTGTTTTTGGAAACCTTCGCCCTGTAATGAGCCGTCTGCACCACGTCCGCATTTTGCAGCAGATTGAAGTTTCCAAGAACGAAGCAATTAAATCAGTAAAAGACTCTGTAACAGACATGGATAACCTTATCAACTCAGCAAACAACTCGCTGGACATCATGGAAACCCTCCTGTCACAGTTTATTACCGATACCCGAAATCTTTTGACAACCTTTACAATCTCAATTGATAAAGACAACAACAACATGCTTATCCTTCGCAAAGAAAAAGGACAATATTTTAATGAACTAAAAGCAGCACAGAACAAACTCGGGGCAATTATTTCCAACTTTGCTGTATTCCCGATGGGCTTTGAAGACAAATATCGTCGCGTAGCATCTGATCTTTCTGGAATTTCTGCGCTTAATGTTGAACTCAAACAATACCGTACTAATTTGAACCAGATTGTCAGTGACCTCGTAGCCAAACAAAAAGACCTGCTTGCTGCACGTGGAATGATAACCTGGCAGATTAAAAATCCGGATTATCTGGAATTAATCGAACAGCTGACCATATCCGCACGCAAAGGTACAACAGGACAGTTTTCAAGCAGTACAGAAGCAACTTCTTCTGCCGGGGACATTACTTTCTTTTAATTAATGAATAAATACTTTGACCACCATTTTAACAAGGATATCATCACAATTTATCCCGGAGAGTTCTGGGCTTCTAAGGGACCGGAACTTATTTCTACCGTTCTTGGATCCTGTGTCAGCATCACATTGTTTGACCCGATTGCCGTCATCGGCGGAATGAACCACTTTATGCTTGCAAAAGACTCTTCAAATACAGCGGCAGACAGCGGCAAATTATTGAGTAAATTCGGCGATTACGCGATGAGCCTATTAATCGAAGACATGGAAAAGAAAGGTGCAAAACTTTCGCGTTGTACAGCAAAAGTTTTTGGCGGAAGCAATATTTTTAACGTTCCGACGGCCTCTGCTACAAATATTGGATTTGCCAATATTGAATTTGCATTCGATTTTCTGCAGAAAAATAAAATTCAAATCGTTAGTTCTGATACCGGCGGCAAGGCGCCAAGAAAAATTTATTTTGACCCGGTTACTTCAAAAGTGTACTTAAAACACATCGCAAACTACAACGAGCAGGAAGGCGAAATGCAGAAGAGTAAAGAACGACAGTATATTGAATACCTTGCAAGATTAAATCTGGCGGCCAAGCGACAGTAAATCTACCGCACGGTTCACATCAGATTCAATAAATTCAAGAATTTTTTCCGGATTCAAAACAAGAATGAACTCATCATCGCGGCGGGCAACCGCACTCACAAATTTTGCCTTGTCTTCAGTAATACCGTAGGCCTTGGACTCAGCGCTTACCTGATTGAGCGGGCTTACAACATCAACACTGTCAGCAATGATTCCGAGAGGAAACGGTTTTTCGGCGCCGGCACGTGGAATTTCCATGATAATAATCTGGGTTCCCTTTAACTCCTCTGAACAGTCAAATCCAAAAAGCATTCTGAAATCCGCGATAGAAACAACATTGCCCCGAACATTCATTACGCCTTTTAAATAATCAAGTGAGTTTGGAATTGGAGTAATTTTTTCAAATTCAAATACTTCCCTTACATATTTTACAGGAAGAGAGAAAGTTACATTGGATAATTTAAAAGAAAAATAAGAATCTTGGGTTTGTTTATTTTCTAACATTTGACGGCATCTCCAAGAGGCTGTAAAATTATTAGTACGGCAATTATTTGTTTAATTGTCTACAGTTCTATTATAAGGCGCTAAACTAAAAAGTAAAACAAAAATTTTTCGGAGAATTGAGTTGGCAAAAAAATCTGTAGATAACGGCAAATTAAAATGGTCTGGTCCTTGCACTATCGAACAGGCAAAAACCATTCAGGAACAGACAATTAAGGCTCTCACCAAAGCATCGGACAAACTGACACTCGATTTGTCAGAAGTTACCGATATCGATGTTTCATGCATGCAGATTATTTTAGCCGCCTCAAAAGAAGCCGCCAGCCTCAATAAAGAATTCAAAATCCTCGATTCAATTCCGGGCTTTATAAAAACCTTTGCCGACACTTATTCAATTTCAATTGAATCCATGCTGATTCCTGCCAAAGAGACTGATTCAAAAAAGGAGGCAGAAAATGCTTGAAGAAATGACCTCCGTATTCTTTGATGAAGTAAATGAACTTCTGGACAATCTCGAAGAACAGCTCTTAACTCTCGAAAAAAATCCGACTGACACAGAAACTATCGGAGCCGTTTTTAGGGCAATGCACACCATCAAGGGCTCTGCGGCAATGTTCAGTTACAATCATATTTCAACCTTTGCACATGAAGTTGAGTCTACTCTCGACAACGTCCGCAACGGTACAATTCCGGTAACTTCCGAACTCATCAGCCTGACTCTCAAGGCACGCGACCAGATTCGCGACATGCTGGATGCCGGAACTGAGCCTCCGCAGGACATGATTCTTAATTCACAGAATCTTTCCCTTGCGTTCAAGACTTATGTTGCAAAATTTATAAACAAGTCTCCGGAATCAATCGCAGCGGAAGTTGCAAATCTTGAACACCCTGCCCCGGAAAAAACTGAAAGTTCACCACAGTACCCGACCCACACATATCGAATTAACTTTAAGCCTTCAAGAAAAATATTTATGACAGGCACCAAGCCTGAGCGTCTTGTCCGCGAAGTCTGCGACCTTGGAACTGCAACCGTCGTTCTTTTTACGGACGACCTGCCACCCCTTTCCAAAATGGATGCAGAAGAATGCTATTTTTCCTGGGATATAATTCTTACAACTGATAAACCGACAAGCGAAATCAACGATGTATTTGTCTTTCTGGACAGTGATTCCAAATACACAATCGAAGAATCAGAACTCAACCAGGAAGAAACCCACCGAATCGGTGAAATTTTCGTTGACCGAAACAATATTTCCAAAAACCAGATTGATTCGATTCTCAAAGAAAACAAACCGATTGGTCAGATTCTTGTTGAACGTCAGCTCGTTTCACAGCAGCAGTTAAAGTCCGCACTCGCTGAACAGGAACACTTTAAGACGATTTCTAGCGAAGCCCAGGCTCCGCAGCAGATTGTTGCCCAACAGTCAATCCGCGTCAATGCAGACAAACTCGACTATCTGGTAGACCTGATTGGTGAGCTTGTAACCTTTAATGCCCGCCTTGAACAGATTGCAATCGACAAAAACATTCCGGTCCTCAAGGGCCTGAGCGAACAGTGTGAACGACTCGTAGTTTTGCTGCGTGATACATCACTTGATATCAGGATGCTTCCAATCAGCACATTGTTCAATAAATTCCGCCGCACGATCCGTGACATTTCTGAACAGCTTGGCAAAAAAGTTGAACTTATCATCGAAGGTGCTGACACTGAACTCGATAAAACAGTTATCGACAAACTCAACGACCCGCTGATCCACCTTGTCCGCAATTCGCTCGACCACGGAATCGAGTACCCGGCAGAACGCATCGTTTACGACAAAGATCCGCTTGGCAAGGTAAAGCTAATAGCAAAACACCAGGGCGCCTTTGTAACAATCTCCGTAACTGATGACGGTAAGGGCCTTGATAAGGACAAAATCCTTGCAAAAGCAATTGAAAAAGGTCTCGTAAAACCGGAGGACAATCTTTCTGAAGCCGAAATATTCAATTTGATTTTCTTACCGGGCTTTTCTACAGCAAAAAAAGTTTCGAGCATAAGCGGACGCGGAGTCGGCATGGATGTCGTTAAAAAAGACATTTTGGCTCTCGGCGGTTCGGTTTCAGTTGAATCAGAAACCGGTAAGGGAACAAATTTTATTCTAAAAATTCCTCTAACACTTGCCATCATAGACGGTATGCTTACTCAGATTGGCAGTACCAAATACATTATTCCGGTCAACACAATCGCCGAATGTACATTGTTTGATAAGTTTAATTCAAAAAATCAGGACGAGCAGTTCCCGACGGCAAATGTTCACGATACTCCCGTACCTTGTATCAATCTCCGCTCGTTCTTTAAAATCAACGAGCCGTTACCGTCAAAGCAGGAACTCGTTACTGTTAACACTCCGGACGGCGTATTTGGCCTCATCGTAGATAAAATTCTCGGCAACCGCCAGATTGTAATCAAACCTATCGGCCGCCTTTTCCAGAACTGTACAGGTATCGGAAACACCACAATTCTTGGAGACGGCAGCGTTGCAATAGTTCTTGATATATTCAAACTTACTGACTTAATTATTTCTGACGGGAAAAAACGCCTATGAGCATTGATATTATGTCAACGCCCGACTTAACCGATGACCAGTTTTTACGCCTCTCTGCTTTTATTCAAAAAAATGTCGGTATAAAAATGCCGGACGAAAAACGGATAATGGTTCAATCACGATTAAATTCGCGACTCAAAGCCCTTAAAATCAAAGATTTTGATTCATATCTTGAATATGCATTTGCGCCGACAGAAGACGGAATGGAAGAAATTGCGCACCTGATTAACGCAATTACGACAAACCTTACCAACTTCTTCCGCGAACAGCCGCATTTTGACTATATGACTTCAACCGTACTTCCTGAATTTGCAAAAAAAGGCCTGAACCGGATTGAATTATGGTCTGCCGGCTGCTCAAGCGGTCAGGAGCCTTATACGCTTTCCATCGTAATGAGCGAATTTATGCGTACACACCCCAATGCATTCCGCGATTTTTCAATTCTTGCAACCGACATTTCTTCAAAAGTGTTGAATAAGGGTCTCGACGCCGTATACCAGATAAGCGAAATCGATAAAGTTCCTTTTGACCTTAAAAAACGGTATTTCTTAAAGAGCAAGGATCCAGCCCAGCAAAAATGCCGCGTAAACAAAGAGACCCGCGAAAAGGTAACTTTTATGCGCCTGAATTTTATGGATTCGCATTATCCGGTTTCTTCACCAAAAAATATTATTTTCTGCAGAAACGTTCTCATTTATTTTAATAAACAAACTCAGGAAGCGGTCATCCGTAAACTCATAGAACACCTTGTTCCAGGCGGCTACCTCTTCCTCGGTCATTCCGAAACTATTTTTGGAATGAATCTGCCTCTGGTCACAGTTGCACCGACGGTATTTAAGAAGTTATAGGAATGGAAATAAAGGTTTTAATAATCGACGACTCGTCAATTGTACGACAAACATTAGGAACGATTCTTCAGGACGATGCCCAGATTAAGGTTATTGGAACTGCCCAGGACCCTATTATGGCAGTGCGCATGATTCAGTCACAGCGCCCTGATGTCATCATAACCGGCATAGAAATGATCCGGATGAGCGGCCTTACATTTCTGAAAAAAATCAATGAAACAATAGACCCGATTCCGACAATCATCTGCTCGTCCCTTGTTGCAAAAGGCACGGCCGAATACAAGGAAGCGCGTCTTCTCGGAGCCGCAGATGTAATTGAACGGCCATCTTCCGGCGCAAAACAATTTCTCGAAGACAATGCACTGCGCATCTGTACCACAGTAAAAGCTGCCTTTGCCAAAGGAAGTGCAAAGGCAATCGGCGCTCCGGTCATTGATGCTCCGGAAGAACTTGAAGACCTCGAGCCCGAAACATTGCAGGCACTCGAAACTCCGATTTCGCCGGTAACAAATCTGACCCAGGAAAGTGCGCGTACACCGATTCCGCCAAAACTGTCAGCAGACGTCGTCCTCGAAAAACCGGATCCAAAATCTGCTCCTCAGGAACTCACCGCCCCGGTTGTAGTGATTGGTGCAAGTACCGGCGGAACAGAAGCCTTAAAAGACTACCTTGTAGAAATGCCGGCTGACTCTCCGGCAATTGTAATAGTTCAACACATGCCACAGCATTTTACAAAAAACTTTGCAAACCGCCTCAACAGCCTTTGTAAGCTTACCGTAAAAGAGGCAGAAAACAATGACAAAGTTGAGCCCGGCACAGTTTTAATTGCTCCGGGAAACTATCACATGCTCTTAAAACGCAACGGTTACAATTATTATGTTGAAGTTGTGGATGCTCAGCCGGTAAACCGCCATAAGCCTTCAGTTGATGTTTTGTTCCGGTCGGCGGCAAAATGCGCCGGAAAAAACGCGATTGGAATTATCATGACCGGTATGGGAGATGACGGTTCGCGCGGAATGAAGGAAATGCACGACTGCGGAGCCTACAACCTTGCTCAGGACGAAAAATCAAGCATTGTCTGGGGTATGCCCGGCGAAGCTGTAAAGGCCGGCGCCGTAGACAAGATTCTAAGCCTTCAGGATTTACCGATGGCAACAATTAATCGTGCAAAAATGATGCAAATGAATTTTAAACATCAAAATTCTCGCTAAATGGAGATTTTGGTGTTAAAATATATAAAAAAGGCTTTAAGCCATATTTAAAAATATAGTCTTATAGAAGGAGGTAATTTCTATGTCAGCAAAAAAGATTCTTGCAGTTGATGATTCTGTTTCAATCAGAAAGAGTATCAGTTTTATTTTGGGTCAGGAAGGTTACGAAGTAGTTGAAGCCATCGATGGTAATGACGCTCTCGCAAAGGCACGCGCGGCAAAATTCGATCTTGTAATTACTGATATCAATATGCCGGGTATGGACGGAATTGAACTTATAAAAAATCTTCGTCAGGAAGCAGGCTATAAATTTACTCCTCTCATTGCCCTTACTACAGAAAACCAGATGTCAAAAATGGAAGAAGGCAAGGCTGCCGGAGCAACAGGTTGGATTGTTAAACCTTTCGTTGCAGAAAAACTTCTTGCAGTTGTTAAGAAAGTAACTGGTTAGTTTAAACAATTCAATTTTCTGGAGGCTCTCTATGCGAAGCATACGATACGCTATAAGTACATTTATTGCCGCCATTATCAGCGTGACTGGTGCGGTTTTAATCATCATATCATTTCATTTTTCAAAAAAAGCAGTTAATCAGGCAGCTTATCAGGGACTAAGCCCGCTTACAGAAAATATAACCCAATATGCTACAGCAATTATGCATGACAACCTGAACAGCCTTAAAGTTATTGCTGAGCGTCCTGAATTCAAGGATAGTTCTTTTTCAGTACGACAGAAGGCTGTAAGCATTAATTCGCTTGCAGGTAAAATTTCAGGCGGAAACTACTTTATCGTAGCTGACAAAAACGGTCACGGTTATACTTCTCAGGGCAAAGCCTGCGAAATTTCTGACAGAAATTATTTTCAGACAGCAATCGGCGGAACGGACGCTGTTGACGGACCGATTATCGCCAAAACTACCGGAAAAATCGCCCTCTACTTTGCAATTCCTGTTTATAGCGACAGTGGAGAAATCAACGGAATTCTTGCAATCAATACAAATACTGACCTGCTTTCGGAATTTACAAACAAACTTACCATCGTAAACGGCGGATATTCATTCGTACTTGATAAAAAAGAAGGCCTCATCCTTGCCAACAATTTTGAAACAATCGGCGACCGCAACGTTACTTTTGACGCACTGGCAAACGAAAACGCCACTTATAAAGAACTTGCCGGCATAAGCCGTAAAATGTGCAAAGACGAATCCAGCATCGACATAATCAAACTCTTTAACCAGAAGTATTATGTAGCCTATGCAATGATTCAGGACTCTAAGATTTCAACAAACTGGTCAATCGCAATTCTTGCTCCACAGTCAGCATTTATGAGCATAATTTCTTTTATGGCTTCAACTTTGATTATTATCGCACTTGTTATCATTATCACAGCCATATTAATCGGATTTTTCTGGACAAAAACCATTTCAATTCCACTCAGTCTCATAAGTTCAACCTTACACAGGATTTCAGAAGGTAATCTGATTCTCAACGACACCCAGAAAGCTGACATTCAAACCGCACTCAAACGCCAGGACGAACTTGGTGACATGGGACGTTCCGTAAATGATGTTGTTAATTCTTTAATTAATACAGTACAAACTGTCCGCGAATCTGCAATTCAGGTACGTGCCGGCGGGGAACAGCTTTCTTCATCGAGCCAGGCCGTTTCTTCAGGTGCAAGTGAACAGGCTGCTTCTACCGAACAGATGAGCGCAACAATGGAACAAATGACCAGCAGTATCCGTCAAATCGCCGATAACGCACTTAAAACAAGCGAAATTGCCGTTAAAGCAAGTGCAGACAGCGAAGCAGGCGGACTTGCCGTCAGCGAAGCAGTTAAAGCAGTTCAGACAATTGCCGAAAAAATCAGCGTCATAGAAGATATCGCAAGCCAGACAAACATGCTCGCCCTCAACGCCGCAATCGAAGCCGCACGTGCAGGCGACGCCGGAAAGGGCTTTGCAGTTGTTGCTACTGAAGTTCGTAAACTTGCCGAACGCACACAAAAAGCCGCCGGCGAAATCAGCGCAATCTCCGAAGAGACTCTTACAACTTCACAGAATGCAGGTCAGATGATTAACAGCGTAGTTCCTTCAATCGAAGAAACTTCTAATTTGATTCAGGAAATTGCAACAGCCAGCCGCGAACAAAATAACGGCGCACAGCAGGTTAGTTCAGCAATTATCCAGATGGACAGCGTTGTTCAACAGAATGCAAGTGCCGCAGAACAGATGGCTGCCATGGCCGAGGAATTGACAGCAGAAGCCCAGAAACTTGTCGGAACAATTTCTTTCTTCAAGATTCCTGATGATTCAAACTTTGCTGCTAATATGCCTGAAAATAACCCGTACTCACAAAATACAGTTGAAGAACTATCAACAACTGAGGAGGAACCTGCTCCTGAGCCTGAAGAAAAGATTTTTGATACTGAACCTCAGGCTCCTAAGGTAACGAAGGAGGATTCAAAACCTCAGCCAAAATCTTCTTCAAAACAGTCCAAAACCAAAAAGGGCGGTAATAAAGACAAAGACAAGTCCGAACCAATAAGCGGGACTATAGTTCTCAAAACGACAGCCGATTTGATAAATGACGCTGACTTTGAAGAATTCTAGTTTTTAATGCTCTGATAAGGAAACTTTATGCAAAAGAGTGTTTTGACATTTTTTCTAGACCAAAACCTGTGCGCCGTGGACATTACACATGTTCTTGAAGTTGTAAACTTAGGAACTCCAACACCGATTCCATGCGCAGATCCTTATATCGAAGGACTGATTTATTCGCGCAATCAGGGGTTAACCGTAATTAATCTCAGAAAGAAGTTTGGACTTGCCGAACAAACAATCGATAAGAATACAAAAATCATCGTAATCGAAGTTACAAAGAGCACAGAAGAAAATCCTGACCAGGTTTCTCTATACGGTCTGGTTGCTGACGAAGTTATGGACGTAGTTCTTATTGATGATGAATCACTTGCTGACAATGTCAAAACTTCAATCCCTCAACAAAACATCGAATCAATAATCCGGCACGACGGCAAAACCATCATTATGCTGAACTTTAAAGATTTCTAAGGCGCCATAAATTCTTAAAATATGACTTTGTTTATCCTAGACGATTCAAGGTCAATTTTATATACTGTTAAAAAATGAATTTGGAGGAAAAATTCAAATGGCAAAAGCATTCGAAATGAAAGACTTTGACCTCACAGGTAAAGTTGCCTGG
>JAILFZ010000009.1 GCA_024697295.1 Treponema sp.
TTATGATGAAGTTGCAAAAGGCATCCGTGGAGAATACGACAGGGTAGTTGTTCCTGCCGGGCTCGATCCCCTGGAAATTTACTGGGAATGCGGCCGTCCGATTACAGGTCCATACGGATATTTGATTACAAAGGCAATTCATGAAAAGCACATCTACCGCGAATACATCGGCCTCGACTCATGTATGGCCGACCTTATGAGACCCGGTATGTACGGAGCTTACCACGAAATTACAGTAAGCGGTAAGGAAAACGCTCCAAAAGACCAGGTTTACGACATTGTGGGAAGTCTGTGCGAAAACTGCGATAAATTTGCGGTTCAGAGAAAATTCCCGAAGATTGACATGGGCGATATCCTGATTATTCATGACGCAGGTGCCCACGGACGCTCAATGGGTTACAACTACAACGGCAAGCTCCGCTGTGGAGAGGTTCTTCTCCGGCCAGACGGAAAGGTTGTAGAAATCCGCCGCCGCGAAACAATCAACGATTTGTTTGCAACCCTTGATCTGGACGGCGTTGAATCATTCAATTAATCAGAACGGGGCGGGAAGTGTAAATTCCATTTTCTGTCCGGTTGACGGATGTGTAAAGGAGAGTTCTGATGCGTGCAGCATTAAGCGCTCTCCTTTTTCGCATTTACCGTAAAGGCTGTCGCCGATTATAGGACATCCAAAGCCGTGTTCATCCGCGCTTATAAGGCGCAGCTGGTGTGTCCGTCCGGTGTGCGGAATAAACATAATCCTTGTTGCAGGGCGCCTGCTTTTGTCCGGGGCCGTGTAAGTTTCTACGTTTAAAATTTGCCATTCGGTTACAGCGCTTTTTCCGTTAACTTCGTCCCATATCTGGTGCGGACGGTTATCAACATCAAGACGGAAAAACAATTCTTTTGTTCCGTGCGGTTCGATTCCTTTTTTTGCCAGAACTCCGTCAAGAAGGGCGATGTATTTTTTATGAACTTCATTTTTTTCAAATTGAATTCTCAGATTGCGCTGGCTTTGTGCGTTGAGTGCGTAAACCATGAGTCCGGAAGTTTCCATGTCGAGTCTGTGCACGGAAGGCTGCTCTATGCAGGACGGGTATAAACGGCGCAGACGCGAAGAAACGCAGTCCTGTTTGTCAGGTCCGCGCCCTGGCACGCTTAGAAGCCCCGACTGTTTGTTTAAAACTACAATGTCGTTGTCGCGGTACAAAATACAGAGGCCGAGCATGTGCGGCAGAATAAGGCCGCATCTCTCGTCGCATGGGTCAAAAATCTGACCGTTTTTTGAACTGTCATCCCCGTTTGAATAAAAAACTTCGCACATTGAAACCGGAGTTAAATCGTTTGAGTATGCATAATTCAGAAGTTTTGGAGCGCAGCAGTCGCCTGTTCCTGTCGGAGGAAGGCTTTTAGTGCAGATTTCGTTGAGGGAGCGCATTTTTTTGTCCGCGCAGGCAAACTTATAAAGGGCAAATACGTTTTTTAGGGACTCGTCGCAGAGTGCGCTGCGTTCTTTTGAAAGTCTGTCGCGCAGTTTTGTGTCATCTGCATCGCCTGATTGTTGAATTCTGTCGGTTAATTCGTGAATTTTTGCGTCGTTTTTATTGAGCGCCCTGTCGATTCTGCTGGCTGATACGACAGGTTCAACATAGGTAAAGCCTGAAGAAGATAAATCACCTTCAAGACGATAACGGATTCCCGAATTGGTGACTAAAACCACCGGGGCTTCTTCAAAAACCGGGGCTGCAGAGCCTTCTGACGGTGACTTTTTTGCAACGAGGGCACCGAGCATAATGCCGTGCCCGTCGCGGGTGCTTTTTGTCTTTGCAGTGTTGGTCAGGCGGATCTTATTTGAATTCAATAAATTCAATAATTCAACACAAACCTTATATGAACTGTCGGTGTCAAAAGGCGCAAACATTTTATTTTTTTAAGAGCGCTGCAAACGGGTTGAAAGTTTCGCCGTCGTCATCCTGACCTGCAAGATAAGATGCGGCGTCGTTGTCCTGTTCAACACTGGTTGCCGGCGCAAGCGAAATGCGCTTTTCTGCCGGATCGATTTTCTGAATTACAACGTCAAATACATCACCGGCCTTAAACATTCTGGCAAGGTTTGTTGTAGCAGAAACGCCTTCAATCTGAGAAATGTGAACAAGTCCGTCCACTCCCGGAATAAGGTTTACAAACACACCGAATCCGGCTGTGCGGCTTACTTTTCCGCTGATTTTCTGACCGACCTTGAGTTCGCTTTCAACAGAATCCCACGGATCTTTTTCCAGTGCCTTGAGGCTCAAGGTAACTTTTGAACGTTCCGGCTTTTGTGTATTCCAGTCGGCCCGTATGATTTTTGCAGTAATTTTCTGGCCTTCCTTGAGAACTTCGCCTGCGTTCATAATGTGAGCGTGGCTGATTTCGCCGGTTGGAAGAAGTGCCTGAAAGCCTTCGATATCAACAAATGCGCCGTACGACTGGATTGATTTTACTGTTCCTTCAACTACAGTGCCTTCGGTCAGTTTTTGTGCGAGGCGGCCTGACTGTTCAAGCTCTTCTGCTTCGAGGAGTTTGCGGTTGGAAACGATGATGTTTTTGCCTTCGTTTTTGTATTCGGTAATTACAAAGCTTTCGGTACGGCCAACATACTGGGCCGGTTCCAGACGGTTTTTGTAACCCATCTGGCTGTATGGACAGAAAGCGCGTGCTGAGCCGATTTTTACTTCAAAACCGCCCTTGATTTCTTTTTCTACGTGGCCTTCGATTTTCATCTGGCTTTTGAAGGCGCTTTCGAGCACTTCTGAGCCTGCGTTCTGTCCCTTTAATCTGGTAGTAAAGTGGAGTTCGTCGCGGGATGACGAAATAAAGTATGCTTTGATTTTGTCGCCTTCCTTGACCGAGCAGTTTCCGTTTTCGTCGACAAATTCTGCCTTGTCGATAAAACCTTCGCTTTTAAGACCGAGATCTATAAATACAGTGTCGTTCGATACCTGAACAACGGTAGTTTCTACTTCCTGACCAATTTCAAATTTATTCATTATTATTCCTTTTTTTTGCGCTGATTTGCGCGGGACTAACTTTAGCACAAATGAGATAAAAATACTATGGAAAAGGAGGAATTTTACAATTCCCCAAAAATCAAATTATGTGCAACGCTTCCGGGGCCGGGAACTTTGGGCAGTGCGTCGCGGTCAAACCAGTCTGCGTGGGCGATTTCTTCTTCCTGAATTTTTAAATCGCCGCCCTCGTACTCTGCTGTAAATGCGAGCATGAGCTGGTCCGGAAAGGGCCATGCCTGGGTTCCGGCGTAGCGGATGTTTTTAACGCTTAGATTGGTTTCTTCCATGATTTCCCGTTTGACTGCGTGTTCGGCCGTTTCTCCCGTCTCAATAAAACCTGCAAGGCACGAATACATTCCGTCGCTCCGGTTCTGGTGGCGGGCGAGCAGGATTTTTGGTCCCTTGTTTACGAGTACGATAACTGCCGGTTCAAGCTGCGGAAAGTACTGCTTTTTGCATTTTGTACAGCTGCGTGCGGTAAAATCCCTGTCGTCCTGTAAAAGAGCGCCGCATTTTGCGCAGTAAACCTTGTCCCGCCGAAAGTTGAGCAGGCCTTTTGCGCGTGCGCACAGAAAGCAGAGTTCAGTTTTTGAATTCTCATAAAAGAATTCCCGGATGGGAAGGGCTGTCCACTTTGAGCCTTCTGCAGCGGGGGCAGATTTTAATTCAACGGCGGTAAACTTATATTGGCTGTCGGTAAAAGAATCCAAAACGGTTGAATTCTTGATTAACTCCCTTACACTCCCGCAGTCCGGTGTCTTTCC